>JBDGPJ010000161.1:0-470 GCA_042219695.1 bacterium
ACCCCCGGCCAGTTCTGGCCGGCTTAAAACATCCACCAGGGTCCGCTCCAGGCTGGTGACGTTCACGTCGAGTCCCTGACGATCCATTGACTCCACCAGCATCGATTCTTGATTTTCTTTCCGCAAAGAAGCCGGATACTTCACCGCTTTGAATTCATTTCCTCGATGGGAAAACGGACGCGGTGGATCATGGGTCAAATATAAAAAACGGTGATGGACAAAATGTGCGTGACCGTGCAGTTGCAGAGCCGAATGGTAACCAATCACGGAATCGTCGCGCACTTTTGACGCAATTAAATATGGATCAGCCGGGAACGTTTCTGGCTCATGATCCTCCGGCACCACGTAAAAAAGACCCTGGCGAACTCGTCCCAGTCGACCCGTTCGGACAACGCTCCCGTCGAGACCGGATAGCCGGACTCGACGACGGCCTCGTACGCTCCGCCGGGGTCGGTCGCGCCCGGGGTCGC
>JBDGPJ010000161.1:480-7224 GCA_042219695.1 bacterium
TCCATGTGCTGGGCCAGCATATTCTTGATCGTCCAGGGGCTGCGCTCCTCGTTCCGGTTCACATAATTTTCAAACTCATGACGCGTGAAAACCGGATGCCGGGCAAAAAACTCTTTTACATTCATGTATACTCACTTCAATTTGAATGAAGTAATAGCTATATTATATAGCTATCATTACATTTACTTTAAAATAAATTGCCAAATTTTTCCAATTACTTTATAACAACTTGAATTATAGCTATTAAACGTAGCTATCATTGGAATTTTAAACAAATTAAACCCACGTTCCACCTTTACTACGTAAAGGCGGAACGCCGGAGCGTCAGAAAAAAGGGCAAGGATTTATTGTTCAACACCGCCGGTCAAAAGGGTTTTAGAGGAGGGGGAGAAATTGGTTCGTTGGTTCGACATTCACGGGTTAATCGGTGATTCAAAGCCATCCCCCTCTCTTTTTTTCTCGGACTTGATACGTCCGGGTGTTGTCGGCCTTCGGCCAGCGAAGCTGTCGCATTTCACGATCCTGCGAAATGCGTCCACCGGGGGAGAGAAGACTTTTCGGATAGGGTTTAGAGAGTAAGTAGTGGATAGTTGATGGTGGGAGTGGGCGATTTTGCGCATGGCGAGTTTCGAGTTGGGAGTTGGGAGTTGCTGGTTGAGAGTTTCTCGTTCCTGGTTTCTGGTTACACTGTTACACGGACGATCGAATAGAATAGATCAAACATCGTTCATTCATTCCGTGCGCAACGGGAAAATGAATATTATCGGACCACAATTTTTAATCATATTCCATTTTTGATTTTTCGTTTTTTTCGACTAACCCCTCACCCCATGTACACATTCGATTATTAATCAGAAATCTTGTATAATATGTGTAAAGTGTTCTGATATTTTTGTCATATTGGAGAAACAAGATGGAAATTCGGACGTTTGAATCCCTGGAAGAGATGGATCAATTCCATCAGCATCGTCGTCATCAAATGGAGCCTCTTGAACGACTCAAAATCTATGGGCAATTAAATAATGTCAGCGAAGCTATCAATAATCCCTACAAGGAAACAGGAATACCCGTGCGGTTTAACGATGAAGATAAAGTTTATTACCTATGACCGATTTGAATGAATATCTCACTCCCTTCCAGAAACAAATGATTACCGAACTGAACAATCACGATGTGCGATACCTTGTAGTGGGAGCGCTGGCCGTGGCTTATCATGGGTATCCCAGGGCCTCGGAGGATTTGGATATATTTTTTGAACAATCTCGTCCAAACATTGACCGCTTAATTCGAGCACTTGATGCCTTTACGGATGGTGAGTTCAGCACAGTACGAACCCGTGATGACTTGATGGAGATCGAGGCATTTTTTGTTGGAGAAGGAACCAATGTAATCGATTTTTTGAGTATAATTGATGGTGTCACATTTAATCAGTGCTGGGAACACCGTGTCTCGTTTGAAACGATTGAAGAAACAATTCCCGTAATCGCGCGTGAACAACTGATCAAAAATAAGAAAAATACCGGTAGAACCCGTGATAAAGCCGACGTCGAAGCCCTGGAAAATGACATTACGGAGAACGATTCATGAAATCACTCCACGGACGTACGCCCGTGGTATCAGCTTCAACCCCGCACTCAACCGGGTCGAAGTTACGAACTCGTTTGTAAACTTGAACCATCGTGATGTCCTAAGGCCAAAGGTTCACAGTATAACACCCTGGCTATTTCACCCCGATTGAGGGGCTGGGGTTCCCCCCGGAATTCATCCACGGCCTTACAGCCGGACATTGAAGACCCCGCTGGTCATTCATTGAGAATCCCTCCCAAAGTCTGGTATAGTTGTATGATATGAATATCAGACATTCAGACTATCAGACTTTTAGTGATTTTCCTTGTACGGGCGATACACTTGCTACTCGAATCACTTTGAAACGTTCATTCTGACGAACATCGTGTTCGCACCGAGGATTAGAATTCGCTCAACTTTTTTTACGAGAAAAAGTTGAGATCAAAAACCTGTATGAAAATTAGGTTTCTTTTGCTTAGCACCTTCTGGTGCCCGCGAAGCAACTTTTCTTCTCACAAAAGAAAAGTTAGTCAAAGTGATCCTATCATCCTCAATGAATGTTAAGGATTGCTACAGGGTCAGACTATAGGAGGTTTTTCAATGGTTGTTCGAAAGATTGGAAAGCGTGGTACATTCGTGATTCCATCGGATTTACGGGAACGATTTGGTCTTGAAGAAGGTCAAACGGTCCTGATTGAGGAAACGGACGAGGGGATCCTCGTCAAACCGGCGGAAACGGTTCCCGTTGAGACGTATTCCCCCGAGCGAAAAGCGGAGTTTCTATTGAACAATGCCGTCACGAAGAGTGATTACGAAGAAGCACGACAAAAAGTGAAGAACCTTGGATTGAAACCGGATGATATTCCTCACGACGCACCGGACTCATGACGGATCGATTGTTTCTGGACGCGAATATTTTCTTTTCCATTGCCTACATGCCGGAGTCAAGTCTCAACCAGCTGTGGACGATTGAACACGCCATCCTGCTGTCCTCCGAGTACGCGGTAGCCGAAGCCCGCCGGAACCTGGAAAACGAGGAGCAACTTGAATACTTGCACTCGAACATTGAAGAGGTTGAAATGGTTCCGACTCCCTCCGAAGAGCAAATCACCCTGCCCGTTGACATTCCGAAAAAAGATCGTCCCGTTCTATCAGCGGCTTTGTACGCCAATGCGACGCATTTGATCACCGGTGACAAGCAAGATTTTGGACAATGGTTCGGGGAAACCATCCGGCAGACGAAGGTTATACCACCCGGGGCTTATTTGAACCGATATTCCAATTCGTAAGTAGAAAATGACTCGCTCGGAGTTACGCGCCAGGCGAGTTGCGAGTTACGAGTTGGGAGTTGCGAGCTTTGAGTTTCTCGTTTCTGGTTAACAGTTATTGGTAATGCGGGAAACCAGTGGATAGTTGTTAGTAGATGTTAGATAGTGGATCGTCGATAGTAAGTAATTGGTCGTTATTGGTGGTTAGTTGATTGTAGATGGTGCTCGGGAGGGTCGTTGGGCGTTGAAGAAGGTGCTCAGTGCCGGTTAGCTTTGTCCCCGTTCCGAGGACCGTGATTCCTTCCTGAGGTAGGCTTCCAGGGTTACGTCCTCGTTGACGAGGTCAAGTTCGTCGCGGATTTGACTTCGGTGCCACTTGACCGTACTGGGTTTAATGTCGAGGGCTTCGGCAATCTCTTTCGAGGACATTCCCTGGCGTACCATGTTACAGATCGTGGTCTGGCGCGAGGTCAACTCGGCGCCATGGGGCCCCAGCATATTTCGGAGCGGTTCCGATTCCTGCTCCAATTCGTGGATGACGGTTTCCACGATGGGTGTGTTGTAATCCTCGACCTGTTTCACGAGTTCACGAAGGAGGGGAAGAACATCCTGCTGAATGGTGGATCGAAGATCGCTTCCCGGATCGCCCCCGGTTTCACCAATCTGTTTCATCAGCTCATCCAGGGCGCGTTTCTTGTCGTTCAAACGGTCACGTTGCTTCTCGAGCTGTTCACGCAGTTGCTCACACTCACGTTCCTTTTTCTCGAGTTGACGACGTAAGGAATTAGCTTTTGAGTGTTTTTCCCCCCTGTCACTGCCCGACGTTTCTCCCTGAAATTCATTCCCCTGCGAATTCGGCGAGTTCATTCTTGATTGGTTCTCCTTCAAGCATGATTTGTTGATAATTCATTTTTGGAAACACGTAGTGAAAATTGACATCAATAAACACCAACTCAATTAGAAGGATTCACCCCCCGACCGATTCGTTGAGGGATGAAATGGCCATGAGCTTCAGGGGGTGAATCCTCTTAAAACTTGCTAACAAGAACGTTAAGGAAGCGCAAACGTATTGTGTAGTAGGGGATGGGCATGGGATTTTAAGGGGGTTGCCTATCATATACCAAATATAGCAGGATTCTTTGACCACATTAAACCGGAATTTGTATGACAGAAAAACTGTCTGAATATTCCGATTCGCCGTACAGTCTTTAATGGCCGTGAAAACGGCCATTACCAGCTGAGTTAACCCGGCTCTTTTTACATAAAGGGCCGGGCTGACTTTCAGGCGCTTAATTCATAAGCTTCATGAGTTAAGCGGGCTAAGGTTCACCCAATATTTGAAGTATGCCGGCTGATTGGATTGAAACAATTAACACTCAGCCCTCAGCGGTCAACATTCAGCTGTTGGCGCTTTTGTTGTTTGGCTTTATAGCACCGGCCAGGATTCATTCATCCACGAATTCGTGAGATTTTTTACTCGGTGGATTCACTTCAACGAGATTGCGTCCGTTGTCCTTCGCCTCGTAAAGAGCCTGGTCGGCGCGGGCGACCATGTCCTCGATAGTGTCCCCCGGAGCTGACACCGTTGAACCCACACTGATCGTGACGTCCCGCTCCACCGGGAAATCATGGTTATCAACCAATTTCCGGGCGGTCTCCGTCAGCTCCCTAACACCCTCCAGGTCTGTATCGGGGGCTACCAAGAGAAATTCCTCTCCCCCCCATCGTCCGGCCGTGTCCGTCTCTCGAACCCGGGACCTGAGAAGCCCGGCAAACTCCTTTAACACGCCATCACCGACCTGGTGACCGAAGGTGTCATTCAACTGCTTGAAATGGTCCATGTCCATCAAGATGACACCGAATGGAGTCCCGGTGCGCCTGTAACGTTTCATTTCCTGCCGTAGCACGTTGTCCAGTTCTTTTCGATTGTACAGGTCGGTCAGGCTGTCGGTCCGGGAAATTTCGTATAGTTCCTCATTTTTCTCTTTCAATTGTTCAGCCCGTTTTTCCAGCGCCCGGTTTTTTTCCTGTAATTCTTCGTTTAACGTGTCAATAAAATATAGCAAGCGGTCGATGACTTCCGTGTGGGAGCCGAAAAAGAGGTCATCATTCGACTGTGATTCTCCGTTCTCAAAATTCAGGGGGGCATCGAAACTGTCCTCAGCCCCTCCATTATCGGAATGTACTTCTGCTCCTTCACGAAGTGCAACGGCCGTAAACGTGAGGTTACGCTGGACAAGTGATTTTCCGTTACTGCAGTATTCCCCCACGGTATAGAAGCCGGAGACGGGAGCAATTTCCGAAAACACGCTGGTTTCTAATTCAACGTCATCCAGCAATGCAAAACGGCGACAGCCACAGGTGAATAAGAAAATGGATTCAGCCTCAAACGATTTAAACTCGTCTACAATCTCCATCAAGCGTGTCTGGATCGTTCTAGGTTCAACGAACCCGATTTGAAACTCCTCTCCTTCATCAAAATCAGTAATGAACTTAAGCTCACCGTTGTCCCCCACGTCGTGTGGTACGCGCGCCAGCATATCGTCTTCACGTTCACTCAGCATGGGAAACCCGAGGGCATTGGAGAAAAATTCCTCACCGTCCCCAATATCAAGGTAATTTCTGTAAATATTCACGGCCGGTTCATCGTTGATCGATACCACACTCTGACCGTCAACCTCCGTCACGGTCATCTTCTTACTCATGGAGTTCCAGCCCACGAATGTTTCTTTTTTCAATTCGATTTCATCGCCAACCAGCCCGACGGCAACCACACCGGAATCCACGATGGAGTCTCCGCATCCGAGCAGTGATCCGTTCATGGCGTAATTCCCCGCTCCCCCTCCAACGATATCGTAATTGTACGGTTCTTCGGTCATGGAACGAATCAACCGATTTACGTTTATTCGCATGGGTGTCGAAAACAGGAACACGGCGGACGGGGAGATCGAATCCAGTTCCCGCCGTAACCGTTCCCCCGCCCGGTTTTCCTCCCCCGGTTCGCAGGACACGGGCACCGGTACAACGCTGGTGGATTCAAACGACGTGACGGTCATCACGGTTTGATTGGTCACGGTATCTCCCTTGAGAATTTCGCCCGCGGTTGTTGCCACGAGCGTACGCGCACCGGGTACAAGATCCCGCACCGCGGACGAAAGATCCGATATATAATCTTTGTCCACCCGGTGAGTAAAAACGGATACAAGCGTATCTTCATTTTCCCGATGGAACTCCGGGATATTTTCTTCCTTCAGAAACGTCTTTACGTCATTCGGTGCCTCCACCTGGCAGGAAACCTGGTCCATCGTTAATTCCTCGACCTCCAAGGAGATGAATTTTGATCGAAGCCCCCGTTCAAGAGGAATTTTTGCCGAATCACTCACCGAGGGATGCTGAACCGATATCGAATCCTCTCTACTTGATAAAAAGGTAGGGCAGTGTGAACGGAATGTGTAGTAGGGGTTTGGTATGGGATTTTGGGGGGGTTGTTAGTCGATAGTGGATAGTTGGTAGTAGATGGTCGTTAAAGAGGAACACTACGGGCGGTAGGGACGTCCCTTGCGCAGTTGTTCGAGCGAAATATCGGAGGGCTGAACGTCCTGCCAATTAAGGTAGGATTCGACGTGGGCGAGACTTGTGGCCCGGTCTTTTCGGAAGTTGATGGCGGCGCTGTAGCTAACGACGGGACCGATCGTTCCTCCATTACCGTAGTTTCGGAACATTCCCTCAATCTGCTGAAGGAGGTTCCCCTGCTTGTCGTAGGCGTCCTGTCCCAGTTTGCGCCAGGTATCGGCGTCAAGGTATAGAACCCGCGCCCCCAGGGTGTGTTGCTCCGGCATCTCAAGACGTACGACGTGAACTTTTTGTGGCGTGTAGGTGAACTGGTCCGGATCGAGGTTCCAGTAAGGGG
>JBDGPJ010000162.1:0-4525 GCA_042219695.1 bacterium
GGAATGATTGGTTCACTTGTTGCAATGTCATTTTTGGTTCCCGAAATTCGATATGACTGGAGAAGTTATAGTGGATACAACCGATATGTTCACAAGGTTGAAGATACTGTATCCGGTGGAATTATTTTAACGGGCTGGGGAAGTTATACCCCGCTTCGTTACCATCAACTCGAGAATAATTCATTCAAACAAACGGATTTTATTGTACTCGGCCCTACTGAAGACTGGGTGCACCTTATCCATCGGGCGAAACAGTCCAATCGTGCTGTTTTTGTCACTCAGCGTAACTTCCCGGGGGACGAAAAACTCGACGACCGGCCCCGGAAATTGATCAAAGGGCTATATCGTATTGCTCCGTAACATGGGTAAACAACTATGGAAGGGAACCATGGATTTATTGTTTCCCGTGTATTGTTTTTTATGTAGTCGGTGGATTTCTACGACTCATTACGAGGCCCCCATTTGTTCGCTGAACCGTCACGCCCTTCCCGAACTTTCCAATCCCCACTGTTATCTATGTAGTAAACCCATGAATGAAACCCCCACCAAAGAACCCGAAGACTCCGTTGTGTGTGGTCGTTGTCGAACTGAGGAACGGGTGTTACATCGAACGGTGGCTGGTTTTACTTACGAAGAGCCGATGGATTCCATCATCGAGCACTGGAAGTTTGATGGTAATCCGCAATGGGGGACCTGGCTTGGTGAGCAACTCAAGCAGGCAACGGAATCCTACCTGGAGGAGGGGTGGGATGTCGTCGCCCCTCTGCCGATGCATCCAAGACGATTCAATGAACGAGGGTTCAATCAAACGGTACAACTGGCGGAAATTGTTAGTCAATACCTGGATAGTACGCTTGTATCCTTGTTACGGAAAGACCGACACACTCCGCCTCAATCGTCATTGTCTCGAGAAGAACGTATGAATAACCTGGATGGAGCGTTCTCCCTGGACACTTCGGAAACGAAAGTGACAAATCAATCAATACTTCTGGTGGATGATATTTATACCACAGGTTCCACTCTGCAAATGGCCGGTGAAGTCATTAAAAAACAAAATCCGTCAAAAATCGGAGCCGTCGTTCTTGCTCGAGCCGTGTAAAATGTTTTGAAGCATTTCCTTCCTTAATTTTCATTTTATTCATTTAAACCACTCAAGTTCCTCCGGGATTCGGTCGAATTTAATGAATGAGAACCAATCATTGCATGGAGGTCAAATTCATGGCGCCCCCCACCAAAGAACTTCTCCAGCTGTTGGAGCAAATTACGAGCAACTTTGAAAAACTTGTTACCGCCGCCCGAAAAAAACAGGATGCACTTATGGAGAGGGATATCGATCGACTCGAGGAAATTAACGAAGCTGAGTCGGCTCTGAGTGGCCAGATTCAAAAACAGCGCGACCAAACGGAAGAGTTGTGGCAAAACATACTGGATACTGACGTCGAGCGACTTGAATTAAGCATGGAACAGGTGATTGATGAAGTACCGGAGCGATATCGAGATGAACTACGTGATGTTCGACAGGAACTCGAAACCGCTACTCGTGAACTGCAGTCGGTCACACGGGAAAATATACTCCTGCTTGAAAATCGCCTGGATGTTTACGACGAATTATTCGACGCGATGTCCGATGAGAACAAGGACGAGAGGTACGGGAGGGATCGACAGGAAAAACAGGAACGAATTAATTCACCGATGATGATTGACGAGGCGATTTAGAAATGGGCGGTTTTTTATCATTAGATAACGCTCTGTCCGGAACTCTGGCCAACCGACGGGCTATTGACGTTATCTCCCACAACATAGCAAATGCTTCCGACGAGGATTACAGCCGGCAAACGGCTGAGCTTACTTCCAATAAACCACTGAAAATTGGTGGGATTTCCGTGGGGACCGGAGTACAGGTATCCGGAGTCAATCGGGCCAGGGATCAATTGATTGATTTCCGGTTCCGTCAGGAAAATACCAATCTGGGAAAATTTGAGCAGTTAAACACGGTTTTCAAGCAGATAGAAGCAGCCGTGAACGAACCCTCGGATGGTAGTATTCGTGCGGTATTCCAGAAATTTAACGAATCCATGCAAGCGCTCAGTAACGCCCCCGAAAACCGTGGTGCTCGACGATCGATGATTGGCCAGGCCAAAACGTTCATCGGGGTTCTGAAACGCATGAATAAGCAGTTCCAGCAGATTGCCGGAGAAGGAGGCGGAACGGGCCAGAATAGTGCTGATGCCAAGCTGGAAACACTCGTCAAAGAAATCAATAACATTGGTAAGCAAATCGCATCCCTCAACCTGGAGATTAATGCCACGAAGGCCGCCGGTGGAAATCCCAACGATCTCCTCGATAAACGTACAGCCCTGGTGAATGATTTATCCAAGAAAATTGACACAAATGTGGGGCAGGACGACGGGAAATTCCGCGTTAACGTGGGGGGTTACACACTGGCGCAGGGTGGGGAGAGTCATACGTTTAGTTACGAACAACTTCCCGGGGATGACGGGAAGCGAATTCATTACGACGATGAGTTACGTAGTAAAGTGGTACCGGAAGGGGGACGAACCGCGGCATTGATTGAATTACGTGACGAGGTTATTCCCAAGCTCGTTAAAGATTTGAATGATTTTGCCGTCCAGTACGTTGACCGGTTCAACGACATTCATAAAGCTGGTTTTGGGCTGGATGGGCAGACCCGTAATAATTTCTTCTCGGAGCTCCCCACGTCGGATTCCGGCGTATATCGTTTCGAAGGAATGGGAAGTACGGGGGGCAGTATTCAGGATCAGAGATCAGGGTATATCAACTCTCCCGAAACGGTTCTTACGGGTGATCCATCGACTTCAAAACCGGAAAATTTCGAAACGGATGAAGGCGTCCTTTCGCAAAATGCCGGAGGGAACAATATAGGATCCCCCGAGGGCAAACTAAACATCAACGGCAACGTCATTAATTACGACATGTCCGAGGATACCATCAACGATATTATCAATCGCATTAATGACTCGGAAAACAAAGCCACGGCCTATTTGAGTGCTGAAAACCGGCTGGTTATCAAGGGGGTACAGGAAAACGATTACCAAATCGATGAACTAAACGACACGGGATTACTGATGGACAAGTTGAATATATTGACGGTAGGGGGATCCGATCGAACCGTCGGCCGACGGCGGCGACGCGCCCGCCTGCTCGAAGACGGTCTCGAACCGGGAAGAACGATTCGGCGAATCCGACACAAGATTTGGTCGGAGGTGGAGGGGGGTTTGGTGGGGATACCCGAATTGATGGGCTTGTAGCAAACTCAGACGGGACATCCGGCCGGGAGATCGACCTGGCGGAAGGAACACTTGAATTTGAATCCTCGAACTCCGCCAACTTTGCCGTTAATTACGATGCCCGAGATCACTCCCTGAATGATCTTGTTACCCGAATAAACACGGAATCCAGCAATGCGGGCTCAAATATTGCCGCCGAGGTTACACCGGACAATCGTTTGCGGATTTTTTCCGCCAATAGTTCTCCGGCGGCGGCATTGAACCCGGGAGTAAGTAACGATCCGGATTCTTCCTTTACGGTTAATGACACGGGAAGTCAGCAACTTGTAAATAATGAGGGGCCGGGGGCCGGTACAACCGTAGAAGTCAAGGACGCGAGTGTATTTCAGGAGGGCGACCAGGTACGGTTTCTCGACGATGCCAATAGTGAAACAACCACCGTGGATGCCGTGGACACTACCAACGACACCATTACGGTGGATTTATCGAATGGTTACACAACGGCCAATGAGGCATCCGTGAGGCGAGTGGACGATCAGAATGAGAATCGAAATCTGTTGAATGTGCTCGGGATGGATCGAACTTACAATAAGGATGAAACTCAAACGGAAAACGCCATTTCAGGGCAGTTCCGCCGTCCCCCGATCGAAGAACAGGTGGCCGGACTGGAGATTAATGAATCCATCGATAATAATCCCAGCCAGATTGCCGTCGCAAAAGGTGATGACGTTGATTCGGACGGGATTGCCGAAACGTCTCGAGGGAAAGGGAACAACGAAAACATCTTTGAGATGAACAATCTCCGTGATACCAAAATACTCAAGCGCGGAAGTAAAACGCCGGACGATGTCATTAGCGAATTTGTTAGCAGTGTGGGGAACGAGGCTTCGCTCGTTCAACGCGAGAAAAACGCAGCTCAGAACCTGGTCGAGGATATCAAACAACAGCGACAGCGCGTTTCCGGTGTAAGCCTTGATGAAGAAATCACCAAGCTGATTCGCCATCAGCAGGCGTTTCAGGCGTCGGCGCGTGTTATTTCCACAGTTCGAACGACCACGCAGTCCGTCCTGCAAATCATTTAAGCGAAAAATCGAAGGTTTTGAGCAGGTGGATTGTTTTTACAAGGAGGTTAAACCATGAGTAGAGTATCGATGATTTCAAGGTTCCAGAATGTCCAGCGACTGTTACTCGAAAATACACAGGATCTTTCCGAAACCCAGAGGACCGTGGCCAGTAGCCAGAAAATCCGTAATCCA
>JBDGPJ010000162.1:4535-4976 GCA_042219695.1 bacterium
CATCCGACGGACCCTCGGAAATTGTAAGTTTATTTCGTTTTGAAAATCAGCTTGAATCCGTAAAACAGTTTAAACAAAACATCACCGAAGGGAAAAACTTCCTGGAGAACACGGATTCGGTACTTAGTCAGGCGACGGACGTTGTTCAACGAGCACGAGAACTGGCCGTTCGTGGGGCCAATGACTCATTAAATGAAGAGGCGAGAGAAAACATCGCCAATGAAATCAATCAACGACTCGAGGAACTCGTCGACCTGGCGAACTCAAAAATTGGCGGTAAGTACCTGTTTGGAGGTTCGGAAACGGAAATCTCCGGTGACCTTTTCACTGTTCGCAGAAACGGTGACGGTGAAATTGTGGAGGTCACTTATAACGGTGACACGAATTCTTCGAAAAAAGAAGTCGGCGACGGAGAGAAGGTGACATCGAATCTTATTGGTA
>JBDGPJ010000162.1:4986-7417 GCA_042219695.1 bacterium
AACCAGGAAGTTACGGCCGGGGTAACGTTCGCTAATGAAGCTGACGTAACCACGAATACGATCGATCAAACCACGGGAGAAAGCTCAGAGGGATTTATCAAAATTGACGGTGAAAAAATTTACTATAATTCAAAGAAGGACACGATACAGGACCTGGCAACTCGTATTAATGACAGTGGTATTGATGTAAAGGCCGTTTTCGAAGGTAGCAGTGGAACCGAGTACGATCCCGGTGACGTTCCCGGGTCGTCTGATGGTGCGTATCAATTTAAATTGAAATCTCGCACACCTCACCAGATATTCCTTAAGGACTTTGACCGGACACCGGATTCTTCCCCGGGGAGTGTCGAAGGGTTACTGGATGACCTCGAAATTCTCGATGGTTCGGGTGGACCGAGGGAGGAGCAGAATTTCCCCAACCCGTATCATTCCAATGCAACCGTCGACGGGAAAAGCTTATTTGATGCTCTGATGAGTTTAAGGGAGTCTCTACAACCATCCTCGGACCCGGATACGGGCAATTTCCAGAAAGGAGCGGCAAGTACGTCACGCTCCCTGGATCCGGCCACGAAGGAGGGGGTGGAAAACTCGCTGGAGGATCTCCAGATTGGGATTGATAACTTATCGGTAAACAGGAGTGTGGGGGGGGCTCGCATTAATCGCATGGAATCGGCCGAGGTACGGGCCCAGGATTTCGAAGTGAACACAAAAAAACTCGTTTCGCAGGTTAAAGACGCCGACATTTCAAAAGTCATCACAAAATTCCGACAGCAAAAACTAACTCAGCAAGCTTCACTGAGGATGTCCCAACAAGTATTGAATTTAAGCCTGGCAAATCTTATTTAATACGTATAGGTGTATTTTGTTATCCGCTACTTTTATAGTGCGGACAATCGATTAACGTTCGAAACATTTTAGTAACTGTTAGGATGAGAATGATTCGAACAAACAATTCCTGTTTATTTTTAGAAAAGCTTTATAAGATGATTAAGGGTGACCTTATAATTTCGTAGAGAAGAATTTTGATCGAGGAGTCGTCGTAATACATGAAAATTGATTCCAAACCTTACGGAGAAATTGAAGTTGATTCTTCCAAAATCGTTAACATAGAGGGAGGGTTGTTTGGTTTTGAGGATCACGAGGAGTTCGTGATTATTGGGAAAAAGGAAGAACAGCCCTTTGAATGGCTGCAGGCCGTTGATGATTCCACCCTTGCTTTTGTCATGGTTCAACCTCTCGTCGTACGTCCCAATTACGAACTGTCTTTACTGCAGGAGGATTTGTATTCAATCGGAGCGGAGTCAACCGATGATATTATTCCGTATTTACTGCTCGTGGTACCGGATGATCCCCAGGAGATGACCGCCAATTTGAAGGGTCCGGTCATTATTAACCAGGAAAATTTACAGGGAAAACAGGTCATTAACCAGATCGACGAATACGGAGTACGTCACAAGGTCTTACAAGAGATGGAAGAATCGGGCTCCGATATATTGTCCGGAAGCGAAACGTCATAATGTTAGTCCTATCGAGGAAAGTAGACGAATGTGTGATGATCGGGGATGATATTGAGATCATGATCGTGGGGATGGATGGGGACCAGGTCAAGATCGGCATCGAAGCCCCCCGTAGTATCCCCATACATAGAAAAGAAGTTTACGAGGAAATACAGCAGGAAAATATAGCCGCGGCACAGGCGGACGAGGAAACGACCCAGTCCGTTGCCGAATTCATACAGCAACAGGAGGAACCCGAGGAAGAACAAAGTGAAGTTGATACCCCTACGGAGTAACTTACTAATAATTCAACAAATGAAAAAAAATTCCTTGACATCTTATAAATGATGTCTGATAGTTTGAGTGAGATAAGTTAAAAGTCGTCTGGCAAGGATGCCAGTGAAGACGATTACACAAGGAGGTTTGATATTGCGAATATAATGATAGTTGGCCTATTCCGTCGGTGCATAACCGGTGTGGAATAGGTTTTTTTATTGCCTTTTTAAATTCGTTTTTTAATATTAATTAACGCCGTTTCACTGCATTCATTCTTTGAATTGTTGTTGCATTCTTTATTTGATTCATGCGCCCGGAGAGGGGCCCATGAGACCAGTGTTAGATAGAGTCGCATTGTTCTTGTTTATATAGATTCGCCGATTCATTCGTCGTTTCGCCGCGACGCAGGATCTTTGACAATTCCAATATGGCCGGTACGAGAACGTCGGGCTGAGCCTGTTCTTGTACAATTTGTTCGACCTATTACTTTGTTCAGGGATCGAATCACGGATGATTCGATGTACTAACTCCAGGAGGGAGTTCTAACCATGTCAAGTTTATTTCGCATTAACACGAACACTCAGGCGACGTTTGCCCGTCGTCAGTTAAGTTCAGCCAACCAAACTTTGGAACAAGCTCAGGAGCGTTTGTCGAGTGGT
>JBDGPJ010000163.1:0-7425 GCA_042219695.1 bacterium
TCCCATCGATGAGAATACTCTCTTAGCTACGGCTACGGAACTATCGGAATTAACCAGGGAAGTATTATTAGAACCGTCTCAAAAACGAAAGCATGTTCGACATCGAAGTGGGTTAGCATACGCATGTCGGCGGTATGGGCATATGTCCGTATCGGATATTTCTAATTTGCTTTCAGTTAGTGAATCAGCAGTATCAAAAATGATTAAAAGATTTAGGGATCGTTATCCATCCCTGAAAAAACAATGGGATAGGGCTTTAAACGCGTAAAACTTTCAACTTTCAACCTCCGTCCCTAAGAAGAAATTGGTGATTGAAAAAACATGTCATTCCCCGACCGAAAAATACTGGCCGACTGTATACAGCACGTCCGCCGTCAACTGGCCGATTCCTCCCCGGTTGATTCGGACATGGAGGAGTTTCGTGACCGTATACGTGACTTTGGGTCGAATCCTCCCGAGTCACTCAAACAGGAACTGGTGAGTACTCTGGACCAGTATGAAACGTCCGGGAATCGTGATGAACTGTGGAACGTGGCCGGTATTTTGTTTGATCTCAGCCAGTGGTACCTCGAACGAAACGTTGATTGCCTGAAAGGGATTGGCGACAAACGGGCCAGCCAGCTTTCCCGCCTTGAGATAGAATCGGTCGGTGATCTGTTGCACCACTATCCACGCTCCTACACCGATCGGGAATTCGTCGATTCAATTCGAGACCTTGAGCCCGACCAGCCGGCCAGTATCATTGGTGACGTTGCTGCCAAAGGTGTTGTGAGGGGCCGAAATCCTCGATTCCAGGTTCGGTTGACCGATGACACCGGGGTTATCCAGGTGAATTTCTGGAACCAGGAGTACCTCGACCAGCAAATCCATCAGGGTGATACGTTATTTTGTTCCGGTAACGTTGAGGAGTATCGACAGAACATCCAGTTCAACAACCCGGAATTTGAAATTATTGAAAACGAGGACGACGTGGATGACACCCGTACCATAAAACCGATTTATCCTCTTACGGAGGGGATCAGTCAGAGCCGGATGCGTGACTTTACACGCAGGGCCGTGGAATGGAGCAAGGACATTTTGATGGATCCACTCCCGGCATCGTTTCGTACCGATCGGGATTTGCCTGTGTATCAAAAAGCTCTCTTAGAGCTTCATGATCCGAGTGAACGTGAATACCTGAGCGAAGCCCGAGAACGCTTGATTTTCGAGGAGTTTTTCTTTTACCAGTTGCTCTTTGTCGTGGAACAGTGGAATATCAATCATACTCCTAAACCAAGGGATTATCCCCATCGGGAATGGCTGGAAACGTACCTCGATCAGCTCCCCTTTGAATTTACCAGTGACCAGTCGGATGCACTTGAACGTATTGAATCGGACTTGACCTCGGATCAACCTATGCACCGTCTTCTCCAGGGGGACGTGGGAACGGGGAAGACCGTTGTAGCCGCAGGATCTATGTTACGTGTGGCGGAGAACGGGTATCAGGCCGCTATGATGGCGCCGACCGAGGTTCTGGCCGAACAGCACTACGAAACCCTCAGAGAACAGTTTGATTCGCTCGATGTGACACCGGAATTGCTTGTAAGCAATATGCCTACCGAAGAACGCCGGGCGGTTACGGAACAAATTCGTAAAGGAGAAGCCACTCTCGTTGTGGGGACACATGCTTTGTTCCAGGAAGAACTCGAATTCGGGAACCTTGGGTACGTGGTCGTCGATGAACAACACCGGTTTGGAGTACGCCAGCGGCGAGATTTTCGCAAGAAGGGACCCGACGTGGATATGCTGGTCATGTCCGCAACTCCTATACCACGCAGTCTGGCCCTAACGGTACACGGTGATTTGAGTATCACTTCCCTCGAAAGTTTTCCGACCGGCCCCAAACAAATTGAGACAACAAAATTAAAACAGACCGAGCACAACCAAAATCAGTTGTACAAACGCGTGTGCGAACAGTTGGAATCCGGTGAACGAGCCTTCTTTGTATTTCCCGCTATTGAAGAGAACGAGGAAACGGAATTGACGTCGGCCGAGGAAACCTTCGACCGTGTTCAACGGGAGGGAGTGTTTGGAGATCTTACCATTGAGCTCCTCCACGGTCGGATGGATCGCGATCAAAAAAGAGACATTATGGAACGATTTCGTAGTGGAGACGTGCAATGTCTATTTGCCACAACGGTCGTTGAAGTTGGTATTGACGTACCGGAGGCCAGTTTTTTAATCGTTCACGACTCGGAACAGTTTGGACTGGCACAGCTTCATCAGCTCAGGGGACGTATTGGTCGTGGTGGCCAACAGGCGCATTGTGTTTTACTCGTGAGTCCGGACGCCACCGAGGAGGCCCACGATCGTCTCGACGTTCTCGTTAGAACGCAGGACGGATTTGAGGTGGCCCGTGCCGATCTTAGGCAACGGGGAATCGGGGATCTGGCCGGAACGCGCCAGGCCGGACGTTCCTTGTTTGAATTAGGGGATATATGGGAGCACCGGGATATTATGGAGGACGCACGTGAAGCAGCTGAAAATTACGTGCGTGAAACGGAGGGGTTGCGGGAAGTTGATTCGATCCTGGTCAACAGGACTGTATCATACCGTTATCCGGAGGAACGCGAGTATATTCGAACTGGTTAAAAAGTAATACCATCATTCCTGTGTTCGTAAATAAACGTTCAATACCGACTGGTGTTATCTTTATGCTATTAAGATTGTTTGCCCTGTTTGTCATTGTACCGCTCGTTGAACTCACCCTGATTCTGGTTGTGGGAAAGTATTTCGGAGTGATGTTCACCATTGCTCTTGTGATACTAACAGCCATGATAGGCGCTACGATGGCCCGGTACGAGGGGTTGAAAGTGCTGGAACGAGTGTGGAACTCCCTGAAACTGGGTCGAATTCCAGGTGATGCACTTCTCGAGGGATTGCTAATTCTGGCCGGTGGAGTGACCTTTTTGACCCCTGGATTTATTACCGATACGATAGGGATTCTCTGTGTAATACCTTATACTCGTCAGTGGTTTTCCCAACTACTAAAGAAATGGATCAAGCATAAGTTACAGAGCGGTGAAACGGAATGGATCGAACGCTGGGAATAGAAAATAGAGCGATGTTTTGACGATAGATTTTTTCAAAAAGGTGAAATAAAAATAGACATGAAGTTACGGCATTATCGTACTCTTTGTGTAATCGCTCTGGTCACCTTCCTAATGAACATACCCGTTTGTCTGCAGGCCAAATACAAGATTGGTGTCTCCCTTCCGCTTTCGGGCTCACTCGAAGAAACCGGACAATCCATGTTACATGCGATGAAATTGAAGGTTGAAGAGATTAACAAGCAAGGGGGTATTAACGGTCAGAAACTTTCACTGGTGGTAAAGGACGACAAAAATACACCGGACGGTGCCAAAAAGGTAGCCGGCCAATTTGCAAACAATGATGACGTCCTCGGGGTGGTAGGACATTACTATTCCTCCACGGCGCTGGGAGCACAGGAGGTTTATGACACCCAAAAGCTCGTAAATATAGCCCCGGTTGCAAACAACCCCAATGTCTCCCGCGGAAGCCCATGGACGTTTGGAATGTTACCCCCAACAAGTCGAGAAGGTAATTTTATGGCGGTCTACTTAAAAAACGTACTGGACGTTTCGAAGGTTCACGTCATTGCGGAAACGGGGACCTATGGTTCCGGATTGAAGCAGGCTTTTTTAAACAAGGCGCGGGAAATCGACCTAAATTCGGGGCGGGTGATTGATTTTAACCCGGATAATTTTAAACCGGCGGACATCATAAGTCGCATCCGGGGTGAGCAAGCTGATGCAATAGTTGTGCTATCCCAGGTTAATGACGGTAAAAAAATTATTCGTCAGTTCCGAACGACGCGTGGGTTTTTTGAATTAACGTCGAACACGGTCCCCATCATGGCTCCGAGTGCTTTCTCGGAAGCTCCTGAGCTGGCAAAACAGAACCGGAAATACGAGGGGAAGTTGTTCACGACGGCTCCGTTTCTGTACCAGATTGCCAACCAGAAGGCGTCCCGGTTTCAGAAGCGATACAAGAATCGTTACGGAAAGGAACCCGGTACCGGTGCCGCAATGGCCCACGATGCCATTCACCTCATAGCGGAAGCCATCCGTCGGAAAGGCCCCGATCGGAGTAAAATCAGGGACTATCTGGCGACGGTGGGTGATACCCGGACATTGACTTCCGTAACCGGTCAACTCCAGATGGATCCTCATGGGGCCATCGACCGGGACCTGTACGTGGTAAGAGCGTCCGACGGCCGGTTCAAAGTGGCCTTTAATCAAATTGAACGTGTTCGGCAGGGGGAGAAAAAAAGTACCGGAAGCCGTGAGGTTCGTTTTTCATCGGCCGGTCAGCCCTATCGGTTGATCGATGTTGTTTACGTGGGTATCGGCCAATTTCGCATCCAAGATATTGAGCCCTCTAAGTTCAGTTATGACCTTGAACTGTTTATGTGGTTTAAGTGGAAAGGCGATCGCGTGAATACCGACCGGATTATCGCGATCAATGGGGTATACGGGATCGATGACCTGAATTACGTACTGAAAGAAAACGTAAAACGTGGTATAAACTACCGAGTATATCGCAAAAAGAGTTCCTATCTCACGAAGTTTGATCTACGTGATTTTCCGTTCGATCG
Organism: bacterium; assembly: GCA_042219695.1. GTDB lineage: Bacteria > T1Sed10-126 > T1Sed10-126 > T1Sed10-126 > JBDGPJ01 > JBDGPJ01. Next base: position 4,658 of record JBDGPJ010000163.1, read on the forward strand.
CCAGCAACTCTCTTTAACCGTGGCCCATAAGTTCCAGAACAGCAACCGGGTCATGCTGGTTCCGGACGTAGGATATATGAGCGACCGTCCCATGGAAATGTACGATCCCGAATGGGAGTACGAAGGGGAACAGCGCTTCTCCGAGCTTTACCAGTATCCGACGACGTTTGGTGACCCGTCGATCGAACCCGGTAAGGAGAACCTGAAGGGCGATTACTTTTCCAGTGTGAATGTTAATGTCATCGTCGATCGAAAAATTGTTCCCTATATCCTGTCCATGATGCTTCCGATCACGATCATCCTGGCGATAACGCTGGTTGTGGGTTGGTACCGGAAAGCGGAGTTTTCAACCCGAATTACGTCCGCAATGTCGGCCTTGCTTTCATTGCTTGTATTTCACATGACCCAGAGCAGTAATCTTCCCAACGTGGGTTACTTGACCAAGGCGGACCTGTTTTTTATCACGGCGTATATCTGGATCTTTCTGTTGTTGGTGAAGTTACTGGCCATTCATTACATGGTCGACGAAGAGGAACCGGGCCGTGTGCGACTACTCAACCACGTCACGTCTTTCGCCATCCTGGTAGGAATGGTTCTCAGTTATGGGTTTATCGTCTTTCGTTGAATACTTACCAGGATAGATATCCGAAATGTGCAATACTCATTTAATTGGGAACCTTTTTTCTACAGGTTGGCCCGGGAGGCCTCGACGGTTCAAAGTTGACGAAATAAGTCCACCTTAACGCACAACGGTTTATCCGGTTTGGTTGTTTTGTGAAGGATAAGGGATGGAAGAAAGCAGAATGAATTAGAAAGAAGGAGAGGATTATGGCGTATTGGAAGTAAGAAAACGTTGAATGAGGGGGAAAACTAACCTGAAATCCAATCACCATGAAATCATCTGAGAATAAATTTTTTTATCTTGTTATTTAGAATCAGACCGTCGAATTTGATTTATAGAGTAATTTGAGGGGTAAGTTCGAGGTATGAATCAGTGCATTTTTTTATTGAAAAGTGTAAGGTGTGGCCTTACACTATGAGTGGCAAGGATAAGGGAGACGAAGAGATTCAGGATGGAAATATTCACAGTTTCTACGATTAAGGATCGGAGGACCTTTTTTTGATGAAAATACGAAAGATGCTCGAAACAAAATCCCGGTTCATTTGCACGATAAAGCCCGACGGATTCTAAATGAGCTTCATGGAGCTGTCCGTCTTCAAAATCTCACTCAACACCAAATAAAGTACGTGACCGGAACACCCGGAGACGAGGATTGGTACGAACTTCGAATTAACCAGCAGTATCGGATTTATTTTCTCTGGGAATTTGGTAAAGCTCGTTTTGTCCGAGTGGACGATCACCTTTAAGGAGATGTCGGAAATGGCAAAATCCGATGATATACCGACCACGGAAGTCAACGACGTCGAAAAATTAAGAGAACCTCTTACAGAAGAGGATCGTGACGAGGCCCGTGACGAGCGTGTACTGGAGGATGAGCCGGATCGAAAACCCAGTCATCCCGGCGAGACACTGAAGAGTTACATCGAGCATTACGATTTGAATAATTCTCGAGTGGCTGAAATTCTCGACGTTCCACGGAATCGTATCAGTAAGATCGTGAATGGTCACCGGACCATCAGTGCCGATACGGCAATACGACTGTCTATGCTTTTCGAGGAGACCGATCCGGAATTCTGGTTGAAACTAAGTGAGCGACGTGAACTCTGGGAGCAACGCCAGGAGAATAAAGACAAGTACGATGAACTGGAGAATCAAATCGAAGCGACCGGTAGCTTACAGAGATAAAATTAGTTTTTGTCTGGTTCTTACCTCATCAAACGGACTATGTAACTTTGGATGTAGAAATCTGAAGAAGCTCCACTATCTTGGTCTGAATTTGAGTGCGCTCCGTCCCCAAGACTCGGATTCGGATCAAGCTTACGTAAGCTCCGATTTCCTCACGCAATCGAAAAAATGATGCTGACGCGGGGGTTCTTCAAAGCCAATATAAACGTTGTAAAAACTTGAATAGTTAATTTTTCCTTTTAAACTTTAGTCATATAATTAAATCGTAAAACAAAGTGAGGACATCAGGACGTTGATCGGATCGTCTAAGTTTCCAAGTCAATTGAGGGGTTTGTAATGGGAACCAGTCTTAAGTGTAAAATTTTAAAAGTATTTGTTGGATGTCTCATTGTTAGCGTGGCAATTTCAGGCCATATAATCCCCAAAGCCTGGTCGTCACATTCGGTGGGATATGGATTAGATACAATCGGGGACACCTATCATACTCTATACATCGACCGTAATACGTCATACCTGGGAGATCATGAAATTGACATTGGTACAAAATCAACTTCAGCCGGGAATCGTAGGATAAAAGGACGCTCCCACGAAACGGGGAATCGGGCTTACGTTCCGTTTGCTGTCGACTTACTGGAAAACTGGAATATCCGTAGCGACGGCGTTATCGAGGGGAATGATTCAGCGAACGTAAGTAACCATCGCAGTACACTGGAAGCTCCCATGAAGGGAGTTGTTTCCGATACGAAGTTGGCTAATTTAATTACGGGAGTGGTCAATGATACCAGTGTGGGGCAGGACTTCACAAAAGGTCAGTTCGTAATAAATACACGATACTCCCAATCCACGAATGGAATAACCAATGGGGATTCGCGTTACATTGGGGCCGCCGTTAATATTCGCCGGAGCGGTGGCGAACAACACGCCGGGCTCGGGCTGGGAACGTTGGATCTCACCTCTTCAG
>JBDGPJ010000164.1:0-2134 GCA_042219695.1 bacterium
TTGTTCTGGTTGAGAGGACATCATTAATCTTTCCTTCTTGTTGATAAATAAGTTTTCAGGGACAGTGCGTTAGATGACAGTGGACTAATTGAAAGAATCGTAAACATTATTAAATCAGGATGTCAAAAATGTATTGGAGACTTAAGAGAATTCCTGATTATAATCAATTTAAGTATACAACGGAATTATCGAAGGAATTCAATAGAGCCATACAGTGTTAACAGGTAAAAGAGTAACGAGAAAGAAAGACCGAATGATAGGAACATGTTCAGCACAGAATTTATCGATACGTTGTAAATTGTAATGGCGAGGCGGATTGGCTATGTCAAATGTAACTATTAAGTCCCGGGGTCTTATCATCACGCTTATTGGACTTTTTGGATTCCTGCTTCTGTTTAACGGTGTTATGTCGAAAGTTCAGGAGAACCCGAACTTCAGTTCGGAGAATAAAAATCGAGTTGTTCTCGTGGAGCTATTTACGTCGGAGGGATGACATAACTGTCCGCCCGCCGACAGGTTGTTGGCCCGTATTTCGAAACATCCGCCCGGGGAAAATATCACGGTGGTTCCCCTTGCCTGGCACGTGGATTACTGGAATTACCTGGGCTGGGAAGATCCTTACTCGGCCCCGCGTTACTCGGATCGACAGGAATGGTACGCCGGTAAACTCGATTCTCGTGTGTATACGCCACAGATGATCATCAACGGCCGAACGCAGTACGTTGGGAGTCGTCGATCACAAATTCGTTCGGCCATTGTTAATCAAGCTCCCCATCCTTTTCAATTACATTTGGATTGGACGAAACAAGTGGGTGAAAATTCCGTTGAGGGTGGCACAGGGACCGCTTATGTAAAATCACGGTATGACACCCCCGTTCAATCAAATCAAAAGGTGATGATGGCGGTAACCGAGGATCATTTAACGAGTGATGTAACGCGCGGTGAAAATGCCGGGAAAACCCTTAGTCACATGGGCGTGGTTCGCCGGTTTCAACGTATTGGGACTTTGTCCCCGGGAACCTCCCGATCTGTGTTTCAATTTTCGCTATCAAGCGATTCCGAATGGACGTGGGAGAACGTGAACATCGTAGTGTTCCTGCAATCCGGGAGTACGGGGGAGATAAAGGGAGTCACAAGTATTTCACCCCCAAGCTAAATCCGGAACTAAAACAGTGGATCACAGGCCGTCGTGGACCGGTGGAATTAATCCACCCATTATGGGACATAAAAATTCATGGTTATACGAAAAATATGAGCTGGGTCATATCTCTTTCCGTCATGATGTCCGATCATTTTGGAAACTTACACAGGGAGTGAGACTATATGAGCAGTCATGGCGTAACGTTTCTTGATTTACGAGAGATTGATCGGTCAATCCGGCACGAGCAGTTGGAAAGCGAAGTACGATTATTAACAAGAGGGGAAAGTCTCGTAGTAATTCTCGATCATGACCCGTCTCCCCTGTTTGACGTGGTGGAAGAGGGGCATAACGATCACGAGGAGTCTGCGTTCTGTTTTAGTACCCACCAGGTCCAATACGATATACACGTGGCCTCGATTACCCTCGTTTCCTCCGACCAACAAAACTCCGGTGGAGAAGTCCCTTACGGTGGGAATTATTCTGCAATATTTCGTGGGTTACCGATTCAGACTGAATAATAACCGTTCAACCGGCGCTTGAGTTCCCCTCAGTTTTTGAAAAATTTCTTGATGCGACCTGTTTGAATCCCCAAACCAGCAACAAAATCAGGGCGACGAGTAAACAGGGAGCCCCCAGGCCGACAAATACTATTCCCCAGAGCCAGCCGTACCACTCTTTATGAATGGAATCGTGTACGTGGATTGAGGCTTTTTCAATCGAGGCATCGTATCGGTCGCCGTGCGATAATTGGGCGTGAACGGTCACAGTGACGGGTTCGTTAGGAAGGTGAAATCGTTCCAGGGAATGGGTCACACCGAAGGAGCCCCTGTCCGGGCCACCCGCCCTCCATCGGTAGTGTTTGGAGTCTTTCCAGGTGATGGACCGCGATTGTTGCTGTAACACCGTTCCATCGGACCTGACCAGTTTGTACCGCAACGAAAAGGCGTACTTGGGTAGGTATTTCGTTTCATTTTGCACCTCGGTTTCTTTGAT
>JBDGPJ010000164.1:2154-2734 GCA_042219695.1 bacterium
CCGGAAGTTAATTTAACGGGAGATGAGGTTAATTGTTCTCCGGGGGTAAGAGGAAAAGAATTTACTTCCCGGGACGACGTGAGACTCCAGATTCCATATCCCAGGATTCCCCCACCGATGCCAACGAGAATCAGACCGATTAACAGGCAACCAGTTCCCCAGTGTTTCATGTTGACGTCTCCTAAATGGGCAAAATAAAAGTGTTGTTAAAAAAAGTATAAATGTACTCCCGGTTATCTGCTATAGTTATAATTGGAGAATGTGAATGAGTAATTTGCCTGGAAGGTGCGGACCTTGTCTAACACCTGGTTACTTCTGTATCGGTCTTTTCTACCTGTGGTAGTTGCTATGCTATTAATTGGAGTGGTTTGCGCCGCTCCGGGCCATGCCCAGACCATCCTTGATCCCAGCCTTCTAATCAACGGAAAAAAAGTCACGGTGACGCCGTTTGCTTTGGATGTCCCCCCCGACCGACGATTGTCCATTACCTCCAATGAACCGGACGCTTCCCTTGTTTTGCTCGAAAAGGAAGCGGGACAGGTGGTCCGAAGCGGAACCGGAACCGTCCACTGGTTTTCAC
>JBDGPJ010000164.1:2744-2996 GCA_042219695.1 bacterium
TAATTATTCACTATCCCTGGCTATTAAACAGAGGGTTGCGTCGTCCCTGAATTTATTTACCCGGGTTCCTGCCAGCGAGATCGAGAACGGGCGAATCAACGGCTACCGGATCGGTCAGTACCCGGAGAAACCGTACAAGGGCCTGGCACAGTACAAGCCTCCGAAGGGATTTGTGAAAGTCACGCGTAAGAACAAGAGCACCCCGATATCCCCCCACTTTACGCTGGGTGACTTTTTGTGCAAACAGTCGTC
>JBDGPJ010000164.1:3006-12929 GCA_042219695.1 bacterium
GGATTTCCCGAAATACTTGGTTTTGCGCGAGAAACTGATCCTCAAACTGGAGTTCATCATCCGTCAGTTACAGGGGGACGGCCACGATATTAATGATTTTGAGATCATGAGTGGTTACCGCACACCGTATTACAACAAACAACTTAACAACGTGCCCCACAGCCGGCATCTCTGGGGAGGCGCGGCCGATATTTACGTAGATTCCGACAACAACGGACGGATGGACGACCTCAACGGAGACGGGGCCAGCGATTGGCGCGATTCACGGTGGCTGGCCCGGTACATCAAATCGTTCCGAGACAATCCCGATTGGAATCGTTGGATCGGAGGAGTGGGGTACTACGATTCGACCTCCATGCACGGCCCGTTTGTGCATGTGGACGCCCGTGGATTTCCGGCCAGTTGGAGTGGTATCTCCGATTCCTGATCCGGTGCCGGTACAATAATGGGGAACATGATTTTTCGTTGTATCGCGATTCTATTATTTACTCCTGTACTTGTATCCGGTGTTGAGTCGACCCCCCCCCTTGTTGATTCTCTTCGAAATCAACTGGAAGTTTATCAGCAACGCCGAATGGAAGATGAGCCCAGAATCCCTCTGCGTCTGGATAGTATAACCTCCCTATACGTACAGCGAAATTACAAGCCAGCCTGGACGAAGGACCACAAATTATCCCGTGCCGGGATTCGAATTGTGTCGCATGTTCGGGACAGTAAGGGGCATGGATTTCGACCGGAAGATTATCATCTGGACCGAATTGAGTCGTTATTACCGGTAAACGAGCTTGACGAGTCTCACCGTGCGAGGCTGGAAATTTTGCTTACCGATGCTCTGTTTGGTTTGGCCGAGGATTACGCCCATGGCCGCCTGAAACCCGATAATTCCGTCGCCGACCTGATCTCCTCAACGCCTCCGCCGGTAAGAAAAAAATTATTCGCAACGCACGTTCTACCGAAAAGATGACTGATCTTCTGCATGAATTGATCCCGCAATTTCCGCTGTACGATAAGTTAGTGAAGTCCCTGGCTGATTATCGATTTTTGGCCAGGCAGGGGGGGTGGGATACATTACCGGTGGATTTGCAATTACGTCCGGGAGATACCGGCGCTCGAGTCCGCGAACTGAAGGATCGTCTGGCCCGTGAGCAATACTGGCCCCCGGAAACTCCCGAAAAAGTGTCCCGTAATGAGTTCGGTAAACAGTTAAAGGACGTGTTGGAACGCTACCAGGTGGATCGAGGATTAAAAGCCGATGGGAAGCTTGGGAAACAGACGGTGAGCGAGTTGAACGTCCCCGTGGAAGATCGTATTCGTCGTATAATTCTTAATATGGAACGCATGCGTTGGCTTCCCGAAGAATTGGGGAGCCGGTATGTTTACGTAAATATTGCCAATTATGAAGTGGCTTACATTGAAAACGGTCTACGAAAGTTTTCTTCCAGGGCCATCGTGGGTAGACCCTACCGTCAGACCCCGGTGTTCGCCGATCATATTTCACACCTTGTATTTAATCCCCGGTGGTATATTCCGTCTTCCATTGTCAAACAGGATATTATTCCCCGGGTTCTAAAGGACACTTCCTATTTGAATTCGGAACGAATCAAGCTGTACTCCAGGGAGGATACCCGCAATCAATTCGTAGACCCCTCGACCGTAAATTGGTCCCAGCTTGACCCCGACCGATTTTCTTATCAAATGGTTCAGGAACCGGGTCCCTGGAATGAACTGGGGAAGGTGAAGTTCATGTTCCCAAACCACTACAATGTGTATCTTCACGATACTCCGGAGAAAAAGCTGTTTTCCAGGACTGTTCGGAATTTTAGCTCCGGATGTATCCGGGTGGAAAAAGCGTTGGAACTAGCTTCCGAAATCACACGGTTAAAGGCGAAAACCATCCGAGACATCGTTTCCGGCGGTGACGAACGAACGTATTTTTTACGGAAAAAAATTCCAGTGTACATACTGTATCTGACGGCCTGGCGCCGAGGTGGTGAGCGGATTCAGTTCCGTTCCGATATCTACCACCGTGACCGAGAACTTCTCCGCAAATACTTTCCGTAGAACCAGGGAACCGGGAAGTGTCTGAATTCACCAAGATATGACGCGGGTCATATTCACCGTTCTGGATATCGGTTACATTATTGGTGGTTCGAAAAGGAGGAGAGGTTGCCTCCGAGTGATCTTTTAAAAATAAATACGGTGAACGGGTAAATAGGGGTCCCAGCCCATTATTCAGGATAACCTTGATTTCCGTTTGGGAATCAAGAGTCATCCAGTTCTGAAAGTTAATCACTTTCAGGATGACGGATAATGAGCTGGGTGAAAACACACCCTTACGGGCTTGACTCGGTTAACACCGACGAAAGTAATTGGCTTCGTTTTCATTGTTATGGAAACGGATCCATAGGGGTCCCAGGATGTTTTTCACGGTGACGCCGGTTGCTTCATTGTGAATACGTCACCAGTGTGAATGTCTTAACAGTCATTCCCGCGAAGAAAAACAAACCGGGAGAGAACAGACCCTCATGGGCTTGACCCGGCTAATACCGGCGAAAGTAACTTTACTCGTTCACCATTAATACATACAAACGGACGGATGATAGGGGGAGCCGTGTGATTTCCCCGGCATGGTTCACAGTGTTTTCACTAAATGCAACGGCACTCGTTAAGGAATAACGCCCTTAACGTAACGAAAAATCAAGTCGGATGAGATTCCCCCTTTTAGGCTTGATTCGGATAACACCAGCGTAAGTAATGCATCCGTCCATTTTTTATTTAACCGTCCACCTTAACATCAATGATTATTCCCCCATCCTTAGGATTACCCTAATTAGGATGATCTAACACAGTGAAACGTGATTTGTACGTATCCTTCCCCATGGGACACTGGGAATTTATCGGATTCCCTTGCCCCATTACCCTTGTTCCCGGGCAATGGTGAGAACAAATAGGCTCTCCGCGTAAGCGGTAATACTGTGCGCCAGGCCTGGTTCCAGCACGAAAAAATCATCCTCAGCCAGAACTTGTTGGGAGAGATCCGTTTCAAGGCCAACCTGCCCCTCAAGAATTTGAAGGGTGGTTATACCGTCGACCTGGTGCTCCGTTAATTCACCCCCTTCTTCGAAGTGGAAAAGGGTGATTGTGAGCGGTCCTTCACGGACCAGGGTGTATTGTCTATGGCCCTGCTTTACGTGAACGTCATCCAGTTCTTCGTTTAGCATTTTTTTCGTAACCTCATCAAGGTTTTGAAGTCGTTCTGCCCCGGCAAAGCGATCCCGGGGATGCTCGCGGTGACGATCGATCTCATCCGTCGTGTCCGACATAAATAACACCTTCTTTCGGGAGGGATGATTAAATTTTGTTCTTTCCCTATTAATAAGGGCCATTGAGTCAAACGTCAACTATTTGCTATAGAAGCCGTACATGTTTCTTGGATGTGTTTGATAGAATAAAATCAATTGTTCATCGACTTCCGATAATTTTTTTATAACAGGAATCAAAGCCATGAAACAGTGGACGTGCTCAACAAAGGTACTACTATTTTTTCTACTGGTCATAACGGGATGTGGTGGATCGCCGTCAAACGATTCATCCGTGGAGAAGAGCAAAACAAGTCATACAGAAAAATCTACGTCGGTTGATACCGCGGAGATTAGACAGACCCACCAGAAGAAAAACCCCGAGAATCCAACGAAAAAATCGGCGTTTGAACACCATGGAATTTTTCCCACCTCCGTGGAGACGGATTACGAAGGGAACATCAAGCTCACCCTGAATCGTACGCTTCATTTTAACGGTCTTTATATTTCTCCGGACGGTTTGCAGTGGCCCGAGAACGACGCCGGAACGAAAGCCGTTGCGATCCATTCAAAATCGCTTCGACAGGCAATGGCCGAAAGTGCCCTCCAGAAGAAAAATCAATCTGAATCAGGTGAGTTAACGGTTACATCTATACAGGTTGAACCATCCTCCGGGGGACCGGTGATGGCAGGAGCGACAGCCCTGATAAATGGAGTACTTGAAATCAGGGGGATCAAATTACTGGATACTGATGATGGGTACTGGTTGACCTGGCCTTCCGTAAAAGTACACGGGGAATGGGAGAGTCGTATAAAGGGTGGGGAAGCACTCAGACGCACGCTTAAAAAACAAATACTTTCGAAATTGCCCGATGACATAAAAAAGGATTCATCCAACTCCTCCCTTGATGGTAGAACGTCCCCCGTTCGTGCCAAAGTTATTAAAGTGTTTGACGGGGACACCTTCAAGGCACGGTTGATGGATGGTACTGACCGTGAAGTTTATGTACGGCTAAAGGGAATTAATTGTCCGGAATCCAAGCGAAACGAAAAATGTGAAAAAGAAAAGTTCAACGGTAAGTGGCACTGCGAGGGACAAATCCCCTACGGAATTCGCGCGAAGAAAGTGGTCCAAAACTGGCTTTCGGGGAACGAGGTGATCCTGGAGCCTCCCGGAGACAAGGGATTCAAGCAGGGACATTTCGATCGATTGCTGGCGTACGTACAAATGCGTACGGGGGAGGACCTTGGTATTAAGCTTATAAAAAATGGATATTGTCTTGACACGTCGCGCCAGTACTCCCATCCCCGTGGAGAAAAGTACCGACGTCACCAGGAACCTATCAAACCGCTGAAGTAATATTCAATGTTCTCACCACTGGAATGGATGGCTCTGCTCGACTGGTTAGCTATTGGAGTTTTTGTGCTGTTATATTTCGGTTATCCGTGGTTGAGAAATCAACTCCAGGCTTACCGTGGAGGGACGTTCCGCGAAGACTTGTACCAGGGCTTACGTGAACAGGTTGCCAAAAATGGCCTGACCAAGGAGGGAAAAAACCTATTAAGTTCGGGTTTTGTTGCGTATGTGCGCATGTTCATGTTTTTTGGGACGGTGAGTTTTTTCTCGCTGGGTGGGGCACTTGGATTATTCCTGAGCTCCGAACGGACACAGGAATTACTGACGTATTCATTATTTTACCGGGTTCATTCGATTACCGGTGTCCGCTTCCGTTGGTTGTTGTTCATAATACTGTCCGGTTATGCTTTTCTACAGTTCATCTGGGGTCTGAAAGCCTTATACCATTTGACTCATGCGGTACACGTGGATGACGAACAGACCATTCTAAAATATCTGTCTCATATGGATATTGATTTCACCCGGGGGATTCGTTCCCTTTATTACCTCGTAATTTTGTTTCTGTGGTTTTTTGGTCCCGAGTTTCTTATTGTGGGTTCACTGATCTTAACGTACATGCTGTACCGGTATGATTTTCTGAAAACAAAGTACTGAGGGGTCATTCATGTCTTCTCCCGGAGAAACCGGAAACCAGGATGTCTTTTACGATATCCAGGAGGACGCCACCCGGAGTATTATTTTCCAGACCGGGTTACTCGTCTCATTGTACACGGTCAGCGGGGGAATTTTGGCCCTTACGTTTGTTTACGTGTCGGCGTTGTTTGATACCGATTTTAACGTCGCCTTATCCTCCTGGAATTACGTGTTTTACACGGGGTGTGGGATAGGAGCAGTGATTGCTATCGTCCAGGTCATCTGGGCGTACTACAAGGATCCGGGCGAACGTATTACGCAAATGGATCCGATGCCCGTGGACATGGAGGATCCCTACCACGAGCAGTTCCAGAACGTCGTTCAGGAGATCACTCTCGCCGCCCCCGCAAATAACGTGTACGCCCATGTGCTTCCCACACTAAAAATGAATGTGCTGACCACCGGTAATCGGGACGAGGCCGTCATTTACATCACGGAAGGAGCACTTGGAAAGCTGAAACGGGACGAACTCCAGGCCGTGGTTGCCCACGAGATGGCCCACATTGTGTACGGTGATTCCCGGTTGAACCAGTTCACCACCGGTTTAATTTCAACCATGGAATCCATTGTGCTTTCCCCCTCCGAAATTATGGACGATGATTATGATTCCCACCGTGATGGTGGAGGTATGATTGCAGCGCTGGCCGTGGCCATGGTCGGAAAACTTTTGTTATTCCTGCAAAAATTCCTCGTTTTCAGTATTTCACAGGACCGCGAATGGCGGGCGGATGCTACCGCCGTGGAGTACAGCCGTAACCCGCTGGCCCTGGCGAACGCCCTTCACCGGATCGGGTCATCCGTGTCGGGGGGCAGCTTGTTTTCTCCACTGAGTCGGCGGAGTCCTCTGGGGGATATCAACCAGATGTTCGACAAGCTTCATTTTAATTTGCTAACCATCGTCTCCGCCGATGATTTCCGGGATCGCGGGGGAGTAGGCGAATGGTTTCACTCCCATCCTCCCATGAACGAACGCGTCGACAAGTGCCTGGAGCTGGCCCACGCCTCCCGGGACCAGCTCGACGAGCAAGGCCGCCGAATGAGTGATGAGTTACCGGTTCAACCCCTTAAAGACGAGGACGGCAATCTGCTGAAAGACCAGGAATGGTTCGTTCACGGTGAGGGTGATAAACCGCTGTCCTTCCTCGAAATTCTACACATGGGGATTCTGGGACCGGATTTAAATGTGGCGAAGGTGGGAGAAGAGGAGTACTCGAAGGCGGGCGAACGATCCGATTTTATTCCATTTATGGAACAGGGCGGATCCAGCAGTACCGGTAAAAAATTGGATATGGACTGTCCTGATTGTGACATTCCCCTGCGAGAACGCACGTTCCAGGGGGTACCGATGGCCGTGTGTGTGCTTTGTGGCGGGGGATTACTTTCCTGGGAAAAACTAATCCGGGTGGAATCGAGGTATAAGCGCGGCTCCCTGCCCGAGCACATTAGTGAGGAAGACCTCGAAAACTACAAGGGTTACCACGGCAATACCGAAACAAAGCAGGAGGAAGAAGATAGCATTCCTTGTCCGAAATGTGACAATCAATGCAAGGTATGGCGATATAAGACCACTCCCCTGCTGATTGATTATTGCCAAAATTGTCGGTTGACCTGGTTCGAGACCGATGAACTTCAAATTGGGCTGGAGCTGTAACGGACGTCGGGCGTACACGTAGGCTTTAGCCGTAATAAAGTTCGTTACGGGACGTTAAGAAAGATATGAACTCGTTCTTTCGGAAGCTGTTTATTGTAATCGGCGTATCGAGATTCGATAGACCGGTTCGTACGCGACGGTTCCGTTGGAAGTATTACAGTCTACTCGTTGCTGGTTTGGCATTAATTGTTTTTGCCTTGTTCCTCGTTTCCCCGAAGGTTTTTCCGTCGCTAACCATGTATGCGTGGATCGGGTTGTTCATTGCGTGGTTTGTAATATTCGTGCCGGGCCTTGTGTTTATGTTCGTTCGCTATTTCCGTAGCGATCGAACACTACGAAAAGACTGGATACGCGCTCTCCTTGAACGACTCCGTGGTTCCGAATCGTTCAGCGTTTGCTCCAGCGAAGACCAGGCTGATAAGATATGGCAGAGTGATGAATATATTGAGTTTGAAGCCCCCGACGTGAAGACGGCCTACCTGAACGTGCTTCCGCAAACCTATTGGGATCGCCTGTACATCAACGAAAGCAAATCCAAAAACGAACTCGAAGTTTTGTCCTTGAAAATCGAGGCTGACTTTGAGTTTTCTTTTTGTGCCGAAGCACGAAGTTTTTACTACGGGTCATTGCGAACGTGGAAAGGATTCTCCTTCGACGAAACGGTAGAATCCTCGGAGGATCGCCTGGACGATCGCGTTCTCGTTTCGACGGATGATGAGACCAAGACGGTGGAACTGCTTGACGACAAGCGTGTCCTGGATGCTTTGATGGCACTGTTTGAGGTTCGGGAACCTAAAATCGATGGTGGTTACTCGCCGTTTCGCCGTTTTAAAATATCTCCGGGGGGCAGTCAGTTTATCGAGTCGTTTTCACGTATGTACACGACGACTTCAGTGGATGAAGCGGTGGACCTTCTCGAACGAGTGGTATTACTTCACAAGGAGTGCATGAAAACGAAAGAAACACCGGGTTAACGGTTATTTACGTAACTATTGCTGATGCTGTCTGCGTTGCCTTCGTTTTTTCGCCGCCGTCGGCGGTTTCGATGCCGATGTTGGGATTGTGACTTATGAACGGAGGACGTGTCGGTGGTCCCGGTGTCATTTACGGTTACGGTATCTCCCTCCCCTTTTTGCTCCGTGAATGAAAACAGGTACTTGACGATTTCCTTCTTTTTTCGTTCCGCGAGGTAATCGAAGGGCGGCATGATGTTTTTGCCGTTGTTAATCCGGCGTTTAACGAAGTCTCGCGATCGCTTCTCCCCAATTTTCTTCAGTGACGGATAAGTGGGAGGCCGACCCGACCGGTCCCGTCCGTGGCAGGAGGCACAGTACCGCAGGTAGTACTGTTTGCCTTCCTTAACGGACACTGTGCTATTACTTACTGGATTTTCAGGGGAGGTGTCCGTGGAAGTTCGGTTACGCACGGTATTCTCCAACCCGCATCCCGTCGTTAACAAAACGAGACAAATCACCCAGAAAACACCGGATAATCGAGAATCCATCGCGTGGGAACTCCTTGAACCAATATCGAACAAGTATGGCCCATCAATATATCACGAAATTTGAAAAATCATGAGCCGTGTCATAGTGGCCCGGGATGTAAATTGCAATAATCAATTCAATACATTGTAAGAGGAGGTGTAAAAAATGGACTCGGCTAAGAGTCAGGAACTGAAAGGAAAATGGAAACAGTTCAAGGGGAAAATCCGCGAAACCTGGGGTGAGTTGACAGGAGATCGCCTCGATCAGTATCGGGGTCAGTTCGATCAACTCGTGGGATATGTTCAGTCGGAAACTGGGAAAGCACGGGGGAAAATCCGTGATAGAGTTGAGGAATTGGCGAAGAAAGTCGGTTATGAGTTTTAGCCCCCGGAAAATGCGCCAACTATTACGTCATGAATGAATTCCCTGGAGAATTATGACGGCTGGAGGCAAACTATCGGCTGAAAGTATGCATGGGGGGGTTTTGATATTGGATATAACGGAAAGAGTACGAAACTTTTTGTATGTAATGATGCAATCAAATTCCGCCCGTGAAGACGGAACTCTTCTTGAAGCCCTTAATGAGGACCTTGAATGGATATGGGGGTTGATTGAACTATTTCGATACGAAGCAATTGAATATCCCGGTACCGTCGATGCTTCCGATTCCCGGGTGGGAGAATTTCGTCAGTTTCTCAGGGGAGAGATAGAAACGGAGTTTGAACGCGCCTGGCTTTTAACGGACATAATTATAAAAAACGGTGCGCGACCGACCCGTGAGACTCGCCAGGTAACGAAACCGGGTTCGTTTTCGGAAATGCTGAAGTTGGATATTGAATTGACCGAACAGCAGCGTGATCGTTATCGGGAACAAGCAAGGATGGCCGCGGAATGTGGTAAGTCGGAGCTTGAAGAACAACTCCTGTACTTCCAAAACACCGCCGACAACCGGCTCGAAGAGTTACGAGCCCTTGAGTAAGTGTTCGTTATTAATGTGATTTAATCGAGAACTCAAACACTTCATAACTGAGACTTTCCCAAAGTGTAAGCATGTCTTGATGTGGTATGTCGAATGATTTCTAATTTGGTGTTTCCCAATGTTTCTCCGCGCTTCCGGTGGGGAAGTTATCCGCGTAATCCGTGAAAGCCATGTTCCCCTGCTAAATAACTCCGCGTCTTTGCACCTACGTGTTAATTTCTTTGAACCCAATGTGCATTTAAGGGGTTGTGGATCCGGTAAATCATGACCTGAATCATATTCTCCCGGAGCCGGATTTGTGATTATCAACAATCACACGCAAGGTCAGGGAGGTGATTCCAATGGAGGCCCAGAAAACCGGACCGCCGTCACTGGGTTGGGAACATCTCAAGGCACGGATCCGAGAGACGTGGAGCCGGGTAAACGGGGAAGGGTTGGATCAATACCGGGGACAACTGGA
>JBDGPJ010000164.1:12939-14044 GCA_042219695.1 bacterium
TTCAGTTGGAAACCGACCGAGCCCGCGGCAAAATTCGTCGCAGCGTAAAGAAGTGGGCCGACGATTACAATTACGACTTCTGATTGCCCGACGATTTTACAATGAACCGGGGAAACTCTTTTGACTGAGAGTCTCTTGGAACTGTGATTTAATCAGTATGATGGTCTCTGAAACAGTGTGCGAAGTAATTTCGTGTTTGCTCATTCGTATGTTCCATTTGAGTCTTCTTGTGCGATCGCAATGAATTCCTGAAGTTCATTCCGTTCCATGTAAATAAACTCCAGGATCGCCACGACGAGAAAAATCCCTCCAATGTAGAAAAGAATTTGAACCTGGTGAACGTAAAGATGATAAATTAAGATCGGAAGAGCGATTAACGTCCCCCCCAACCCCAATGCCGGGATAAGTGGGTTGGCGTCCGTTTCGTCAGCCGTGATCAATCCCGTGTAATTCGCGGCGGCGTCCGCGAGAAGAAACGCCACGGATCCAAATTCCGTTATTGTCTTAAGCGAACCTACCGCCGTAAAAATCGCCGTTATCGTTCCCATGATGACAAGTGAATAAACCGGAATTCCCCGGCTGTTCCGAAAGGAAAACACACGGGGGAGGTCCTTCTCCGTAGCGACCCGATGAGCCAGGCGGGAAGCCCCGAACAGGGTTGCGTTGATACCGGATGACGTGCTTTTCAAGGCCGATAAAATAACCAGTGTGAATCCCGCCCCTTCCAGGTATGGTATTTTACTGACGGCCTCGGCCAGGGCGACTTCTTCGTGAGCCATGAGTTGCTGTGGGGTTAACTGCAGGGTGGCCATGAAGGATACGGACACGTAAATTAGGATTGCGATAAGAATGGCAAGGTACATCCCCCGGGGTAGATTGTGCTCCACTGATTCGATTTCATTATAGTCGTAGGTAATTAACTGAAACCCTTCGTAGGAAACGAAAATAATCGCAAACCCCGCCACGGGACTCATGTAACCTTTATTGAAGAAGTTCAAGGCGGAGAAGTCCCCGTCGTAAAACACAATTCCCAGCGTCGCCAGTGATAGCAGGATGAAAATTTTAACGTAGACGGCAATGTCCTCGAATAACCCGGTTTCTTCAA
>JBDGPJ010000165.1:0-3138 GCA_042219695.1 bacterium
CGTGAGTTTTCGGCGGGCTCGATCGACAACTTCAACCTTCTCCCCACCTTCAATACGGGTGTCATCTTCCGAACGTGCCGACCAGTATTCTCCTCGAACGTGCACCATCCCTTCCGGATCGAGGGATTCTTTCACGGTACCCGTTTTCCCAATGATAGCGTCCTCACCTATTTTCACGGGAAGTTGAAACGAACGAATCCAGAGGTAACTGACAACCAGTATGAACACAACAGTCACGGCGCTTGCGCCTGCAATGAGGCCGTACGAAACCGCAAACACATCGGTTCTGAACAACATAATAGAACCCAGCACGAAAGAGGTCACTCCCCCCATCGTAAGCACTCCCATCGTTGGTACAAACACGTCGAGAACCATTAGCACAATCCCTAACAACAAAAGCGCCAGACCCGTGTAACTAATCGGAAGCATACTCATTCCGAATAACCCAAGTAAGAGACAAATCCCCCCCACAACCAGACCTAGTCCCACCCCGGGATTTGCAAACTCGTAAATCAAACCGTAAATTCCCAGCATCATAAATATATACACAAGGTTGGGATTGACCAGAATATTCAAAAAACGTTCCTTTGAATTAAAAAACACTTCACGTACATCAACATTTGTTCCCAGCGTATCCAACTTAATTTCACGATCATCGCCAGGGTTTACTACATAACCGTCCAATTGTTGCAAAAGATCCTCCCGATCGGTCGTCAAAATCTCCACCGCGTTCCGGTTTGTAGCCACTTCAGCTCGCAGGGAAAGGCTTTCGGTCACAAAATTCCGCGCGACGGTCTCATTTCGGTCCCGCTTTTTAGCCATACTCTCAATTTGAGCGACGGCGTCGTTTACCACTTTCTTTTCCATAACATTACTCAAGGACTTGCCTTGTCCCTTAACCGGGTGTGCAGCACCAATACGTGTACCCTCGGACATTGCTGCAACGTGTGAAGCATAGGTAATAAAGGCTCCCGCCGAAGCGGCACGAGATCCCGCCGGTCCCACCCACACAATTACGGGGACTTGTGAATTAAGAATTTCGGAGGTAATTCGATTCATCGACTTCATTAATCCCCCGGGGGTATTAAGTTGAAGAAGGATGGCATGAACCCCCTCCCGTTCAGCTTGCTCAATCACTCTTTTTACGTACAGCTCAGTCACGGGATTGATCGTTGAATCCACACTGGCATGGTAAATCACGGTATCCCCGGTTGCCGTTTCCCCCGGTTGAATTCCCACCCCCGTAAGCAATACCAGCACCGTTACGAACCCGATTAACCAGCGGGAAAAATGGAAGGATAAACAATTTCTAAAAGACGAAAATAATGAATCAATTTGCGGGAAGCGGGTAGCGGTCATGTTAATCGAATGTTTCGGGAGTCAAAGGATAGCACTTCGTAAAGAAGCAAAAATGACTCGATAACGTTAGGACTGAACAGCTTCGGAACGAAGGGGGTTGGACAATCGATTTACTTCTTGTTGAACTGCTTCATGCCTTTTTTCGGGTTGATCCAGGTTATCCTCAATGGCCTGGATAATGACGCTTCCGGCTACTACACCCTGCACGGGATCCAGGTAAGGACGAATTAATTCCGTGTCGGAGACCCCAAATCCCACAACAACGGGAACGTCGGATATTTCCCCGACGTGTTCCAGCTTGTCCGCAAACTCCTCGTTATAGCCCGATCGAACTCCTGTGACTCCGGTCACGGTAACGTAGTACAAAAATCCACTGGCAATCTCAGAAAGGGTACGTAGTCTCTCAGTCGGAGTCGTAGGAGTCGCCAACAGTGGTGTTTTCAACCCTTTTTCGTTGGCCCGACGAAAGAAATCGGCTCCCTCTTCCGGGGGTAGATCTACGATAAGAACTCCATCGGCGCCGGCATCCAGCGCATCATCGATAAAACGTTCCTCCCCTCGGCGAAACACGGAGTTGTAATAGCACATGAGTACAATGGGTAATTCCGTATTTTCATTCGCACGACGGACAACCTCAAAAACGTCACTCATTGTAGTCCCGTTATCGAGACTCCGTTGAACGGCCTTTTGAATTGTAGGACCATCGGCCAGGGGATCACTAAACGGTATCCCGATTTCCACCATTCCGGCTCCGTACTCCTCGGCGTCGCTGACAAACTCCACGGTATCGTTTAGAGTTGGATCCCCCGCACAGAAATAAGGGACAAACATCTTGTCTCCTCGGCGGTTGTACTCTTCAAACGATTCCTGGATTGTAGTCATAACGACTTCCCCTCAAAATCAGCAACGGTACGCACGTCTTTGTCACCCCGGCCCGACAAGTTGAATATAACTCGATCGACGTCCGAGACCCAGTCCGGGTTTTTAACCAAATAGCCGATAGCATGGGCGGGCTCCAGTGCTGGAATAAGACCTTCGAGTTCCGATAATACCTTGAATCCATCAACCGCCGTTTCATCCTCCGCGGCTTCCACCGTTAGACGACCATCATCCATAAGTCGTGCAAGTTGAGGTCCGACTCCGGGGTAATCAAGACCGGCCGAGATCGAATGCGGTGGAGTAATCTGACCATCCTCATCACTCATTAAGTAACTTTTACTGCCGTGTAGGACCCCGGGGCTCCCGGCGTATAACGGTGCGGCGTGCTTACCGGTGTCTATGCCTTCACCGGCCGCTTCGATTCCATAAAAGTGAATATTACGATCATCCAAAAATTCATCGAACAAGCCCATGGCATTCGACCCCCCTCCAATACAGGCAATTAGACCATCGGGATTTCCCCCGGCATTTTGTTCGAACTGGTCACGAGCCTCACGTCCTATCACGGATTGAAACTCCCGTACGATGTCCGGATACGGGTAGGGCCCTACCACTGAACCAATAATATAATGGGTGTCTTCAACGTTTGTTACCCAATCTCGAATTGCTTCGTTGGTAGCATCCTTGAGTGTTCCACAACCGGAGGTTACTGCTTCAACCTCGGCCCCCAATAGCTCCATTCGATAGACATTTAACGACTGGCGCTCAATATCTTCTTCCCCCATGTATATCAGGCAGTCCTTGTCAAAATAAGCACATACGGTGGCGGTGGCCACTCCATGCTGCCCGGCACCGGTTTCGGCAATAATACGGTCCTTGCCCATTCGATCCGCCAGTAAG
>JBDGPJ010000165.1:3214-6854 GCA_042219695.1 bacterium
TTAACTTGTGCGCCCCCGTGTGGTTGAGATCCTCTCGTTTCAACCAAATCTCCGTATTTACTTCCTCTGATAGCTGTTCGGCTAACGTTAGCGGTGTAGGACGGCCACTGTATTCCTGCAAAATGTCACGGTATTCCTGGCGGAACTCCTCATCCTCAATATAGTGTCGAAAGGACTCATCAAGGTCCTCCAGTGCGGTCATAAGGGTTTCCGGTACATACTGACCCCCGTACTCTCCAAAATGCCGTTCCTCGTAATAGGAAATACTCATGAACCTACTCCCGGTAAAAAGAAGTTTTTCAACGTAACACAGCCCGTATAACCCTACCGTAGGACCCGGTAAATTACCACGTATCGTGAACCGTTCCAATTCCTTCGAAAACGCAACTGTGTTTCTAACATATAGTTATATGAACAGTTTACGGCATTTCAAGGGCAAATCCAGGCCATATCCGTGGTTGAAACTTTTCGTATAATTTTTTACACGCCTTATTTCACCGTAAATCATGGTCACATTTACATCAAAATCAATTTAATTCAAAAAATATGGAACAAAGTTCGGTGATATTTCGTTTTCGTTAATAACTGATAACCAATCCAATAAAACACCGTATTTTATCAACTCAATACTCCAGCATTCACACCCATTTGACCTAACGTGGATACGGTAAGTTAGTAAATCACGAATATTCCTGTGGAAGGGGCAGGTGGTGATCCTCATGGAACAGCCTGCCCGACTGGATAATGGTCTCCCGGACAATCAGGTCTTACTCCGTGAATTTGACGAACTTCTTTCGGGCGAGGATTATAGTCCCAACACCCGCGATGCGTACCTCCGTTTTGTACGACCATTTCTAACGGATCGTCCCTCCCCGGAAAACCTTGACCGATACGACGTGGGCCGCTTTTTACTGGAATGGAGAAACCGGCTCTCGGCCGGTTCCCTCCGTCTGGCCACCAGTGCACTAATCAAATTTTATAAATTCCTGAAGTTCTATCACGGTTACCGAAACGCCGACACCGTGATCAATCACATAAAGGATTTGAAGGGGGAGTTTTTCCACACCCGGACGTTCCAACCGGATCCTCTGAGTGAAAAAGAAATCATGTCCCTATACCAGTATACACTCGGCAGGAACCAACGCAGTCAGAGACGACGTTGTATACTGACTGTTTTACTCGGTACGGGACTAAGAGTTTCGGAATTCTGTAATCTCACACAGGAACAGATAACCATACACGAACCCGGAACTCCTTCACACATCTCCATACCGTCCGGCAAAACAGCATCAGCACGCCGTAAAATACCGCTTCACCGTAATTTTGAATTCTCCAACAAATGGATCCTCGGGGAACGAGTCATCGATGCACTCGATCAATACAAAAAAGTTCGACCTAAATCCCGGGGAACACATGAGAATAATTACTGGTTCATATCGGAACGGGGAACCCCCCTTTCAACTCGATCCGTCCAGTCAATGATTACAAGGTTGGCGAAGAAGTCAGGCTTACAGGAAAAACGTTCGTCCAATAACAAATCAACCATTTCCGTACACAATCTCCGACATAGTTTCGCCACGATTCTTGCTCGACAGGGAGCCAGTGCCTATCAAATCAAATCCATTCTCGGGCATGCATCCGTGTCCACATCCCAGGCTTACATTCGATTCATCGAACGAGTGGGATAAATCAATCTGGAAACGTGCGGTAATTTTCGGTAACGTAAAGTAAATACCGCGCTTTGATGATCTTTTGTACTGATTCAGGGAGGACTAATCGTGGAAGACAAAGTCAAGGGACCTTCCATCGGCTTAATGACGGTGGGGATCATAGGAATAGTGATCAGTTTAATCTACCTATTACTTACCCTAATCGGAGGGACCGTAGGATTATCACAATTTGGATTGGAAGGATTTTCACAGGAGTTGGCCGGCAAAATTTTTGTAAGACATATTATGATTTCTCTAACATGGGTAATATTTGGCGGTTTGATAACATACGGCGGTTTGATAACATACGGCGGTTATTGCATGAAAAACCTTGACAACTACCAATTCGCCATGGTTGCCAGTATCTTTTCCATACTTAGCTGTTTTTCACCGTGCTGTTCATTGGAGTACCGATTGGGATTTGGGCACTCGTTGTACTTAACGACGAAGACGTGAAAGAGGCTTTTTAGGATGGACTCGAATTCCGTTTCTGCTTCAACGGCAAACCCAAATGATAATACTGGAGTAGATTACTCCCCAATATGGTGGATCGGGGCCGGGATCTCGTACGTTATTCTGGCTGTCAGTTTTCTGTATCAACCGGAGACGTTACCTTCCGTTGAAATTTGCCCGTTCAAACGAACGACGGGATTACCGGGACCCGGCTGTGGATTCACCCGAGCCTTCACCTCGTTATCCCACGGACAGTTCTGGCTTGCCTTTCGATTTCATCCTTTTGTGTACGTCGTTTATCCCCTCGTCGTTACTCTCGGCCTGGTTCCTTTTTTGAAACAGTGGTATCCCGTTGGGCACGTACTGGAATCCAAATACCTTCAATACGCTATTGCACTTGGAGGCTTATCGCTACTTTTATTTGGGCTGGCAAGAACGTTCTGGGCCCTACAAACGGGCCAAGTTCTACCGATGTAACCAAACTGCACCGGGGAGCTGTTAAACATAAACTCCTGTTGGAATGTGTAGGTAGAATTCTCCTTCGGGAGGATAAAATGACACAAAGCAAGGGCCTGATTAATTTATCAACGTCATGAATTAATCATCAAAGGCAGTACACTTGTGAAATGGGCCGGGTTAACCCAGCCGTTTATATTGGGGCAGTCTATATTGTTTGCGAGTATGACAAATAGAATTTTGGAGCCGTCCAAGCTTGAAACGGCTGTCTCAAGGCCACGCTATTCATGGGAGTAGTACTTTCGTGAATCGTTTGGGTTAATGCTTTAACACTGCTTACATCCCCACGGGCCTGCTAAAAAAATGGCACTCGAACGAGGAGCTTCTCAATAACTTCTTGCGGTGAACATTCCGTGGTATCGACAGTATAGGGTAACTGTTCGTAGAATTGCTGACGAGTTTCAAACAAGCTCTCTACTTGTTCCCGGTTTTGAAAAAGAGGTCTATGGGGATCCTCACCGATTCGATCCATAATTGTCTTTACGTCAACGTCGAGGTGAATCGCCACCCCGGTTTCCCCCATGATTTCCCTGTTGTGACGGCGAATGGGAGTACCTCCTCCACAGGCCAGAATGAACGGAGGAGTACGCCCCGAAAACTCCTCGAGGTACCGAGTTTCCATGTCCCGGAACGGTTGTTCTCCCACCTCCTCAAAAATTTCGGGAATTGTCGTGTTTTCACGTTTCTCAATTACCGCGTCCAGATCCCGGTAGGGCCATCCCCGCTGCTCTCCCAGTTCACGTGCTATGGTTGATTTACCGGAACCCATAAATCCGTTTAAGTAAATTCGACGCTCCATCATATCCCCGTCCAGGTGACTCGTAGGTACCATTCCAGGATATCTCTACCCCAGATCATACTGATTACTGCGGCCGTACAAAGAAAGGGTCCAAATGGAATTTCCGTCTTTAATGAATCTCCTCGGAACCACATCACCACAGTTCCCACCACGGCCCCAATTA
>JBDGPJ010000165.1:6926-9366 GCA_042219695.1 bacterium
TTCCCGTACAACAATGGGGAAAGAACGGCGATGGCGAGAAAAATCCCTCCCCCAAGGATGAGACCAATTAACGCCGTTATAAACTGGTCGGAAGAAAACCATGAAGAGGAAGCCTGCCGTATCGGATAATGGGGGATCCAACCAGCCATTAATCCCAGTGCAATCATCGAATAACTCAGTTCGTTCGGTATGATTGAAAAATCAAAGTCCACTATTGATATTGCCAGGCATACGAGAATAAATCCCGCCGTGATAGCAAGGTTCAAGTAGTCGGTTTGCCCCCCCTCCGTCCACCATATGGTACAACCAAGTAACACAATACCCGATAACAGTTCCACGACAAAATAACGCCCGGATATTCGTTCCCCGCAGTGTCGACATCGTCCTCGAAGCCACAAAAAGCTAAAGAGCGGAATATTATCGTACCATTCAACTTCCTCTCCACATTGTGGACACTGGCTTCGATCCCAGATTACGGGCAGTTCCCGGGGAAACCGATATATTAAGACGTTCAGAAAGGAACCCAGGCAGATTCCGAGCAAAAAGGACGTAACGTATTTAACAATGGGGAGTAATAAAATGTAGTTAATGTATGTATTCATGGTCATTACTGGTCATCTTGTAAGTAATCCAGGGCTGCTTGCTTCATAATGTCTACGTTAGGAGTGGTGTCAAACCATCGTTTCCAGGCTCCGGCCGCCTGGTGAACGAGCATTCCCAGCCCCCCAATTGAGTCGCTACCGTACTCCCCAAAATCCTGGACAAATTTCGTCTCACGGTTGTATATCAGGTCCACACCGACCATGTCATCCCGAATTTGTTGCTCGGGGAACGGGGAACCATCGGATTCATTGAGTCCGAGCGAGGTAGTATTTACGACAACTCCGGCTTCAAACTCACCTTCACTAAGTTCGGAATCCGAAAGCACGGTAATATCGTACGGGTATTGTTCAGATAGCGTTTGCGCGCTCTCTCGTGTTCGGTTCCATAGGTATATACGCGGGCAATTCAAACGATCGAGGGCAAACAAACATGCTCGGGAGGCACCTCCGGCTCCCAGAATGAGAACCGGCTCGGAGCGAATTCGTTCTCCCCAGGGTTCAACCAGTTTTTCAAAACCATAAACGTCCGTATTGTCCAGGGCAAACTCCCCCGAGTTTCGGCGAAACAATGTGTTTGCCGCGCCAATCGTTTCTACTGCCGGGGTCTGGTCCTCCACCACTTCACAAACAGCGTTTTTCAGGGGAAGGGTAAAATTGGCTCCAATCATTCCCATCGATTGAAGATTACCTACAAAATCAGTTAACTCTTCAGGTTTAACCTCAATCGCAAAATATTGATGGGGTAAACCGGCTCCCTCAAAGGCGGAATTATGGATCACCGGAGATAGGCTATGATCGATCGGACTACCGGCCACCCAGGCCACGTTTCCGTATTTTTCAACTGGCTTCAAAACCCACCAGCCTCCTTGGTAGCTCGCCTAGTCAATCTTGCGGTTCGCCCGCGTTGAATTTGAGTCCTGTAAAACGGGGTTGAGAACTTCACAAAAGACCGGTTCTGACGAGGGTCCGTCACTTTGAATGCACGACCCTGGATTGAAATAGAATCCCCCTCGTTTATACCATGCACCCGGCCGAGATTGACCCAGGCTCCTTCTCGTTTCACGTTGTATACTTCCCCTTCCCACGGCCAGTTCTCAAGAATTGTACGAATAATTTCATTGTTCATTTTCCAGATTTTCATTCTCCCGCTGGCATCTAATTCACGGGTTTTCACGGAATTTCCCGGGTACTGAAACGTAAGTTTGGCACTTACGTTCTCCCCCCATTCCCGGATATTTACGTGAACGCCTCCCCTGGCCTCCGATTTTCTAACTTGAACGGCAAGTGCCGAATCCTCACCTTCGGACACGGAAACGTGTTTCAGTGCAGGCTGGTGAAACAACGAATGCTGAACGATGTATTCAAACGTGGATTGTCCTTCCGGAGGTCCTTCCATTATGGACTGAAGTCGGGAGGACAGGATTAATTTTGCCTTTGGCACGGTCGGTGGTGAGGGACTGGAATCGGGTTGAAAACCCTCACGATAATCCTGTATTCGACTCTGGGCCTGTAATCCCAGTTCCTGAACCCGATTCAAAACCTCCACTTCGTAATGTTTCCAGCCTCGGCGGTGGAGGGCTCGAGCCATCTCAAACTGTCGATCGGCCACGGTCGGTTGCATTTCGAGACTCCTGTACAGGGAAGCGAGGGCCGAATGATCGTATCCGATTAATTTATTGTTCTCGTAATCACGATAGAAAAAATCACTGCTCTCCCGGCGCGCCGAGCCGTGTAAACCTTGAATATCCCGAGCCAATCGTGACCGTGTCCATTGGTATATTAGGTTGTCCGGAAATTCGGTTAACACTTTTCCCATTTTCATTAACCGACTTGAATCA
>JBDGPJ010000165.1:9376-15484 GCA_042219695.1 bacterium
GCTCGTATCCAGTTGGCCGTCCTTCCCGTCACTTCCTGGTTTAAGACGCTCCGAATTTCCGAAGCCGGAGCACCACCGTTGTAAAGTGTCCTGGCAAAGACGGTTCTGTAGCGTGATTCGGAAACTGGTTCGGTAAGTGGAGGCTCTTTCGAAGGAAAAAATTCCAAACCGTGACCCAAAAATCGCTTGTACTGTTCGTTAGTCCAGTCCGCCTGTTCCCAATGAACGAGACTCCAAAAAATATGGGGATTCTCGGCCCGTCGCAGCAATCGGTCGAGTATGTTTTTATTAATTTTCCCCTTGAGCCGATGTTCCAACAACAGGCGATCGTAAATTACCCAGGGAGATCCAGGAGCTCGTATTTCAGCGTCTTCCACGGCCTGGACCATTTTAGCATCGTTCCGAAGACGATAATAAATTCGTGCTAAAAAATGGTACGGTTTCCAGCTTTCGGTGGCCCGTTTTTTGTACTGGTTGGCCCATTTTAAAGCGGTATCGTACTGTTCCTGTCGATAATACAACCGAGTACCGTGTTTTGGTGCCTCGGTGGTGTTCGGCTGAAGTTGTTCGAAACGTTCGAGGGCTTTGCGGGCCCGTACCCAGCGTTCTAATTCAATCGAAGTCTTGAGGATTCCAAGTGTTGCACCGGCGTGATTGGGATGATTGGAAAGAAACTCATCGTACTCCCGGAATGCTCCACCGTACAATCCCTGCTCTTCGAGTTGTTTTGCCTGCTGAAAGGAGGCCGCTTCAACAAATGTGATCGCCCCAAAAAACATCCCACCAAGGAGGACCAAAAAACAGGCAATAACCCATTTACGGCCGGTAAAAAAAGAAAGTTCCATACAAACGCTATTCGGAGGAAAGTGATAGTTGCCGGGTGAAATCCTCCAGGAAGGTAACCCTGAGTACCTCTTCAACCGACGTTGTACCGGAATTTACTTTTTGTGCTCCTTTTTCGCGAAGCGTTGTAATCCCGGTCTTTTCAGCGGCTTCCTGAAATTCTTTAAACGAGCGTTCCTCCAGCACACAGTGTTTCAGGTGGTCGGTCATCGGTAAAATTTGATAGATGCCGGTTACACCTTTGTAACCGCGCTGACCCGCGTCCTCGTCCGGCTGATAATACGTACCTTCCGGCGGCAAATTAAGTCGATTCAACTCTTCTTCGGTAGGGTCGTACAGTTCTTTGTAATCCTCGTGAAGTAACCTGACCAATCGCTGGGCGATTACACCGATCGTACTATTGGCCAGCTGGTAATTATCTACTCCCTCACTGGACGTAAGGTGGTACAAACAGTCCAGTGCGTTATCCGCGTAATAGGACGATAGCACTTTGCAACCGGACGCAGCCGCGTAGAGGGTGGCCCGGGCAACTTCGGGTTCACCAATACCGGATACCATCAATATATCCGGATCATTACGGAGAGCATCATAAATTTTTGCCGCTTTCCGATCCGGTTTGCCAACCGGGACCTCCAGCTGAGTGCAAAATTCGAGGTCGTATTCGATGGGGTCCTCCACGGTCACAATACTGTTGGGAGAATCGGATAGATAACGTAAAGAAGCATATAAAGAGGTGGTTTTTCCGCTGTCCTCCGGCCCGGTAAATATAATATGTCCACGGGGGGCATTTAACAGATCCTCGAGGACGGTAAATGTCGACATGTCCATACCGAGGTCGACGAGATCCATTTCATAGTTCTGTCCACGGCACATTTTAATGGTTAACTTGTCCCCAAACCGTGTTTCCACCGAATTCAAACGGATTATCACGGGTTCGTCTCCAAACTGTACCCGAATATTTTGATAGGCTCCAAACTCACTTTCCGTCTGGGAGGAGGTTTCCGCCATTACTTCAAAACGACTCAAAATAGGTTCGTGTAAGCGGACCGGTAACGTGTTGTAATGACGCACGAATCCATCCACGCGAAACATCACTTCAACACTGTTCGCTTTCGGCTCAATATGTACGTTACTGGCACCACGCTTCAACGCGTCACGAATCACTTGATTGACTATCTGCACCGCGGTGCTACGGTCCTCATCACCTTCCCTGGTAAGATCCTGTCCCTGGGAAGGTCCCTGGCTGACAATCTGAATCGGTATTTTGTCGTCATCACCGGATCGATTGTCGTAATAATTCTCCAGACAGTCCTCGATCTCGGATGCCGGTGCAATTACGGGTTCAACCTCAAGTTCAGTAATCCGCTTTATATCGTCGATGGCCATCAGGTCATACGGATCCTGCATCGCAATGGTCAAGGTTTCGTCACCTACGGAAAGGGGAAGCACACCGTATCTCCTGGCCTGTTTTTCGCCCACGAGTTCGAGTGCGCGCTCGGAGGTAGGATAATTCTGTAAATTGACCACGGGATAACCCGTCTTCTGGCTGAGAAACTCTACCAGTTCTTCCTCACCAATCAGTCCACGCTCAATCAACAGGTCCCCTAACCGTTGATCGACCTGTTTTTGGGCCTGCAAAGCATCTTCCAGTTCTTCCTCGGTAATTATATTCTCGTCCAACAAAAGTTCTCCCAGCTTCTTTTCTTCTTCAACTGCCATGTTAAAACTCCTTTAGTTCCATGTGAAAAATAGTCGTAAAATCAATCAATCGCCTGAACCCAGGTTGTCAATCGACTCGATCAGTTTGTCTCGCCCCAGGTTGTGCAGGATGATATCTTTTTGTCG
Source organism: bacterium (assembly GCA_042219695.1). Lineage (GTDB taxonomy): Bacteria > T1Sed10-126 > T1Sed10-126 > T1Sed10-126 > JBDGPJ01 > JBDGPJ01. Next base: position 12,065 of record JBDGPJ010000165.1, read on the forward strand.
GGCGGTTCGTCCACTATCGATGGAAACCTGGTGTTCCGGTATTTCAAACAATTCGGCCAATATTGAAACCAGTTCTTCGTTAGCCCGACCGTCTTCGGGAGGGGACGTTACGTTCACCTTCATGTGATCCCCCCGCCACTCCATTCGTTGCCGTGAGGCTCCCGGGTTCACTTTAACGGTCATTCGAAACATTATTCTGTCACAACGACGGATGGATAGAAACGATTACTCACCAAGTTCAATGGATTTTTTCCGAGCAGTTTCCAACGCCTGTTTAAGAACGTCACGATACCCTTTGTCCTTGAGGTGTTCCAGCGCGGCTTCCGTCGTTCCACCGGGGGAAGTTACCGCTTCCCGTAATTCCGCCGGGGACTGATCCGATTCTTCGGCAAGCAATGCTGATCCTATTAACGTCTGAAGGGCTGCTTTCGAAGCCGTCTCAGGGTCGAATCCCATGTCTTCGCCCGCTTCCGTTAAAATCTCCAAAAAATAAAACACGTATCCGGGACCCGATCCGGAAAGCGCAGTAGCAGAATCCATCAGGTCCTCGTCCTGTACCACTTCTGCTTTCCCTATCGATCCAAGTACGTTCTCCGCCGTGTGAAGAAAATCCCGGTCTACGGCCGAATCCGGACACAGGAAACTCATTCCCCGACCAATTTGGGCCGGGGTATTCGGCATCACGCGAATTACCCGGGAGTCCTCTCCCACGTTATTGAGTAACGTTTCCAGCGTGACACCGGCCGCGATGGATATCAAATTCACGACCTGGTCCGAAACGTCTCCCAGGGCCTTGTCAACCACGTCTGGCTTAACGCACAGGATCAGGAAATCAGTACGCTTTCGAAGTTCTCCGACGGATTCTACTCCTTCTACTCCGTATTTACTTTCCACCTCGTTCGCGACCTCGTCCTTGACTTCGAAAAATAAAATATCACCGGAAGTCCAATCCCCTTCAAGCATCCCTTTTAGCAGTGCCTCACCCATGTTCCCAACTCCGATAATACCTGCTTTTTCATAACTCATGGCGTCTTTTTTACCTCCGGTATCGATGTTGACTCATAAAATTTATCATGGATCGCCTGGCCCTAAAAAATTCCCAACCACGGGAACGTTAAATTCATTTTTACGCCGACGGGAAATTCCCGGAACGGAACTCTGGGGGTCCAGAAGAAACAAAAGACATCGAACCAAGCTCGCTTTTTCCGTTAAACAATGAACTCTGGAAAAGATAAACCCAAACTATAATACACAGAAATCACAATCCCTAATCCGGGCGATCGCCAAATAATGCTCGACCGAGCCGTACCATGGTGTTCACTGAGACGATTCCGTAGCTCACGGCAATCGGAAAACGTATTACGCAGTACAGTTTTATTGTCGGTCCAGGGGGCCATCGTCATTAGTCCTCGAACACGCAGATACGAGGTTTCCAGCATGGACTCGAGAATGGACGGAGACTCCTCGGCAGAAACACCATGCTTGCTTGATTCCCCGGACGTGTTGACCTGTATCAAAACGTCCTGAGTTATTTCATTTCTTGAACCGCGTTTCTCGAGTTCGTTGATCAATGAGGTCCGATCTACACTATGTAAGAGATCAAACTCACCAACAATTTTGCGTACTTTATTGGATTGCAGGTGACCGATGAAATGCCAACGAACCGGTTGTTCCAATTCTCCGAGTGCTTCCCGCTTATCAAGGTATTCCCCCACTCTATTTTCACCAATATGAAACAATTCCTTCCTCAGAGCACGGCGGATGACCTCCTTATCAAATCCCTTTGTAACGGCAACAAGGCTGATGTTTTCCGGGTCTCTATTACTCCGTTCACAGGCGGACGTAATATTCTCCCGGACCTCGTTGTAGCGACGGTCAAGGGTGGTCATAGGCATGATAAATCAGGCTCCAGGGATTCAGGGGGAGTGTCGTATCCAGTTTAGCAAACGATTTTCCGTACCAGAATCTCGGTAACTCAACAGAGGTACACCGTCATCACAGGAAGTACATCGAGACACGGACCACAATGTCTCAATACGATTCTCGTATTCACCAAGCTGTTTTCGTAATACAGTCAGAAGACTTAGTTCCGAGTTCTCACTGATCACGTCCTCGTTCAAAAGGACTTCCGGAGGTACACCCAGGGATTCCGTGACGTTTTCAATAACATTATTCCCCACTTCGTAACAGTCCTGGCAAATATGGGGACCTACCACTAACTCAACCCTGTTATCGTTAAACCGATCAAGTACCGCGGGAACAATTCCGGAAGTCAAACCACGCCAACCGGCATGAACGATACCGTACCAATCTGTATCTAATACATTCACAAATACGGGTAAACAGTCGGCGGTTCGTACAAACAGCGCCTGATGGCGCTGGTTACTTAAAAGACCATCACACTTCAGGAAACAACTGGAGTACGAACCGGTCCTTTCGACCGTAGTCTCGTGGACCTGTTCGGCGTAGTGATAGCTTTCGGCGGGTAAGAATACCTGGAACAGGTTGCACGTGTCGGGATCCTGGAAAGAAACACCGGCATTGGCCCCAAGAGCCGAGGTATGCCCGATGTTTACAAGTTCAAAGGGATCGTATTCAACGGTAACCCAGGGACCTCGGTTACGGACCTGCCCCGACAACGACCGCACAGGAACCGGAGACTGATTTGAAACAGAGGCTCCCGCATCGGTCATGGGAAATTAAATCTCGATAATGTTCGAGTCTTTCCCTTCTTCGATACCATTCTGAATGTATTCATTGACTTTTTTCATCATTTTCTCGAAGTTCTGCTGAGCAGCGACAAATTTCTGAAAATCAGGACGGGATTCCAGCTTTTGCATGGCGTCGCGAAGATCCTGTTCTTCCTCGTCGGAAACGTCTTCTCCACGCTGTGCTTTCTCCATAAGGTCCTGCTCCATGTCCTGAACTTTTTCAAACAATTCACTGGTTTCCTCGTTATCCTCAAGCGACTCACGGGCGGTCTCCATGGCTTTCGCCGCTTCCGTTTGCCCAATTGCACGTCCTAATTGCTTTGCCTTCTCCTCAATCTTGTCTTGATTAACTTCAGCCACAAAAAATCACTCCTGAAAAATTCATAAGGTTAGGATCGAACCAATAATGTTAGCATATCCATGACAAGTTTCGACCCCGTTAACCGGACATAGCAATCGGCGCTTGAATTTGGTTCATATCATTGTAATTGAGGCTGAATTTATTCAAATAACGGTGTTTCCGCGCGAAAAGTACGCGGTGTTGTAGAATGCATCGGATTGATCCCGTTGTGCGCCTGAGCTAACCGGCATCGAGTCGGATTCCTTCCATATTAATGTATCAAGTAAATCAGCAATGTTTTCAGCCTGAATGACTCATCGGTTTGATGAATCATTCTTCTTAATGACAGCCTATTCCGGAAATGGTGCA
>JBDGPJ010000165.1:15494-19149 GCA_042219695.1 bacterium
GCAAGACTAACCTACAAAAGTGTAGTCACTTTACAAATACCAGTGATATATTGAATGATCGGTTGTATCATTTACCATCCTAACTTGACTATATTCTCAAAATGAATCTCCTGGGAGGAAAGGATCACATGAGTTCTATTCTGATCGAAAACATTGATACCTTGATTACCGAGGTTGGTACACCTCCCGAAACGGGAGTCCACCTTTACGTGGAAAACGAGCAGATTGAGTCAATTTCACCGTATCATAAAAATTACTGGGATCCGGACCGTACGATCGACGGGTCCGACTTACTGATTATGCCGGGACTGGTAAACACGCATCATCATTTTTATCAGACCCTGAACCGGAATATTCCGGCTGTACAAAACGCAAAACTATTCGATTGGTTACAGTACCTGTACGAGATCTGGAAATTTTTAACTCCTGAAATGGCACGCGTCTCCGCTCAGGTCGCGGCCGCCGAACTCATCATGACCGGTTGCACTACTGCGGTCGATCATTTTTACGTATTCCCCAACGAACACCAGGAAGGAATTTTAGAGGCCGAAATAGAAGCCGTTGAGGATATCGGACTCCGATTTCATCCCACCCGTGGAAGTATGTCCCTTTCCAAGGAAGACGGGGGTCTCCCTCCCGAAAGCGTCGTCGAGGACGAAGACACTATACTCAAGCATACACGGGATGTGATCGAAAAGTACCATGAACCCGAACGATTTGGTATGACCCGTATCGTCGTTGCGCCCTGTTCGCCGTTTTCCGTTACGGACACGATCATGACCCAGAGCAAGGAACTCGGCGAAGAATACGATAAAGTCTATTTTCACACGCATCTTGCCGAAACTCTGGACGAGGAAAAATACTGCCTGGAATCCACGGGTAAACGTCCCTTCGAATACCTGGAAGCCCTCGATTGGATGGACGATCGTTGCTTCTTTGCCCACTCCATTCACCTCAACCGCGATGAAGTAAAACGTATGGCGGAATCGGGTGCCGCCATGAGTCATTGTCCGAGCTCCAACATGAGACTTGGGTCCGGCATGGCTCCGATCGTTGACATGCTTGAAGCCGGTGTAAACGTAAGCCTCGGTGTGGACGGGAGCGCTTCCAACGACAGTTCCCACATGCTGGCCGAAGCCCGCCAGGCACTGCTGTTACAACGAATTAATTACGACGAGGAATCGATTACGGCCCGTGACGTTTTACGGGCCGGAACGATTGGAGGAGCCCGCGCCATCGGCCGCAAAGACATCGGTACCCTCGAACCCGATATGGCGGCGGACTTGATCGGAATTGATATGAACAGGCTGGATTACGCGGGAGCCATGCACGATCCCCTCGCCGCCCTCGTATTCTGTAACCCGCCAAAAGTTGATTACTCGATCGTAAACGGGAAGCTACTCGTGGACAACGGTGAATTTCTCCCCCTCGACATTAACGACCTTACACAGCGTCAAAACAAACTGGCCGAGGAGCAAATCGCTCAACTTTGATGTTTCGGGAAGACAATCAACGTTCCACCCGAAAATAGTGATGAGTTCACTTGTCGATGTTGTACCGTTATATCAATTAACGTTTTCGGTAGCTTGGGTCCCCTTCTCCCTGCAGTAGACCTGAGTTACTAAATAAGCGGGGTGAGTACAATCGAGAATTAGCAAGGTAAAAAACGTAATGGGCTTAAGGCTACACTTCAATCCGGATAAATTGAAATGAACTTGTTAAGGAAACCGGTTAATCAGGTAACCTCGTCGGATTGCTCTTCCTCACTGGGTTCAGCGTTATCAAATACCGACTCCACAATATCCACCTGGCCTTCAAACTCCCCTTCCTCCTGTAACGCTTGATTCCAGTTTTCCATTCGTTGTTCGGCCGACTCCACCACTCGCTCCAAATCCGTAAAGTCCTCGTCGAACGGTTTCAAAAGATAGTCCAGTGCCCCGTATTTCCGTGCGTCCACAACCTTTTCCACCGCGTTGTAACCCGTCATCATAACAATATCAAGCGATCGATCCCGGTCTTTCATTTCTTTTAATAAGCGAAGTCCACTCCGTCTGGGTATATTTATATCCAGAAATACGAGGTGAAATGGGGTCTCCTGAACGGCATCTAACGCTTCGTATGGATCGTCTTCAATTGTAATCTCATGGCCCCTAACCGAAAGAAATGTTTCCAGTGATTGAAGGATGTCCGGGTCATCATCAACAATTAATATTTTCATCGTATAACTCCCACTGAATAATACAAATTACGCATTGCTGGATTCTAATAAACCCTGTTCAAACGCTCGATTCCAGCGTTTCACGCGATCTCGGGCATGTCCAGCGATTTCCCCGACGGAATCCATATCATCAAAGGGTTTTAACATGTACTCCGAAGCTCCCAGCTCCCTTGCTTCGAACACTTTATCGAGGCTGTTAAATCCGGTCATCATAATAACTTCCGTGTGATAATCGATACTCAGGATCCTCTCCAATAATTCCAAACCATCTATTTCCGGCATATTGATGTCCAGCAAAACAATATTATACCCATTGCGTTCAAACCGTTCGATTGCATCAGTGGAATTGTCCGTGGTTGTCACATGATAACCCTCCATCTCGAGAAACGTTTTTAATGACCGTAAAATGTCCTTTTCGTCATCAACAATTAAGACATCCATTGTTAATCACCCATCAGGTGAGGTGGCGTTAATTGGTAATTCGACAACAAATTCTGCGCCGGGCTGACTATTGTCATGCAGGTAAAGATGCCCACCGTGTTCTTGAATGGTACCAAGCGCTTTTGATAAACCTATTCCAAAACCTTTCCCCTGCTCCTTTGTCGTTATGTAGGGTGCAAAAATGGAGTCTTTTAGGTCCTCGGGAACTCCCGGCCCGTTATCACTCACTATAACATTCACCCACTCTTCCCCATCCCGGTTCATTTGGTTCATGCTAACAACAACTTCCCCCTGCTCCGAGACGGTGTCACCGTACTTGTCTTTGAGTGCGTGTGATGCATTGGTTAAGAGGTTCACAAATACCTGTTCCAACTGCATCTGGTTGGCATTGACCATAACCGGTTCATTCGGCACCTCAAGTTGCACGATGTCGGAACCGCCAAACTCGTAGGACGTCATGGAGACCGAGGATTCAACAACGTCAACCAGATTTATTTCAGTCATTTCTCCCCCACTGGATCCGGCAAAATCCTTGAAGTTTTCCACAACCGTTGAAACGCGCGCGGAGGCGGAGTGTATTCCGTTCAACGATTGGCGAAGTCGACTCAGCGCTTCTTCAAAGGATAAGTTCCCGATGGACTCTTCCGGGTGATCGTCCGCGTATTCCTCTATGATGGGCTCAAATTCATCAAGCATCATCTCAATGTTTTTCACGTTTGTACGTATGGAGGTTATTGGATTATTGATTTCGTGTGCGACCCCCTGTAAAAGGGAAGCAACTTCATCGTAAGCATCATACATTACGTTTTTATCGTCTTTATCCACGGACCGATCTCCTCATTTATAATCTCTAATCGTAATCTCTTACTTCAAATATACCAGATTCGGTAGTCAACCACAATTGTCGGTAGATCAACCCGAATTGTCTAAAAAAAGTCGTATCTATGAGTCCACTCTAAAAACCCTTATTCGTCATTCCTGCGAAAGCAGGAATCC
>JBDGPJ010000166.1:0-985 GCA_042219695.1 bacterium
TTTAGCTTCCCTTCACCGATTTCGTTGGCGCGTTCCTGGAGGAGTTGAATGGCTTCCAGAAGTTGTTCAATTTCAGAATACTGCCACTGGAGAATATCGACGCCCTCGACTTCGTCTTCATCGGGCCAGGCGTCTATACTGTCCTGTTCGGCGAGCAAACGCGTCGATATCTCGTGCACGGGGTCGTAAACCATGTTGTAAACAAGGTAATAACTCGCAAAATAAACAACGATAAACGTGGGAATCGCCAGCTTCAGTGAAGCTCGGACTTCCTTAATTCCCCCGTGAATATACTCACTGTAAATAAAGGGAAGCATTGTAGCGACAATCATTAATGAAATATACGCCATCAACTTGAACGTAATGTCAATGTAACTTCCCGTGACAGAATCGAAGAAATCCTGTCTGATGGCTGCAAAACCTTTCTTCGCGCATTTATCGGAATCCTTCATCCGACTCGTGTGTGCCACAACTCAAACCTCCAAAAATTATTGGAAATTTTTCTCTTATCGATAAACGTTCCCTGTCCAATAACTATTCAACACTAAAATTAATGAAGATTGTTTGATGATTAGTGCATTTTATATGAGATCGTTCAGCAATGCCTCCGAACCATACAATCACCGGACCGTTGGTGTGAATCTATCTGAAATCCGGTAGGAACAAGATAACCTCAAATGGAAATCGTACCTTGAATTAGAAAATTTATAACAAGAAATAATAAGTATTGGAGGCGTGATGTTCAAGGGACTCTTTAAAAGGAACTTTGTTTCGGGAAGATATCCCTCTTTTTTTGTTCGAATGAACTCGTTTCGTTATTTCTTGAGATTGACGGATTATTCAAAATGATAGGTAGGTTCCCCCAAGTTAAATGTACTTTGTAAAGAAATACAAAAACCAAATGTTCTAACTCATGAATCCGGCGGTAGATGGGCATGGCCAAACCAGAACTGCCGGATCAAATCACAGCAATCCTTAAAGTCCT
>JBDGPJ010000166.1:995-3091 GCA_042219695.1 bacterium
GAAGCCGAGGGGCTTGGTTATACAAGCATTCGCACCGAATTCGTACGCCCGGGAAATATCTTCGTCGGCGTTGGACATCGTCAACACTATCACGGGAACCATGCCGAGATCCGGATCGCCGTCGAGCTCCCGCAGTACTTCAAACCCGTCCATCCGTGGTAAATCGAGGTCAAGTATAATTAAATCGGGAATGTCCCGTTCGGGGTTGCGGAGATACTCGAGAGCCTTCTCCCCGTCTTCAACCACGTGTAACGTGACGGAGAAATTTTCAATCTCGTGGAACACTTCCTCGGCCAGTTCCACGTCGGCCGGGCTGTCCTCGACAAGCAAGATATCTCCGGTTTGACTTTCTGACATGTTTACCCTCCGTACTTAAGAGCAACGGATCATATTAAACTATGCCATGTAAGTAAACAAGCTATATTTTATTACAAATTTACATCCCTTCACGGGGGAACGTCATTTGAATGGCGGTCCCTTCCCCGGGGGTGGAATCCGCCGAAATACTCCCGCCGTGTTCTTCGACGATTCGACGACATATCGACAGCCCAATCCCACGGCCCGATACCTCCGAATCCGGTTGTAAGCGTTTAAACACGTCGAATATTTGATCGGTGTACTCCGGTTCCATCCCCATCCCGTTGTCCCTCACGGTAATCACAACCTCACCGGACTCCCGCTTTTCGCTGGTAATTTCAATCCGCGGAGGCTCGTCGGACCGGTAGGTCAGGGAGTTATCGATAACATTTTGAAATAACTGCCTCAGTAAAACAGGTTCCCCTTTAATTTCCGGTAGATTCTCCGCGGTTATTTCCCCGCCGGTTTCGTTCAACTTAATCCTCAAATCTTCCCGCACGTCATCAATGACGTCATTGAGATCAACGGAGGTAAACGACGTATCCCCCGTGCCCACCTTGGAATAATCCATCAAACCATCGAGCAGTTCCTTCATCTTGCGAGTGCCGTTTTTAATCCGGTTAAGATAGCGACCGAGCTGTTTGTCGAACTGCTCCCCGTAGCGGGATTCAATCAGTTCCGCGAAACTGGTAATCGTGCGAAGAGGTTGCTTGAGGTCGTGGGCGGCAATGTTGGCGAACTGTTTCAACTGGCGGTTGGACTGTTCCAATTTACGGGTTCGTTCGCGCAGAGCCTGCTCGGCCTTCTTGCGTTCCGTGATGTCCTGGACCACACCGTCCAGGTAACTCTGATTGTTTTCCTCGACCTTTCGCATTTTCAGGGACATCCATTTTGTCCGACCGTCCAGTGTATTGGTCTCAACCTCGACGTTTTCAACCACGTCCTCCTCGCTAACCCGGTCGACGAGTTCATCCCGCCGTTGGGAATCGGCGTAAATCTCATTCAGGTTGTGTTGTTTGAGTTCTTCCTCCGAGTCGGCGTTCATAATTTCTACCACAGTCGAGTTCACATCCACGATCGTTCCATCCGGTTTCGTGCGAAAAACTCCCACCGGGAGATTCTCCTGGATCCGTTCATACCGTTCCAGCTCGTGCTGTCGTTCGACTCGGTCGGTGATATCCTCCTGTACCCCGACGTAATGGGTTAGCTGTCCCTCGGCATTTCGAACGGGCGTGATCGATAAATGGTTCCAGAAGGGAGTACCGTCTTTGCGGTAATTTAATATCTCCGTACGGATCGGTTCCTCATTGTTTATCGCCCGGCGAATCTCCCGAACGGTCTGCTCGTCCGTGTCCTCCCCCTGCAGAAACCGGCAGTTTTTCCCGAGTATTTCCTGCTCGTCGTATCCCGTGATCCTGGTAAATCCGTCGTTGCAGTAGATAACGGGGTTGTCCTCGAGGGAGGGATCCGTGATGATTAAACCTTCGCTCACCGACGCCAGGGCCCGCTCCTTCAGTTCAAGCTCCCGTTCGCGTTTTTTTTCTTCCGTAATATCCCGCGAAACTCCCATGACCCCCCGTAAATTACCCTCCTCGTCCTCGAGAACGGAAGCGGACAAATAGGCCGGAAAAACCTCCCCCTCCTTCGTTTCGTTCAGTACTTCCCCCGTGAAACTGCCCTGCTCGATCGTTTGTTGATGTATCTTTTCGAACTGCTCGTCGTCGGCGTATAACACCTCG
>JBDGPJ010000167.1:0-1957 GCA_042219695.1 bacterium
TCATATCTAAATCCTCACGGACTTCTTCCCCTTTCGTCGTCAAGTAACCGCCGATAAAGAGTGAACTACCGATTTTAAGGGCGTCTTTCTGAGCCGGTCCAAGGTGCCATTCTCTTCCGGCGGATATTGTAAGGTCTCGATCGGGGAGCATGAATCGGGCCAAACAAAGTGCTTTTAAACAAAATTCCGTAGTTAATTCCCCTTCGTCTTCAAGAGGGGTTCCCTGTATGGGAATCAAAAAGTTAATAGGCACGATTTTAGGTTGTTGTTCACGTAGGGATTTCACCAGGTTGATTACATCATCACGGGTTTCTCCCATTCCAACAATTCCTCCACTGCATACGGTCATTCCCGCTTCTTTTACGTATTCCAGTGTACGAACCCGATCTTCAAAGTCGTGGGTGGTGCAGATTTCACCGTAATAATCCTTGCTGGTATTCAGATTATGGTTGATGATGTCGACTCCGGCCTCGGAGAGACGGAAGGCCTGATCACGTTTGAGAAGTCCCAAACAGAGACAGATTTTCAATTCGTACTGTTCTTTAATTTTGGGGACGGCTTCCACGAGGTAGTCAATTTCGTCCTCACTTGGTCCCCGGCCACTGGCGACAATACAGTATCGGTTTGCGTTTAATTCGGAGGCTTCTTTAGCCCCCTTAAGCAGTTCTTCTTCGGAGCGCCAGGAATACTGTTCAATTTCGGATTCGGCTACGGATGATTGACTGCAGTAATTGCAGTCCTCCGGACAGAGACCACTTTTGGCATTCATCAAGTATTTCAGTTGGACATCGTGCCCGAAGTGCGTTTTTCGAACTTCGTAAGCAGCTTCAATCAGTTCATCGAGTTTTTTGTCGGGCCATTCAAGAACCTGTTGTAAATCATCGTCCGACCAGTTTTGACCATCCAAGGCTGAATCCATAAAATCCTGTGCCTTTTTTACCATTGTGATTTCATTCCCTATAAAACCTAACGATAAAATTAAAAAATTCCGTCTGAGCAACTCCAGGTTTCCTTAGTGATATATGATCAGATCACCGAAACCTGAATGACCGACAATAATTGAAGATCCCAGAAGTTTGCATAGATGGGATTTATTGTATTAACCGCACGTTGTCCGTCATTATCCCGTCCACGTTTAATTCTTCAAGTTCGTTAATTCGTTCCTCCTGATTCACCGTCCAGGCTATGATTGAACCGTCATGAAACGGTCGAATTTCATCGAGTGTATCCTCGTTACACAGGGTATGTCGGATGTGAATCTCGTGCCAGTCCTGTTTATGCAGGTAACTGCGACTTAGACCGTCCACCGATCGTATCACGGGGGCCAGGTTGAGTGTTGAGCGATGGTCGAGGTCTTCCAGGAGTTCAAAGTCACTGGAAGAGACGATGAGGTTGTCAGGGAGGTGTTTAGGTAATGCCTGGAGTAATTCACGGTCAAACGTATGTATGTTGGGACCGGGCTTGCATTCAAGAGTAAGTGATTTGTTGGCCGGTTTCGTCTCGATACAGCGGGGAACTGTCATTACGTTGAAGGAGGCGTTTCGGCGTAATTCGGATTCCGTCATGGCCGTTAAAGGTCGAAAACGATTGCTGGAGTTAGAGGGGTTACCCAGAGTGGCATCGTGGTGAAGAACCAGTGTATGATCGTACAGAATACGAACGTCGACTTCCACACCGTCGGCCCGGGAATCAAACGCTGTTTGTACGGCCTCCGATGAGTTTTCGGGATATTGTTCGTGAATACCCCGGTGAGCGATGCGGTTCATTGTACAGGAGATAATCCCCAGTCGTTTAGCGCATTTTTCCACTGATTTCTCCAGGCATCAACAGGAGCATTTTTCTCCGGAATAACTGCTTCCATATTAAGTTGATCCCAGGGGTTACAAGAAAAATAAGAATTACTCCAATCGGATGCTATAAGAGCTCCCCGACACGTGAGGTGAGGCGTTAAGGTACG
>JBDGPJ010000167.1:1967-4566 GCA_042219695.1 bacterium
TCCCATATCGAAGCTGCAATATCAGGCAGGGCCTGCATCCGGGTTAAGCCACCATCCAGGATGATTCGAACATCGTCTATCGGAAGCTCGTCCAGGATATCCTGAATACGAAACAGGATACTCACAACCAGCCCCTGGGCTAATTCACGGGCGGACGTTTCCTCGGAAAACTCCCGGAGACTGGCGGCCCGGTTGGACCAGAACGGAGCTCCCACTCCATTTAAAGCGGGACACCACAGGGGAAGCTCCTCGGGCCAGGGAGCACTGGCCCAGGCTTCGATAGTTTGTAGATTAATGCCAATAACTTTCTTAAACCAGTCAATAGCCCGACCGGCTGATAAGACAACACCTTCCGATTGATAAATTCGCTCGTTAGGTGAAGGGGTAAAGGTAAGTGTTAGACCGGGTGGGCATTGATCGCGTTCACAGGGAGAAGCAACGAATCCTCCCGTGCCCAATGTGACACGGGTTTTCGAGTAGGAGGGGGGTTGTCCTCCGATTGTTGCCGCAGGTTGATCCCCGATTAGTCCCACAATATGTCCGTTGGGCCACACTTCCTCGGCAGGTATAGGCGAGTCTACTTCGTTTTGAATAGGAGGGAGCAGATTTCGAGGGATGTCGAATTCTTTCAGTAATTCATCGGACCAGTTGTTTTCACGGGGATCGAACAAAAGGGTGCGTGAAGCCTGAGTTGGTTCCATGAACCATTCCTCGCCGGACGTTGCATGCCATACCAACCAGCTGTCCAGACTTCCGTACCGTATTTCATTATTTTCGGCCTGTTCCCGGAGACCGTCTTTGCGTTCTAAAATCCAGGCGAGCTTGGACAATGAGTAACCGGCTTCAGGACGTAGACCGGTTATCGAACGGATGGTATCAAACTGATTCTCCGAGAGTTCATCGATCCATTGCTCGCCACGCCGGTCTCGCCAGCTTATGACGTCCATAACGGGTTTACCGGTTTCGGCCTCCCAGAGGATAAAGCTGGACCGCTGGCTGGCAATGGCGGCCTCCCAGTCGCCCGTGAAGCGGTACCGGTCAGGTATCGATCGTATTCGTTTTAACAGTAGATCCGGCGGGTGAGTTATTTGGGAATTTTCGGTATTAACGGGCATAGGGATTGTTTCGATGGAACGTGTTTCCCCCAGAGGTGTCATCCAGGCCGCTTTAATGTCGGTGGAACCGAGATCGATACCGAGACGTGGTTTTTTATCCATTGGATATTTATCCCTGGCCGGGATCCATTTCCACGAAGAACCGCTCCAAATACTCATCGGAATCGTAAGGAGGAATGGGAGACAGCTCCAGATTTTGCTCGATGTGTTCCGGGGAACGCATTCCAACCAGAGCTGAGGTTATGCCGGGAGCGGAGCGGGTAAACTGGATGGCACAGTGGGCACTTGAATCCAGTTCCTGCATGCGCTCAAGAATTTCTTCGGGCATCTGTTCGGTGAGTTTCCCCTGGAGTAAGGAGGCGCTCGAACAAACGGTTAAGTCGTGTTCCCCGGCATAATCCAGCACGGACAAACTACGATGCTCCAGCGACTGATTTTGAAGAGTCAAGGCCTCGGGCATGGCAAGGTTATAAGGTAACTGGATGGCTTCGAAATGATGTCCATCCCCGGCTACGTTTTCAGCTTGCTCAATGACTCGTGCGAGATCGATGTATTCGTCTTTACCGGGTTGTATTCGAAGTCCGTTCCAGGTGGCAATACCGTATGATTCGATGTGCCCGTCATCGACGGCCAGCTCAAGAATTTCAAAAGCCTGGCTCAAACGTTCGTAAAACTCATCCTCATCAACTTGCTGGAACTGCGTTTCGGGGTTATGCACGTAGTAAATATCGAGTGTGTCCAGTCCCAGGTTCTTCCGGCTTTCCTGGATTTCGTGTTCCAGGTAACCGGGGGCCATGCAATGACTTCCGCCCACGAAGTCCTCGGCTCGTGCGATGCCGGGTTCAATAAAATTTGATTGAATATACGCGGAGAGATCGGCCGGTCGTTCGGAATCAAAGGGAACGTACCCCCCTTTTGTCGCCCGGGAAAAGTCACCGTTCGTTATGAGTTCATCGAGGGCGTCCCCGATAGCTCGTTCACTGCGCTGAAACCGGTAATTAATCGCTGTGTCGATGAGGTTGACCCCGTTCAGCACACATTTTTTGACCGCTTTTTTATAAGCCTTGTCGTCGTCTTCCGAAGGATCCCCCAGATACGTACCCAGACCGATAGAACTTATCAGTCGCCGGTTGCTTTCTTGAAAAAATTGATTGTGAACCCGATCGTTAAATCGATCAGCATACTTCTTGGTACCTTCGTGCGAGGCATGTCCCTCTATGTCCATTTCCCAAAGTCGCCTCCATGAAATCATATAGTAACCAGAAATATCGTACCCAGATCCCACATCATACCTTATTGGAGGAAGTTCTGATAACCCGTTGTATGGGAAAATGTACGGGAATTACCAAGTTGTTTGCCTGAATGTAAAAATGAACCACCTGTGTGGGGAGGCTATTTAAATCAGGTCTGAGAACATGCGTTAAGCGAGAGCCGAATACTCATGGACAATACTTTACTTTTGCATTTTTTTTGGCGAGGCGACC
>JBDGPJ010000168.1:0-4637 GCA_042219695.1 bacterium
AAAAGTTCTTTCGAAATCCGGGTTTACTATAACTCATACCCACGAAGAGGTTGTGAAGCGGTTTGTTGAGTTATCCTATCACGGAGGATTGAACTCCCAGTCCAACCAATCCGATTCGGAAGCAGCAACTATGGCGGACGGGATGAATAATATGTCCGATACCAGCATGAAACGACTGAAAGGGGACACGGTTCTTCCAGGGAGGTGATCATGGTGAATACCAATTTACTAAGAATTATTGTGTTTAGTTTAATGGTTTGTTTTATGGGCGCGTGTGCAAGTCAGCAAAATAACACCATTAGTGATGAAGAGCAGGAGAAGACCCGACAGCACAAGAAGCAATTCGAGCGCGAGGCCGAAGGCAACTTACAGCAACAATAATCCAAACTATTACCGGGAAAAAATTCAACTCAGAAGCCTTTTTCCATTAGAGTGGATAAGGTCTGTCTTTATTAAGCCCGGGCATTCAACACAGTAGAACTGTGGAATGCTTCCGATCGTAGATCAGTCTTCAAAGATACCAGAAAGTACCAAAAGGTACCATTGTCAGCTCGGAGAGCCCAGCCAGCAAGCTGTGAACAGGTATTATGACAATTACACACTGTGGAGCGGATTTCGGCTTGATTTTTCAGCCGATTCAAGCGGGACTGCTGTCTCCTGGGGACGCTCAATGCTTAAAAATGAAAATTTCATGGTTGAAGCGGGTTAGAGTATATTTCACGTACTTGATGTTGTGGCGTTTCTAATTTGTGATTTGATTTTCAAAAATTTACGTTCGGCTTATTACCATTAGCCAATCAAAACCGTTTAATCGGCTTGCTTTCTTGTTCAAGATTTAATGAAAAGTTGGGTCCAACACGGATTGATGTTGGATTGGAGTGAACTGATTCCTTTCTGTGGGCATTATTACATTACTATGGTTCAATATTTGGCATTGAGCTTTCCACGATTCACTTGAAACTTATAGTTAATAACTATCAACGAACAGCTAATTTCAAAACAGGTTTCTTTTGTGTACTTTTCTTCTCGCAAAAGAAAAGTAAGGAGGTTTTTGCATGGGTTCCACGGACGTAGAGGAACTACAGTTTGACGAGCACGGGCTGATTCCGGCCATTGCACAGGACGTGCAAACGGGTGAAGTGCGTATGCTCGCTTACATGAACGAGGAATCCGTGCAACAAACTAAAGAGACGGGCTACGCACATTACTGGTCGAGGAGCCGTCAGGAACTGTGGAAAAAAGGTGAGACGAGCGGAGAACTTCAAAAAGTCGAGGAACTACGGACCGACTGTGACATGGACGCTGTCTTACTATTCATCAAGCAGGAACAAAACCAGGCCTGTCACACCGGTCGGCGCAACTGTTTTTATAACCGCTGGGATGAAGATACCTGGGATGAAATCGATCCCTTTCCCGAGCATTCGCTCGGAGCCATACTTGGTGAGCTTGAACGGATTGTCGAACAGCGAGACCGTGAACGACCGGAGGGTTCCTACACCACCGATTTACTCGAGGGAAACGACGAAAAACAAGCTCGTGATTTGATTCTCGAGAAGCTGGGGGAGGAGATGACGGAACTCATCATCGAAGCCAAGAACGAGGACCGCGGAAACCTCAGCCGGGAAATTGGTGATTTGCTGTA
This sequence comes from bacterium, assembly GCA_042219695.1. Taxonomy (GTDB): domain Bacteria; phylum T1Sed10-126; class T1Sed10-126; order T1Sed10-126; family JBDGPJ01; genus JBDGPJ01. The sequence goes on from JBDGPJ010000168.1 coordinate 1,643, forward strand.
TCATCTCCTTGTTCTCTGCAGGGAACAGGAAATCAAGCTGGAGGACGTTGCCTCCGTTTTAAACGAGCGCCGGAACTAAAATGGCCCGGCTTGTTCCTTCCCGTGATTCCGCGCGAGAGACCTTCAATCGGGGAAATATTGTTCCAGTTTACCGGCGTTATATTGCTGATACCCTCACTCCCGTTTCCGCTTACCTATCGCTGACGGATGAAGGCGATCGACCCGGTTTTATACTGGAAAGTGTGGAACAGGGAAGCCAGGTGGGTCGTTACACGTTTCTTGGAGTCGACCCTCGGGCCTCGATATCCTTCAAGGGGGATCGATGGAACGTGGAGGGGGACCTGGACGTCGATCTTAAGCCGGATCCGTTTGACACCCTTTCCGAGCTGATGGATCAGTGGTCGGTGGATTCCCCGGATGAACTCCCGGCTCTTACGGGGGGGCTTGTAGGATACCTCGGATACGAAATGATCCGGTTTATTGAGCCTACCGTGGACACAAAACCCCCCGACGAACGTACACCGTTTCCCGATTTGTTCTTTTACTACGTGGACACGATGTTGATCTTTGACCATGTACAACGCTGTTGCTACCTCGTGTCCCACCTGTTCCCGGACAAGGACACCGCCTTTGATAAACAGTACGAGCAAGTGGAGTCCCGCCTGGATAACTGGGAGCTTCGGTTGCGTCAGTCCCGGGAGGGACCTCTGATAGAATCGGTAGGTGGTAAAGCCGAAGAGCGAGTCGAGTCTAATTTCACACCGGACCAGTACCACGAGGCGGTTGAAGAACTCAAACAGGCCATACGTGCCGGTGAAATCTTCCAGGCGGTTCCCTCACAGCGGTTCCAATTGGAAGAACCCAACCATCCCTTCAACCTCTACCGGCAACTGCGGAGTGTGAATCCGTCCCCGTACATGTACTACCTGGACTTCGAGGAGTTCCAGCTGATCGGTTCCTCACCGGAAATCCTCGTTCAAAAGGAGGGGAATACGGTTCGTACGCGACCCATTGCTGGAACGCGTAAACGAGGAGATACCGAGCAAGAAGACCGTGAACTCGAACAGGACCTGGTAAACGACGAAAAGGAAATTGCCGAGCACACCATGCTGTTGGACCTGGGACGAAATGACCTCGGTAGAGTTTGCGAACCGGGGACCGTAAGTGTCACCGACCGCGCCTTTATCGAACGGTACTCCCACGTGATGCACATGGTGTCCAACGTCGAGGGAACCATCCGTGACGACCTCGATGCCGTGGATGCACTCAAGGCTACGTTTCCGGCCGGTACCGTGAGTGGTGCCCCCAAGGTACGAGCCATGCAATTAATCGAACAGGTCGAACCGGATCGCCGTGGTCCTTACGCAGGAACAGTGGGTTATTTCAGCTTCAATGGTGACCTGGATTCCTGCATCATCATCCGAACGATTGTCTCTAAGGGAGACACCTGTTACGTGCAGGCCGGTGGAGGGGTCGTGGCCGACTCCGAACCCCGGCGAGAATACGAGGAGACCCGCGAAAAGGCCCGCGCCCTTATTCAGGCCATCAACTCCCTCGGTGAGTCATCATACCTGTAGATCAATTCGTTCAAGTAATTCTCCCCCGACACTTTTACTGATTTTGAAATGGTAAACATGAACGTGAGGTGGCTAATATGGATGATGTTATCGATCGGTTCGATGATGTAGCGGGCGACTACGAGGAGTTCACGGACACCGTTCCAAACTACGACGAAATGATGAGGACTATTGGAGAAATCTTTAACGTATGGGCGCAGGAGAAGTCGCCCCGTTCGATCTGTGAGTTGGGAACAGGCCAGGGAAGACATACCCGAACCATCGTCGAGCAGTTCAGACCGGAAACCTACGTGGGCGTTGACGGAGCCCAATCGATGATCCGTCGAACCAGGGAACGGTTTGAATCCTACGACGGACCCACCGACACGACCTTTATACAGGCGTCCTTCCAGGATTGGACCCCCGATCAACATTTTGATTGGATTTTCAGTTCACTATCCATACACCACATGGAAGATTCCGAAAAGCGACGGTTATTTGAAAAAATCCATAATCACTTAAATGAGCACGGGCGATTCTTGTTGTGTGACCTCACACGACGACCGGAAGGTTTAGTAGATTTTTACCGTGAAGTCGAACGGCACCGTATGCTGCAACAGGGCTTAAGTGAGGAGGAGATCCAGGAACGAAAGGAAATCCACGTCACGAGTGACGTCCCGGCTTATTTCGATGACCTCGTCACCTGGCTAAAAGACACCGGTTTCAACTCGGTTGATTGTGTATGGAAAAACTTCAACCGCGTTATATTAGTTGGTGCTAAAGGTTTACTTTCTTGAACTACATTTTCAAATCTAGCTCAAATGTTTTTCTGGGAGGGGTTGTTGAAATCCCTGGTTTATAGAATATTAAATCCGTTAATCGATGAACTCATTCTCAGCCGACATCCTGTCGGCTTCCGAGGGCTGTGCCGTCTCTATGGCCCTCACGGCCCCGACGGCACAGAAAACCGTTCATCGAAAAAACGGATTCAATTTCAGCATACAATGGAATTATCGAAGGATTTCAATAGAGCCTTCTGGGATAGAAAATGATATTAAAATACTTATCCTTTGGAAGAAAACCTGGTGAAAACTATAGCCGTCAATTCCGCGTTAGATGATTGGTCAATCACTTGTAATCTTTGCTTTGGTCATTACATACAAGACTGACACTTTACCGTAAGTTAGAAACTCTCCATCCGCCCCTGTTCCAAATAACTTTCCCAATAAAAACACTTTAAGCCAGACACAACCATGTCGGTTAATTCTCCGTCACAACGTATTACTTAATAACTTTACTTTAGGGTGATTCCCGGGTTAGGCCCTAATTAGGGGATTACAACAAGATATACTTAACTATTGATTAAAAATTGATACATATCATTCTTGGATTCAACTATTAAGTGCAACAGTGAGTTGTTTGATCCAAGTCCAATAAAC
>JBDGPJ010000169.1:0-4009 GCA_042219695.1 bacterium
TTAGGCGGTGTCGTGTTGTGTCATGGAATTGTTGGAATCTGGCTCTGGGGGGTTCTCCGAGTCATTTCAACGGAGGAAATCACATCGATGGTGATGAAACAAATGTTCTCCCGGGGAGAGGGACAGAATATCACCGGCTGGTTAAAGCAGTTTTTTACTTATCCTTTGATGGTGGTATTGTCGATGGCACCATGGACGTTAATTTACTGTACCGCTTCGGGAGTAACCCGGATAAAGGAACTCTGCAGTCAGTACGATAACGAGTCGCTTTCAACGCTGGCGTTGTGTGGAATCGCACCATTTCTTGTTTTATGGTTTCTGCCTTTGAACAGCACTCGATACGCACTTCCCGTGTTTCCATGGATTGGTGTTCTTACAGGATTTACTGTGGAAGGATTAATCGAGGAGGATTGTCTCATCCCCGTGGTTCGTGGTATCAATTACTTCCTGGGAGGGCTATTGACTTTGATGGTTTTACTTCCCTGGATGCTCGATACGGAACACGGTTTATTACCTTTTAACGTGCTATTATCGGGAACGGCGGCCCTTGTTGTAACCGGACTGCTGATGCTCGGGTTAAACCACTGGAAGCACGACTCGTTGTACGATCTTATCGGAATCACCCTAACCTTTGTGATAGCTGTAAAAATGGGATACCTGTTTATTTATACTCCGATGGAAAAGCCGGAGCGACTAACGACTCGTCCCAGGATTAAGCGGTTTGCCAGGGAAATCAAGGAAACCGGTAAATTTCCCGTACAATACACGTCCAACAGTCTGTTGGAGGTTCCGTTTTACTTAAAACAGAAAGGGATAGCGATTGAAAAACAAGAAAATTTCTCCGAACTCGATCCCGATCGTATTGTAATCACCCTTCAAAAAGGACGAATTAACGATCGGTGGATCACGAAATGGTATATGAGACCCTCCCGGGACAACACAGTGTACGTATTTATTCCGAGGAAACTATAAGCGTGAATACGGGGAACCAGAACCGGGTGGATCTCGTGTTACCGGTTTATAACGAAAAAGGGAACCTGGAGAAATTATACGAAGAGATTGACGCCGCACTCTCCTCGGAATACAACTGGAAGGCGTTGTTTGTGGACGACGGTAGCACGGATGGTAGTACAAAGCTTATCCGGAAACTGGCTGATAAGGACGACCGGGTTGTTCTGATTCGGTTTGCTGAAAATAGTGGTCAATCGGCTGCGTTTTCAGCAGGATTTGAATATTCCACGGCCCCTCTTGTTGTGACCCTGGATGCCGATGGCCAGAATGATCCGGCCGATATTCCACGGATGATAGGGGAAATGGGAGAAACCGACATGGTAGCCGGTTATCGTGAAAATCGTCGAGATTCCTGGTGGCGTAAATTAGGCTCCCGGCTTGGTAATTCCGTTCGGAACTGGTTAACGGGGGATAATATTATTGATACCGGGTGTTCCCTCAAGGTATTCCGTAACGAGGTTGTGAAGTCGTTTCCGGTATTTGAAGGGATGCATCGTTTTTTTCCTACTCTTGCCCGGATCGAAGGGTATTCAATTACACAGGTTCCCACGAACCACCGATCTCGTGTACACGGTGAGACCAAATACTCCAACATGGGCCGGTTAAAAACGACTTTATGGGACGTCTGGGCCGTGTGCTGGCTGCAGGACCGCCATCTGGATTACGAGGTAGAGGAAGGGTAGGCGGTTATCGGTTTTCAGTATTCGGTAATCAGTGTTCAGTATTTAGTTTTTGGTGTTTCTCCAGGTTTTTGTGCCTTTTTGTGGCCAAAATCTTGTTCATCCCGTAAATCCTGTCCAAAAAAGAGAACCCGGAATAAGTGGACAGAAGAATAAAACAGCGTGTTACATTAAAACTCTCCAACACAGGATTCCACGAAGAGGAGCGGGAGTACGTTTAGGAATTCCTGAATGTTTTTGTTCAGTATGTTCCCAACGTTTTGTGATTTTTGTGCTTCCTTGTGGCTATAATGCCGTTCTTCGTCTTCTTGTCGTGACTGCGTTTTGATATTTTGTAGTTAAATTTTTGAATCTATCCGTGTTAATCTGTGAGCGGAATAACCCGAGCTCCAGAATTAGGAAGTGATTTACGTGGGAGATATGCTACAGAATTTCATAACCTGGTATCAAACCATGCCGACTGTGGAGTTAATATGGATCTGTATTGGATTTTTTGGACAGGCTATGTTTGGAAGTCGATTCCTGGTTCAATGGATTGCCAGTGAAAAGAAGGGGGAGAGTACGATACCGACGGTGTTTTGGTACCTTTCCCTGGGAGGGTCCCTGATTGTTCTTTCGTACGCAATTTACCGGATTGATCCCGTGTTTATTGTTTCCCAGGCCGGGGGAAGTTTTATTTATTTGAGAAATTTAATGTTAATTCACCAGAACCCGGAGGATTCCATCAAACCCTCGATGTCGTGAATGGAGCAGGGAGAGGTAGGGGGGAACGGTAAGCAGTAGGCAATGAGTAGTGCGCAGGGATCGTTAAGTAGTGTACCTGAATGGCGATCGGCTCCATATGTTGTTAGTTTAGGAATAGAACCCGGTACAAGGGGAGCGTACGAGTTGGGGTTTCAGGTCAATAAGTCCTCTGCATTCTGTGGCAAAAAATCCATACGAACCCGTAAATTTAGTCCAGTGAAATAAGTCTCGAACACCATGAGTAGAAATACGAATGCAGAGAATGATAATTCCCCAAACTCAATATCTCCGCGGATACATGCCAATTTGTTGAGTGATTCCTCGGCGCTTTAATCTGTGTGTTCCTGAATATTTTTTGTGAGTTTCGTGTTTCTTTGTGGCGAACTCAATGTTGTTTCCAATGTTTGTTCTGCTACTTCGTGGCCATAATCCTGTGAATCCAGTAAATCCTGTCCAAAAATGAGACCCGGAACACGATGAGTAGCAGAATGAAATGACGTAGTACATCAATACCTCCCAACTCAGGATACCACGAAGAGTAATGGCCGCACGTAGAGGAATACCTGATTGTTTCCGTTCAGTGTGTTCCCTTAAAGATTTTGTGTCTTTTGTGCTTCTTTGTGGCCATGTACAATCCCTTGTATCCGCGTAAAATCGTGTCCAGAAAAAACAATATATCCAGTCCGTTGACGGTGTTGGTATTTGGTGTTCAGTATTCGGTAAAATCGTTCGGAAAAACTGAGAGACTCATTCGTACCCATTGGGTCCTGGTGATTTCATTATCCAGTCCAATAAGATGAGAACGTAGTTTTTGGTTCGGTGAACGGAAGTAAACGACGATCAGAAAGACCTCGAATCACAATCAGAAGTTAATCCGCGTAAATCCGTGTCCCATAAAGAGGTGAAGTGAACGTGATTGTTGTCGTGGGTGGAGCCGGCTACATCGGATCCACCATGGTGGAAACACTTCTTGCGGAAGACCGTGAGGTCCTCGTGGTGGACGATCTCTCCCTGGGGCATCGCTGGGCGGTTCCTGAGCACGTAGAGCTTGTGGAAACCGATATGGCCGACGTTCAAGTCATCGAGGAGATTGCTCGTGAATATGATGTAGAAGCTGTTATGCATTTCTCGGCTCTCGCTAAAGTGGGTGAATCAATGGAGCAACCCCGCCGGTACTGGAGAGAAAATTTTCAGAAAAGCAAGCGGATGATTGACGCCTGGTTTGAACAGGGGATTGAGAACTTCATATTTTCCTCGTCGGCGGCCACGTACGGTGAACCGGATGAGATTCCGATCACGGAAGAAGAAGTAGCGGAACCCATCAATCCCTACGGACGAACGAAACGTGCCGTTGAGTGGTACCTGGAAGATCTGCACGAACGATTTGGCGTACGTTCCGTGTCACTTCGGTATTTTAACGCTGCCGGGGCCGGTGACCGGGTCGGGGAGGTTCACGATCCCGAAACACATTTAATCCCTCTCGTGTTACAGGCGGCGACGGGGGAACGGGATATCATCGAAATTTATGGTACGGATTACCCTACGCGTGATGGCACGTGCCTTCGTGATTTCGT
>JBDGPJ010000017.1:0-1092 GCA_042219695.1 bacterium
CTTACGTATAACCGGAATCCCTCGTCTTCTCGCGGGGCCCAGTTTTCGCCACAGCCCGGTATGAGACCAATAATCACTATTCCGGCAAGGAGGATTAATAGGAGAGTTAGAAACGAAATAGAAGTCTGACCGGAATTCGCCATGGCGACGTTCCTTTCGATCAAAATGAATATGTTTGATCATAATGCTACAATGCATGTGAATAAATGAAATCTCACGGGATCGAGTTTCGGCTATGTTACAAACGATTCAGCAACTGGGAAACTGGCTTGCCCGGTTCCCCTACGAAAATGTCACAAAACTCGACAGCGCCTCGCCACGCAATGCGGATCGCGTACTGCGGGAATTTGATCGTAGTGGAACCGGGGGAACCTGTTTTTCCCTTGTTAACCTCGCCCTGAAACGGGCCCGAAACAAGGACCTTACTCCCCGAGTATACCTCGGGGACCGACCGGATGGTGAAGCCCGTCATTGTGTTATTGGGTTTCCACGGAAGGACGTTTTTCTCGACCCCGGATATTTGTGCTACACCCCTCTCCCCCTCCATCCGGTGGAAACCACCCGAATTACCCGGCCCCAAAACACGATACACCTCGAGCCGGTTGATGATACTCACCTGAAGATTATGACGGAGCGTAAAAACCAACGAACCTGGAGGTACACGCTAACCACGGAACCCGTCACTCAATCCACGTTTCAAAAAGCCTGGGAGGAATCGTTCGGATGGAAGTCCGTCATGAGCTCCCGTGTCCTCACCCGCCAGAGGGAAAACGACATGCTTCTGTACCTGAACGGTCGGCTCGAGTCAATTCACCGGGAACGACGGCGACGTTTGGAACCCCCCCAAGATCAGCCACACCACCGATACCTGGCCGAACTATTCAACATACAACCTACTCTTCTTGAGGATCTTTCCATTGACACATGATTTTCGGATTATATCCCTTACCCGTCCCGTCCCGGGTTAGACAGCAAAATTGAAGGGGGGCGCATCCAATATTTTTTGCGTGGATAATACAGAAATTTCATCACCCCAGAGCCTCGATACCTATAAATTACTTTTATGAACTTACGTCCCGAGGTCATTTTCTG
>JBDGPJ010000017.1:1131-1352 GCA_042219695.1 bacterium
ACAAATGACATGTTTGATAAATTTGACTTCCCATCACTTTGAGCCACCACCTTTCCGTCAAGTCGAACTGTACACTCCCCTTTTGCAAGGCAACCAAATCGGTACACAAACGGGTTAGATATGTAGATGGTCCCCCACCAGACTACTTTTTTTTCCTTGCTATTCCGGGAGTGATCCTTGAAATAGAGAACACTATCTGAGGAAGAATTCGTAACCTCGAA
>JBDGPJ010000017.1:1362-2050 GCA_042219695.1 bacterium
TAACGTAGCTGGTTCTTAAAAGTCCTTCTCCGGTCATAGTGTACTGATATATTAGAAAACAAACGATTAGACCTCCCATCATTCCTAAATACATCCGGAGCGTAAACATCGATTTAACATGAGACCACAGAAGATATATTAGAATCGCCGAACTATAGATAAAAAGCGAAATTAAAATAACGACAAGAAGTGGCTCTTTTTGGAACCAGAACCAGTGAAACCTCGTACCCGTAGCCAGCAACTCATCCCAGTGCCATTGGATGGGAGATAAATACGGATTAAACGCCAGGTTCATTTCCGATTCGTTCATAACCCGCAATATAAGGATCAACGGATTTTGATAATTTACAATAGTGGACAACAACTGGATGACGGCACCGGCAGTTCCCAGGACGAGAATAGCAGTCGATTTAATGGTTTTGTTCAGGTGGGATTGTAAAAATGCTCCCACGAACAACAGCATGTACGGAGTAATTTTAACCAGGTATCGAGGTCCCCATCCCCAGGGGGAATTCCAGGCCCAGTACTTGGCGTACATCAGACTGTATACCCCCACTATAAGCAAAGCCAGACGAGCCACGGCGGGACGTTGACGGTACAAAAAAACAGCTCCCGGAACACCCAGAATGAGAACGGGTGCGTACAAAAACAGACCGCGTCACGGGGAAACGAAAAGACCGAGGAGTCC
>JBDGPJ010000170.1:0-8308 GCA_042219695.1 bacterium
CAACATCGATCGATACGGAACTACGTTGCATGGTATCGGACAATGATAAAACAAGATCATCGCTCCGGTCGGTACCGGCTGACATCGAAACACGGTCCCCTCTGTATCACATCGTTTTCCACGAGCACGGGGTTTACCCCCTGATTGGGGAAAATGATTTCATTGATTGTCTAATGCTATTTGGCAAAGCTAACGAAATGTTAAATCCGCAAAAGCTTAGTTCAATTGTTACTTGGAATCCGTCGAATGTGTTTCAACCGGAAACATGGCATCCTTCATTTCATCGGCGACGTCAACGTTGAGATCGTCCGTTCCGACCCGGTCAAATGGATTTTCCAGGTCGTCCTGAATATTATCCAGGCTAACCAGCACGATACTGTAAAATACGGCAACAAAATATCCCAGGGAGGGATGAAAATCATGTCCCAAAAACGCTAAATACGGTGCAAACAAAACGGGAAATGAGTTAAGGAACAGTGAGCTATACGCTCTCAAGGAGTTTGGAGTACGATACTCCAAAATATTTCTCATCTTCTCGAAATCCCGTACAACGTTGCGTATGGATTGTCCCGTTCGCGACAGGTTGGGAGCTCCTTTGTCACGAATGTCTTCTACTGAACGTGAAAGTTGGGAGATTGAATTATAGATATCATGAGGATCCCGGTCCGATTCTTCCGGTCCCTCGATGAAAAAGTCACGTACCTGTTGAAGTAAGGTATGAATAATCTCCCGGGCCCGGTCGGCTTCGGCTCCATCCTCCGAGTTTTCCGGGGGAACCCAATCACGATGTGAATAATAGATGTTCATTAGCTGAGCTTTCATGGAAGCCAGGTACTTGAGGGCTTCCTCGCGCCTCGTATAGGCAGCGCTGATGGAAAAGACGATGGGAAAAACAACGGCAATTCCCACGAGGGATGTTGGAATTTCCGCCCGGATTCCAAATCTCATGCATAAAAACGTTCCTAAAACACCGAGTAACGTTACAGCGAGCGTTTGAAGGTCCACAATCACAAAAAATCGTTTCAACGTCTTCAAACATATCACTCCAGATTTAATAGGCAATCCATAGAAAATTTTGATGCTTTGTAAGTACGTGATAGTACAGTGTAATGATCGTTATGAAACTTGCAAGTTAAGAAATGTAATCATAACGGTCTATTCTGGATAGGGTTCGTTCGAGTTTATCGAGGTGTTCCTCGGCCGATTGGAGATTCATGTAAAGTGTGTTGAATGTAAGGTGAGTGGCTCCGAGATCGTTCCAGCCCTGCACCAACTTTTTTAATCGGTCGGGTTCGTGTCTGGATAGTTTAATTCGTGGATGCAGGCCAATGTCATTCACCTCTCGATCGTACTGCTCACAGTAGTGTTCAAGTCGATCCATGTAATCCCGGGTCTGGTTGTCGCCGGGAATTTCAAACTGGGGGAGCCAGCCGTCGGCCATCCGAACGGTGCGATCGATCACTGCATCGGCCATACCGCCCATCCATATAGGGATTGAATCACTTACAGGGGACATTGTCAGGCCGACGTCTTCCAGGGTATGCCAGCGACCGTCGAACGTAACACTTTTTTCTTCCCATAATTTGCGAAGCACCTGGATTTGTTCTTCGATACGAATTCCGCGTGTGGAAAAATCATAACCCATGGCCTCGTACTCGTGCTCGTTCCAGCCCACACCGATACCGAGATGAAAGCGTCCGTTACTTACAATATCCAGTTCGGCAACTTGCTTGGCAACCAGGGGCGTCTGTCGCTGGGGTAGTACAAGTACCCCCGTGAAGAATTCAAGATCGCGGGTTATGCCCGCTGCGTGGGAAAATAGTGTCAGGGGCTCATGGAAGGAATCATTGATGTCGAATATACCATCAAAACCGGGATAATTCGGGTCAACACCGAGCACGTGTTCGTAGGATAAAACATGGTTGAACCCCAGTTCCTCGACACCCCGGAAAAAAGTTTTGACCTGTTCAACGTCGTTTCCGATCTCCGTTTGAGGGAAAATGGCTCCCAGTTTCATGAGGGGGTTGAAGTCCCCCAGTCGGAACGGGGTTTATCTCCAAAGCGCTTACGGTACTCAACTTTTAAACATTGGTCCTGGAAAGCGATGATTCCCCGGTCACGGGCCTTAAGAACAGTTTGATCGTGTTTGATACCGAGCTGTAACCACAGGTAGTCCGGTTCCACTGACAATATATCTTCCAGGTGGTCCGGTACTTCTTCCGAAGGGCGGAACACATCTACGAGTTCTATTTTCGAATCAAGGGATTCATGGGCCGATTGGAGGTTCGGGTAAGCCCGTTCGCCAAGGATTTCCTCGGCCCCTGGATTGATTGGTATAATGCGATATCCCATTTCCTGGATAAATCGGGGGACGTCATGGGCGGCTTTACCGGCCTCCCGGGAACAACCCAACACGGCAATGTTATTAATTGTTTCAAACATGACTCGGACGGGATCATCGGGCATGGGTATCCTGGCTCCCCAGAGTTTTGTTAAGAGGTTATTCCTATAACGAACCATTCATTGTAGGAAGAATTTACAGTCCGGGATAGCAGTTACTGATTTCATACCAGCTTATTTGTTCGACATTAGGTAGCTCAGTTCATACGTTTGTTAACGGTATTATATTTACAAAACTAAATAGAGCATTCCCGACGGATGGAGACTCATTCGAATTACATTTCTGGAATTATCGTTCAGGGTCAATTAAGTGTATAGGATTTTAGAGTAACGACGAGAATATAACCAGCAGGGAGGGAAGTACTCTAAATACGGAGGAACCCCGATGGAAACAAAGTCGTTTTCCGAATTGTGGTCTTCATCCCCTTTCGAGGATTTTAGTTCATCCCGGATTACCGACAGCACTTCGAATGAAGAGGGAAAAGTATCTTTTTCAAAAGTGCTGAAACACGTCGAACGAAACAATTACTCCACCTCCCGATCATTTGAATCGGGATACGAAAAAATTCACGCCAGGTTTAATCAAAAAACTCGATGGTCCCTAAATATTCAGGGGGATCGAAAGGCCGTGAAATCGTTGTTTAAAACCGGTAAACTGACGCCCACAAACCGATCCCAGTTACAGGTTGAACTCACCTACGAGAGACAGGTTAACGTGCTCTATCACCGTACGAGAGTATGGAGCCAAAGCGCGGCGAACCAATGGGACCGCCCGATAAAACTGGGGCGGTCCGGTAATCAGGAGAACCAAAGTACCCTTAATAATCCTTCTGATTTACGACGGAAAATGCAGGACAGCTTGAAGGGGTTGATGTCGGTGAAGAGGAAAGTGGTTCAGGGGAAAAAAATTTTCGTAAACGAGTTCAATCTCTACAGGAGGCGATTACCCGGGGAATCCGTGATGGACTCGACGAATACTTTCGACAGAAACCTGATTTTACGGCCCGGGACCGTGAGTCACTGGAACGTATTCTTAAAAGACGGGTGGATTCCTGGGACACCGTTGATTCCGGAGGATCTTAGTCGTTCCGGTATAAAAACATGGTTTTTTCACGTCAAAATCCCCATACGCTCGTTACCGACCTGGATAACACGTTGTTTATACCGGATACCGAGGAATTACCCGATGGTATATTTCCGAGGTTGAATCTCTGGAAACAGACCGGTCACCGGTGGATCATCAATACGGGACGCCCGATTTTTCGTATGGAGGAGTTCCTCGCGGAGTGGCCTGTGTGGCCGGATTATTTCGTCGCACGGGAACGATATATCTTCCAATGCGTAAAAAAAACAACTTTCGCATTTGGGGAATGGAATCGATTCATGGAGGAAAGAACCCGCCAGGTGGAGCAACCCCCGCATTTTTGGTTTGAATCATGGTGCGAAAAAGAAAACCTCAAAGCGGAGTTTGAAAATCACGACGCTATTTTTGATCGGGTTGAATCTGCTCGTAAAGCCGAGGAGTATTTAAGCGAACTAATGACAAATGGCGAGGAACCCATTCGGAACCGGGTATATCTTGGCGTGGTACCGTCGGAAGTAGGAAAAGGCCGATGCCTTAAGCGGATTTTTCAAGCACGGAGCTGGTCCTCCGGAGGGGCCTGGGTCGTCGGTGATTCGGCCAACGACCGGGATATGCTTTCGAGCGAGTATAATTTTCGTTCGTTTGCCGTTGAAAATGCCGAGCCTGACATCAAACAATTCGTACGGGAAAGTGGGGGCACCGTGCTGGACGAGCCCGGCGGAAGAGCCATCGTGAAATTATTAGATTGGTTGTTGTAACCATTCGATTTCAGGGGAAGTTCCGGCTACTTACGAGGGAACTATGTGTTTTTTATTCTTTCCTTTGATTGATAGTAGAAACCAATTAGTCGATGACTGTAACGCCCCGGTAAACGTTTGACTATAAGTCGACTTACACACCGCAGTGCAAACCCGTCCGAGGAAAAGATAACAGGCTACAATCATACACTATCTCGGACATTGTATGCTGTTCACGAGAGGTTCGATTTGTCGTTGTCCCTTTGAGCCTCGTCCTACGGCAACGTAACAATAGGTAACTCCCTGGTGAACAAAGCAGGTCTGGTACCGGATCATTTTTTCCTTGCTGTTTCCAACGTATTTTGAACCGGTGATTTTTGTTACCTCAATTGTTTTGTTACATAACTTCCTGTTTAAAGTCACCTGGCTATCAATTGTATCGATTTGTCCCTGACGGAAATTTTGATTGAAGTTTCGTAGACCGTTCATTTGCTGTTCCTTGGATAGTTTCCCTTCGTAACGACCCACGGCAAGTATGAGGTTGAAATCTCCCAATCTGTCCAGGACGGTGGCAAAGTCAAAGAATATGTCAAATGCCACCGTTCCTTTCGAGGAACCTGGAAATTGATGTGGAAGTATGTCCTGCGCTTTCTTTTTCACCTGCGGAGAATTCGTGGTGATGTGACTTGAAACGTAATAATAACCGGTAAAACCAACAATGAATCCAACCAGTAGAACGGTGACCATACATCCCCCACAACCCCATAGCGCCCACGTCCCAAAACTGGAATCCGAGTTTTTATCGGGTTCCTGATTTGACTGTTGTTCTGAAGATTTTGGTTGCTCCGGAGATGATGAATCCTCAGATGATCTCTGATCTTCACCCTCGCCCAGATCATGAAATTCCTCGTCGTTTTCGTTCATAAATATTCACCTCGGATCATTGTTATGAGCTGGCAAACTGGTAATTTTATAGGGGATGAGCTGTAAAAATCCGAATGTAGTTTAATGCATAACCATTGTTTAACCAATATGATTTTGGGTGAATGACGATGCCGGATACAAACGTGGACGTGATCGAGCGAACAAAAGAATTAGCTGATCGAGTTGACGATATAACGATTGATGACAAGCTGGGTTGGTCGTACAACCCATTGCAGTATGCATGGGACGTACATCGTGCCTACATCGGAAAATATGGTTCGGACAAAAAACGTGCCGTGTACCTCGGGATGAATCCGGGTCCCTGGGGTATGGGTCAGACCGGTGTTCCTTTTGGTGACCCGTTCATCGTAGGGGATGACATGGGTTTTCGCGGAATCAACGTGGATAATCCCGAAAACGAGCGCGAGGAACGAGAAGTCCTCGGGTGGGAATCGGACCGGGAAGAGGGAAGTGGTCAACGGTTGTACAGTTACTTCAAGGATCAGTATGGTTCTTTGGATGCCTTCTTCGAAGATCAGTTCATTATCAATTACTGTCCGTTACTTATGTTCACCCCGGACGGAAACAACCTGACTCCATCCAACCTCCTGAAAGCCGACCGTCTCAAGATTTACGAAGCGTGTGATCCGTACTTGAACGACATGATTGAGTCTTACGAACCGGAAGTCCTCGTGGGAATTGGAAAATTTGCTCTCGAACGCCTCGAAGCCGTGGCCGGGGAGAGTTCCATCCCAATTATGGATATCCCCCATCCATCACCGGCCAGCCCGATTGCCACCCGGGATGGCGGTCAGTACTGGATTAACCTTGTGACGGAAACCCTATCGGAACATAATCTTCTGGATCATTAACGATCATTACACAGGGTCGTTAACTTGCTTTCATTAAGACATGGATAGGTTGGTTAAACGTGTGGTTGGGTGGGAGTACGAGTGGTGGCTGGAATGAATTTGATCGTTGAGATGTGAAATTCAGCAAAAGATCAGGCTTGAAGGCCACTCACCGGTGTTGAAGTTGACTGGCCATGGTGTATTAAACACGGATTAACTGTACTTGCTAATCACGGCGATAGATCATTCTGTGTCGGTTAACGGCCTACAGTTCGTGCAAGTAAGGAATCACTTGGACTCAAAGTCGGATTCGAAGTCGGACTCAAAGTCGGATTCGAAGTCCTCGCCTTTTTCTTTGTCCGAACCTCCGAAGGCGTCTTCCGGTAAGGTGCCGTCGCACGTACTCAGTTTAAGTTTCCCGTACGGTGCAATAATTCGTCCGGATAGATTCCCGTTGATATGTCCTTTGTCGTATTCCTTTGCCGCTCCGGCTGTACGGTGGTCGTGTAATTCATTTAACCGATCGTGGAGCTTGTCTTCGTTCGGTGGATTATTCTCAAGTCGTTTATTGATTCGTTTAATTTCTCTTATTACGGGATCCAGGTGATTCATGTAGGTACCGAAGTGAACCGCGGGCATTGAAAAGGAAACAATCACGGTTTTGTTTTCCCGGTCCTTGTTAAATTCATACGACGCCCTCTTCGACGGTTCAATGGCAGTAATCATGTGTTCCGAAACATCCCGTGCATGCTTTGCTCCGGCTTTGGCCATTTGTTTGATGGCCTTTTTCGATCTTATGTTTCCGGCCATTCCCATCATATTTTTGCCGGTCTCTATTTTTTCTGGAGTGAGCATGGCCTGGATTTTGTCACGGTTGGGTATAACGAATAGACCGAGGTTGTAAGTCCTTGCCCCCGAGGATTTTTCCGGCGGACAGGGAGTGAGCATCCACGCGTTTCCCGGACTTGCAACCCCGTTTGTTCCTTTGTTACCAGTAAACTTCTGTACTTGATTCAGGGCAGAACCCACGTGCATGACCCGGACCTTTTTACCACTCTGGCTTACGGAAATTCCTCCGTTAAAGCTCCACTGAAACCCCACGTCGGCCACTTCGAGGTTAATGGAGTCCTTTTTCTCGGGCTTTTCAGTAATGTAAGCACTTACTTTGTATTCACCTTCCTTTTCGGGGGCTTGAAAGGTGACCTGCTTGGATGAAGGAGAGCGAGTGATGGAGGCCGGGGATTCCACGTTCCAGGTCAGGGGTTTCTTGGTTCCATGGGCCGTTACAATGGTTTTTTTACCCGTTTGCATGAAGGTCTTTTTGGCGGTTAAATTTAGTTCATCACACTTTGGATCGTCCTTTTCCACGACAACGGTGACGACGTCTTTCCGGGGAGGATCCGGGCGAGCTCCCTTCGTCGTGGTACTTGTTAACGTTACGGATACCACTCGTTCACACTCGTTCTCCTTTAATTTAGGGGCTTTCCAGGTCATCTGTTCACCGTCCGAACTCAGAATGTTTCCGTCGTCGGCGCCCCACTTTGCGTGCGGAACGTTGTCGTGGGGATGTTCCGCGGGATGCCAGCGATTGTTTTGCCAGGAAAAATTCGAGAAGTTGACGGTTTCCTTCTGTTTTACCGTGGGATCACTGGGACTGATGGTCACGTTAAGGGGCTTAACTTGCAGTGACTGGCTATAACCGTAAGTGGAAGCGTCCCCGAACTTGGACTTTATCGTTTGAACCTGAATTTTTGACGAGCCCACGGCCGTGGGGGTGAATTTACGGGTGAGACCCGTTCGGGAACCCACTTTTTTAAACACGGGTTTCCCGGGACTGCGAATTCTCCAGTACACGTAGTCACTCCAGAAACGACGGATTGGAACCGACCAAGTATAGGGTCCCCAGGTGATTTTATCCCCGGGGATTTGATTGAGTAGTGACTTGGAAGCGTTGTCCACGGCGCTGTTTACCTTGTCACTGATGTAATCTTTACCTTCCTGTCCGATTCCTTTCATGGCATCGGCGGCTTTATCACCAAATGGATTTACGTTGCTGGCAATATCGATAGACATATCCGAGATATCCAATTCCAACTTTTCGCTTTTGGCGATGACTTTCCCTTCCCAGCGTCCCCGGGGTTCTTCCTGGTCCTCACAAAAAACGGATTGGTTGGTTGATACCTGGACGGTCTCCAGCTTGGAGGGAAGAAGCTTGATATCCTTGCCGAAGGTCATACTTATAGCTTTCTGCATAACGGTCAGAGGTACGGCGCCCGGACCCGTGAAATCTTTTCCATAATCCACGATATCCT
>JBDGPJ010000171.1:0-365 GCA_042219695.1 bacterium
TTTCAAACAATCGTTCCATGTTGGAGGCATACAGATCGGGATCCTCCGTTAACGTAGCATCGGGAGCGTGTCCCGACCCCCGTGTTACGTATGTGGCCCGGGAACCGGGCTTTGTCCGGTAACAGATTCCATCTCCGTCGACGTCATCGTACCGGTTGAACTCTTCCAGTTCAGCCAGTTCCTCGTCGGACAATATTTTTCCCATCTCGATATCTTCGTCGGGATACTCCGGTCGATCCACCGTGAAATTCGCCATTCCCAACCCCAGTTCCGACATCACAATGACCGGCATCTGATATTTAGCTGCAAGATCAAAAGCATCTACCGAATAATCGTAAATTTGTTCCACTGAACTGGGAGTCAGT
>JBDGPJ010000171.1:375-6737 GCA_042219695.1 bacterium
TACCATCCGGGGGAACTCATCGTGGCTAATATGCATTAAAGACCGAACGTCCCCCTGCTTGGTATGGGTTGGCAATCCAGTGCTGGGACCAACACGCTGGATATCAAACACTACAACGGGGGTTTCCGTAAAACCACTATATCCAAAGAACTCGGCCATGTTGGAAATCCCCGGACCACTTGAGGAAGTGGCGGCCCGGGCCCCAGCCCAGGAAGCTCCAATGGCTCTGCCGATGCAGGAATCCTCATTCTCGCCTTGCTCGACAATCAATGGATATTTCTCGGAGTATTTCTCCAGGTTTTCACCGTGGGAACTGGCCGGTGTTATGGGATACCAACTTGCGTATGTACAACCTCCCATTATGCTGCCTAAAGCAGAAGCATCGTTACCGGCCATAAATGCCTTATCGTCGTTAAGGTCACGTTCCTCTATATAGTAAGGATCTTTTTTCTCAACGTTCTCCTGGACGTACTCACGACCAACATCAATGGCATTGAAGTTACTCTCAATAACCTTCTCTCCCTTGGAGGCGAAGTTCTCCTCGATAATCCCCCGGATATGCTTGACGTCAATGTCGAGAAGTTCGGTCATGGCTCCAACGTAAATTACATTTCTCATGATTTTCTTGAGGCGGTTGTTGTCAAAATTATCCGCCGCGAGGTCTTCAAAGGGAATGCCGTAGTAAGTGACCTCATCGCGGTACCATTGACTGGATTCGTCGCCCTCATCGACCGCGGTCTGGATCTGTTTACCGAGACTGGAACTCGGGTCGTAGGTTACTACTCCCCCCTCACGTACACGTGCTATATCCTCCGCTGCGTTGTCTTCGAACAATACAATGCTCCAGTCCAGGGAATCTTTCATACTCTGAAAACCATCTTCGTTAACTCGAATCATATACCGCGTAGGGGCACCTTTAATATTCGATGGAAAAAAACGTTTCGTGCTGACCGGTACTCCCACCCGAAACAACGAACGGGCGAACGCATCGTTCGTGGACGTACTAAAATCTCCGTTCATACTGGCAAATGAAATTTGAAGGTCATTCACAATTTCTGACTGGTTGTTTGTGCTCATGATGACATCCTTTCGTAAAGTGTATTCAGGACGCAGGACAATATCATAGGTGGTGCACGTTATTCAAATGAACTACTACCAATGACATTCAGAAGAACTTTCACATTTTCATTTCACTCTAACTTACGATTAAAAAAATGCTTTAAAAAGTGATCGGCCTCCAACATTGGTACCTCATAACCTTGATACATGAACAAAAACCGTCACACCGAAAAAGCCTATACTGACGAGGGCATTCATATTAAAAAAATCTCGACTGACGTGGGCCCGATCCTCAAGACGGGGTAGTCTCCAGTGGACAAAAGCCACGATAAATCCTATTAGCAGCATAACCGTGACGTAAATTAACCCCCTGCGTTCGAGGACGCCGTAACTTAGAAATGCCAACATAGACACAAAATGACATACACGGGCAAGGTAGACAGAATTCGTATGCCCTATGCTCAAAGGTGCCGTAACCCGACCGAGAGTTTCATCCATTCCGGTTCTCTGCAAGGCTACAATAGTATCATACCCGGCGGTCCAGAACATAATCGCAGACCCCAGTAAAATTGAAGACATCGTTACTTTTCCCAGTATGGCCAGGTAAACCGCAGGAACCACGGCTCCCATTATAGCGCCGAGTAAGAAATGTGCTCCCCAATGTATCCTTCGAGCTGGAGCATAACAGGCCATGATACCCACCAGCGGAATCAACCACCATAACAACCGACCGCGTATTGCCAAAGTTCCCAAAATGAGTACCAATAAAGCACTCCCTGAAATAAATAAACTCCCACCGGGGCCGATCATGTTCAGCAATCGTTCACGGTGTTGCCGTCCCCTGTGAAAAGAGACATCCGAGTTCAGGCTATATTCGTTTTCATGGTACCGGTTAAAAAACAGAAACATCACAACAGCCGCGGTCAAACAGATCAGGATCTCAAAAAATACTTCAATACTTCCCCAGCCTCGATTGCATACAAGGTATGCCCCCAGCGCATAAGGAATAACATAGATGGATCGGTTGAAACGTATAAAAGTTACGAAATCAATAATCCAGCGCATTGCAATGCCCCATTTTCACGGTCGATAGTGAGAGTATTGCTGTCCAAACAAAGTATTACGGTTTATTTGACATGTCCGTAGAATATAAATTAACTATCAATTGTAACATGTTTATCAAGAACCAACCTAACCCGGAAAACTCACATCAATGTAACTGTCGGGATGTTTCCGATCTACAGATCAGTCGTCCGACCCGTCAATAACAATTGTAGAACGAAAACGTGATTGGGTCTCCCTGTTATCGATAGCCGGCTCGGCTAGCTGGGTTAGCCCATCCGGTAAACTGAGAGTATATGGAATCCACAAAACACTCTGTATAATTGACGATGGGTACAAGTTGATTTTTTACTGGTCCCAAGCTCGCCATCTGTCTTGATGAGACTCTTAATGCATAAATTATGCAAAATACATGCATTAAGGGGACTAAATCCTTAGCGGGTGATGATGATTTACAACATTGTATTGTTCAGTCCGGAAATTCCTCCTAACACGGGAAACATTGGCCGGTTGTCCCTGGGTACGAATTCCTCGCTAAATATTGTTGGGTCCCCCGGATTTGACCTCGATGAAGAGACGGCAGTGAAACGTGCCGGTCTCGACTACTGGGACCGGGTCAATGTGGGGTCCTATACGGACTGGGCAAACTATCAATCGAGTACCTCCGGTAGCTATTATCTCGTGACCAAGTTCGCACAAAAACCTTACTGCAACGCTTCCTATGAACCCGGCGATCACCTAATGTTCGGAGGAGAAAACCACGGAGCTCCTGACGCCGTTCATGAGGACGAGGATGTTACGAAGGTTTGCATACCAATGCTGGATGGAATCAGGGCCTATAATCTGGCTAACTCCACAGCAATTGTCCTGTTCGAAGCGCTTCGACAACAGAATCCCGAGTGGTTCAACAAAACCCCGCATAGTGTTTAATTAACGCGTGGATATGAGTTTGTACAGTCTGTCTTGTTGGTAATTCTTTGGACTCGAAACAAAAAATATGATGCCTGAAAATCATAAAAGTATTCCACTGTAGTGCTGTTCATGCCATCGACACCGTGATGAATAGGTAAGATTAGAACGGGTAAGTAAATTAACCGGGATCTACATAGACTCCTCACCAGTAAAGAAATTGAAAAAATAATCGTCTTTGGAATAATTCGTTGATACGAATTCGACATAAACCGGGAGGTTGTTTGTAATGGAAGAACAGGGTGGAAGAGAGCAATGGGGTTCCAGGATCGGATTTATATTAGCTGCCATCGGGAGTGCCGTGGGACTCGGTAATATCTGGCGCTTTCCTTATCTTACAGCAAAATCCGGCGGCGCCAGTTTTGTACTGCTCTACATTATCCTGTTATTCATCATCGGTATGCCAGTCATGGTAGCGGAATTCATCATCGGACGGGGAGGACAAAAAAGCCCCGTCCAATCGATGGCTCAAGAGGATGAACCAAACTGGAGTGTCCTCGGTTTACTCTTCGTGTTTACCGGGTTCTGGATCCTCTCCTATTACAGTGTTGTCGCCGGCTGGGCTATGAAATACACCATCGACTCCATCACCATGAACCTAATGCAGGTTAATCCACCGGAGTTTTTCGGTCAGATCAGCTCCGGCACCACCGCCCTGTTTTACCACTTTTTATTTATGGCGATTACAACCGTGATCGTTACAATGGGGGTCAAAAAGGGGATTGAGTCCTGTGTGAAGGTCCTGATTCCCCTGCTCTTTGTTATGATTATAGGATTGGGGGTCTGGGCATTCACCCAACCCGGATCAGCCGGTGGTTATAGCTTCTATCTTGAACCGGATTTCTCCAAAATGATTGCCACCTACTACGTGGCGGGTATCCCCATCACCTTTCTTAACTTGAACTTGCTCGCCAACGCCGCGGGACAAACGTTCTTTACGCTCAGCCTGGGAATGGGGGCCATGATTACGTACGCCAGTTACCTTTCGAAGGACGAGGACTTAGCCGAAGAAACGACTATTATTGCGCTTTCAAATTTTGGGATTGCTTTCCTATCGGGACTCATGGTATTTCCGATTATTTCCGCGTTTAATTTATTTGACTCAATCAAGGAAAGCACGGTAGCCACATTATTCATGGCCGTTCCCAAAGCCTTTCAGGAGATTGGGGGAATCATGGGAGGAATGTTAAGCGCAGTGTTCTTCACCTGTCTGTTCTTGGCTGCACTCACCTCGGCTATTTCTCTGCTGGAAGTAGTTACCAGCGCAAGTATAGACCAGCTTCCTATAAACCGGCGTGGGGCAACTGTAATGAATGGCACACTTATCTTTGTTTTTGGTGTTCTGCCCGCTTCAAACACGGATATCCTGAGTCTCATGGATACAATGGCAACGAATTTACTACTAATGTCCGGTGGTTTGTTGCTGGCTATTTACGTGGGTTGGCTTATGAAATCAGCCACGGAAGAATTTCGAAAAGGATTAAAATTCGATCTCGTCGTCCCCTGGAAATTACTGATTCGTTTCGTTATACCACCCGTTTTACTTGCCCTACTTATACAGGGAGTTTATACACTGTTCACAACTCTCGCCAAGTAAGATCATCTCAAAACAGAGGTCACAACACGAGACCCCAAACTTCCACTAACCCGGAATATTCTCGACAGTATAACTGTCGAAATTTCCCGATCCGTCGGACAGTCTAAAGCCATGAAAACGGTCATGACTACCGGGGGAATCCAGCCGCCCAGCTTTTTTACATAAAGGACCGGGTAATGACTGATCCGTAAGGACGAAAAACAAATGAAAACAAAATTTTATGCATTATTCGGACGACGTCTTTTTCTCCGCAATAAAAAGTGTCGAAATCCCCATGGTTAGTTCCTTCATTTCCACTTTATCGAAACCGGCCGATTTCAATTCCCCGGCCATCTCTTTACGGGTACAAAACGCTTCCACACTATCCCGCAGGTAATGATAGGCCTGGTTGGAACCACTAACCCAACTTCCGATTCGTGGTAAGACGTGGTGTAGATAAAACTGGTAGGGTTTTAGGTACCAGCGTACTTCCGGGGGAAAAAATTCCAGTATGAGCACTCGTCCCGGGGCCGTTAATATTCGATAAAATTCGTTAAATGCTCGTTGACGGTCGGCAAAATTACGGACGCCAAAGGCACAACTAATCGTGGTAAATTCGTGATCCTGTACCGGTAATTCAAGGGCGTCCCCTTGTACATAATGTATGCTGTCCGTTTTCTCCCGTGCATTTATCAGCATGTTCCTGGAGAAATCGATGCCAAAACACTGGGCGTTAACATGATTGCGGGCGAGGGATTCCGCAACGTCTCCCGTACCACAGGCAACGTCGAGAAATCGGTTACCGATAGCCTCCTGGGCCATGGATTCCCTCCACATCTGATCGATGTTCAGGGACAGCACACGATTTAACAGGTCATAACGCCCGGCAATAGAATCAAACATTTCCCGAATCTTGTCGGGGTTTTTCGACGGTGACTTATTCATAATTCATCAGAGTTCGTGGTAGGATTTCTGGGTTCCGGGAGACCGGACGGTTTCCGAGGCATATTCAACGGCCTCCTGTAGAGCGTCCCGAGGAGCTAATGATTGGCTTCGTGCACTGAGATATCGACCGATAAAAGCATCACCAGCTCCGGTGGTATCCACTGTGTCCGTCTCGGGAGCCGGTACGTGTACATTCCGATCCCGATCGTACACCACCCCTCCTTTTTCACCAAGAGTTAATATTACACGCTCCACACCAAGACCGAGTAATTCCTCGGCGACGGGTTGGTATTCATCCAGCGTGGGAACTGTTCCAGTATAAAATCCGGCTTCCGACTCGTTCACAATCAAACAATCCACGTATTGCCAGAATTGCTCGGGAACCTCTCCGGCGGGGGCGGCATTTAGCACGGTCCAGGCGTTACCGGCTTCGTGAGCCCGTCGAAAAAGGTAGGTTAATAAGTCCGGTTGAAGTTCCAGTACCCCGGCAAAATAATCCAGTTCATACCATTCCGGATCGAGGTGTTCGACGTCATCGATGGTTAATTCCAGATTAGCCCGGGGAGCTACCCCGATTTGATTTTCCCCGGATTCGTCAACCATAATCGACGCCAGGCCCGTTCCTTCTCCTTCAATCTGAAAAAGTCCCTCGGTATCGATATCGTATTGCTGAAAGTTCTCAATCGTCTGTTCACCGTATTCGTCCGTCCCAACGGCACCAACAACGCGCACCGTACCTCCGGTTTTGGCA
>JBDGPJ010000171.1:6747-9065 GCA_042219695.1 bacterium
GTCTCGGCCCCCGCCCGGGCGGCCGCGAGCGCCTGGTTCGCCCCCTTCCCGCCGAAACCCGTGTGAAACGATTCCGTCATTACGGTTTCCCCAGGTTCTGGGAAAGAATCCACTTCAAACGTCAAGTCCATAATACAGCTTACCGCGTAACCAATCGTCTGCATGCTTAAATCAATCCTCCAACCCCTGTAATTCCTTACCATTTCACGTCATATTCATTATCATTAGAGGAACATTAACCGTCAATCAAGCCCGGAGGTTGTTAGCTGTGATGTGTCGATCAAAGAATTCAAGCTTTTTACTTGTTACGATCTGTTTGTTTGCATTATTCGTACTCACAGGTTGTGGTGGCTCCGACGACGATATTAAAATGGAATCCGTGGATAGTGGGTCCAACCAGAATTCCAGTTCCCAAAACCAGGCCATGCAACCCTCCAATCAACAACAGTCCCGATCTCGTCAAAACAACCGGCAGACACAACAACAGAATTACAATCAACAGCAGTCCTCGAATCAGTCTCAGTCATCCTCCAGCGTTAGTAGCGGCAATGTTTTGAAAAATTACAACCTGGCCGTGACGGAAGTAAAATCTCCACCAAGTGGTAGTAACGTGACGATAAAGCTAAACGATCAAATTACCATAAAAAGCTTGAAGCTCCCCAAAACCAGTTCCTTTGTAAAATGGCCCAAGGACGACGAGGGGAACAACTACATTTGGTTTGATGAAATGAAAGTAAAAAACGCCATCGACCGCCACATAAAAAATAAGAAAACGTCGAAGTCCTCTTCCAAGATTAAGATTACCAAAGTGAAATTTAACGCCTACAAAAACAAATCCCTCCGTGGTTTTATGGATGTCACCATCAACAAAGCTTTTACAATCAACGGGATTAAGCTGATGAAAACGGATAAAGAGTACTGGTTAGGGATGCCCTCGAAAAAAGGACCGGGAGGCCAGTATTACGACCTCGTAAAACTCAGCGATTCACTGTACGAAAAAGTTAAAAAGCGGGGCGTTAAAAAATTAAAAAACTCCTAATGCAGAATATTTCATGAATTACGAGGACGATTGGTTAGCAGACCGTTGCTTTGTTGTAGTGGATCTTGAAACGACGGGATTTTCGCCCCATAAAGGTGCCGAGATCATCGAGGTGGCCGGTGTAAAACTCGACGGTACTCAGATCTCCGATGAGTTTCAGCAATTTGTGCGTCCCGAAGGAAAAATTCCGCCAAAAATTACCGATTTAACCGGGATCACATCCGAGCACGTTCGGGGAGCTCCCCCGGTCGATTCCGTCCTCGAGGATTTTCACCAGTTTTGTACAGTTCCCTATATCATTGCTCATAACGTTACTTTCGATCGCCCCTTCCTGGAAGAATATTCTACACGCGAATTAAATTACGAATTTATCGATACTCTAAGGATGGCACGAACGTTACTGGATCTACCTTCAAACGCACTATCAGCACTCATCGAGGAGTTTAATTTGACACGGAAAAACGCCCATCGTGCCCTGGACGATGCCCGGGCAACGGCGGAACTTTTCGTAAAATTTGCTGACCGGGTACAGTCAAGGGATCAGTTTTACTCCTGCCAGCTTCCTGCTTCTCTCGCGGGGGACTCTCCTTCCGGCAACAATGGTAAACCGGAGACCGATTCCGATGAGTTCACCACTCATACGATATTACTGGCAATCAATGACTTATCACAATCAATAGGCATTAAAAAACTGGCCCGTATTCTTGCCGGTTCAAATAGCAAAAAGATTCGGAAATATCGATCCAACAGGTGTTTCGGTGACCTGGATCACTTGACTCACAATGAAATTGAGCAATGTATTACGGACTGTATAGAGGCGGGACTGATCTCAAGACAGGGTGACAATTACCCCGTACTCTCTATTACGTCGAACGGTATTGATAAACTTCTCGACACGGAGGAATGTACGTAGAAACGGGTGGGAAACGTTACTCGGTATCGTCGGGTTGATCGGAATCCTCGGGGAAACTGTTCTTGAGCTCCTGCTCAAGGTTATCGTCTATGTTCATGGATTCTTCGTATATACGAATCTGGTCGCGAAGACGATCTCGTAACCGCGCAGCTTCCTCGTAATCCTCATTATCCACCGCGTCGTCAAGCTCATCCTGTAATCGAGCAATCTCATCGTTCAACGGTGAAGGATCTTCCGGGTTTTTCTTGATAACTTCCGGCCCCACCTCCGAAAGCAACTCCTCTTCGACACAAATCTCCGCGCCGGTCCGGACGGCAAGAGCCAATGCATCGGAAGGGCGGGCTTCCGTCGTAAACCGACGGTCCT
>JBDGPJ010000171.1:9075-9448 GCA_042219695.1 bacterium
ATCCCGCACGTGTACTTCCGTACTCAAGCTCCCTTTGCCAATGTTTTTAATATCAACTGATTCAATTTCTCCATCAAGTTCACGGGTGAGAGTATCCAACAAATCATGAGTTCCCGGGCGTTCCTGGGGGCGATCGTTCATCTCCGTGGCAATACTAACGGCTTCCCGAGCTCCAACACTAACCGGAAGCATCCCATCCTTCTCCTCGGACGTCAGTATGACGAAAAAATTCTCGCGAGATTCATCAACTGCTACATTGTCAACACGTACGGGTATCATCCGCATCGACTCCCCTCATTCATAGAATAAAAATCAAACACGTCCTTAAAAATGTCATGTATCGATTATGACAATCACATGAACATTTCAACCA
>JBDGPJ010000172.1:0-621 GCA_042219695.1 bacterium
GTCCTACCTGAAGCTCCAACAAAACAAGGATTGAAACTAAATAAAGAGGATGTTTATAAGGTTCATCTTATTTCTGTCCTACCTGAAGCTCCAACAAAACAAGGATTGAAACTTCGGTCAACAGCAGGGCGAGGTAACGGGGTCGGAAAGTCCTACCTGAAGCTCCAACAAAACAAGGATTGAAACCGTCCTAAATTGTCGGCTACGGATACAAGCGTAACTGTCCTACCTGAAGCTCCAACAAAACAAGGATTGAAACATTCAGTTTGACCCGGTTCTCGGAAGCTACGATTCAACCCTGGTTATACCATCCCTTCGGTTCCAATCAAATTGACAGGAATTCATCGGTGGGCATACAATATGAAAAACTCTTACTGGAGGTTAATACCATGAAGAAATGGGTTTCAATCTGTATCGCTCTTACTTTTGCATTCACGCTAGTCAGCTGTGGCTCGGGTGGGAACCAACAACAGGAGTCCAATCAACAAACAAAGGCGTTCAGTACCAGTATCGACATCATTATTGAAGAAGGTACAAAGAAATATGATCCCATGGAACTCACCGTCACGGGAGACCATGGCAGTATTACCGTGAACAACAAATTAGACGCCGAGCACGGCT
>JBDGPJ010000172.1:631-3059 GCA_042219695.1 bacterium
AGTTCGGTATCAAGGAAGCCATTCCGGCCGGTGAGTCCCAGACCTTCACAATTGACCAGGCGGGTGCGGGGGAATACACGATCGACTGTCATTTACACAGTGCCCACGCGGAAGGAAAGCTGATTGTTAAGGCGCCTTAAAAGAGCCACGAATTAGCACACAAGGCTCAAAAAATTTTATTCTTCTCGGGCGTCTCCCCACTGTTCATCCTGCATAAGCTTCTTAGCTTACGTTTCATCCTGGGTGGGGTTTTCGCCGTACGTTTAACGTATCCAGTGAAACCTCCAGCTGGTAATGGAACAACCGGTACATAATCTCCTCCAGTTGCTTGACTGTATCCAGGGGGACGGTGCTCTCACATATTCGGTCCCATGATTGTTCGAGCAACGTCTCGTACCACTCCCGGACCGGTTGTCTAATTACTTTCGCGGACTCGTCCTCGACCTCGTGAGATTTACAGAAAAAACCCCGGGCAAAATGAAGACACCAGTGATCCGAAGAATCGGTACCGCATTTCCGGCACCGGGGAGACGGGGCAATTCCCACGGATTGGGCAGTACGTACCAGCAAACGTGTAGAGACCAATTCAACCGGTTCAAATCCGCTTTTGTACAGACGTAGGGCTTTCAAAAAACGATGATAACAACCGTCCGGAAGCTGCTGTTCGGGAAATAACTCACGATACAGTGAAAGCAACGGCCAGAGCTCGTAGCGTAAGGTTTCCTCACGCATAAGATCGGCAAACACGGTTTTTATATTCGCCTCGGAAAGGGTCCAGGTAACCTGCTCACCGGATCGATACAGGCGGGCTTCAATAAGATTCGGAGGTTCGAGACGGCCACAGTAGACTTTCTGGCTTTTACGGGCATGGGGGGCTCTTACGGAAAGTCCCCCTTCTCCCGGTGTGAACAGAATTATCTCCTGGTGATCGCTATAACTGTCACGTCGACGCAAAATAATACCCGACGTTTCCAGATATCCCATCGAAACCCACACTCAATTTCAGATCATGTTTTATTTAACGAAATAATCTTTCGTGATTTTGTGGTAATAACCTGAAAAACAGATTACTCGGGGCACGGTTCCTTAATCTCGAACAACCCCGCACTGGCTTCCGGTAGTGAGATCGGTTTCCTGTTACAAAAGACACGTGACAGAACAATCCTTGCCCACCCCGAATACCCATGTAAGTTTTACTTTCATGAATTGTTCGTCCCTATGGGGCAGACCTCAGGCCTGAAAATTAATAAATCAAGCTGTAATACAAAATTCGGTTTCACAGAGTGTATTTCGCACTTCTCATTCTCTCAGCCTGCCGGCTGGGGATACCCGGCTGACAATCGTACGTTTTCGTACGATTGACGGCTGATCGACTGATCGCAACCCTTCCGACAGTTTTATTGTCGTGAATTTTCCGGACCAATAATACCAGAAATCAAAAAGACAATATAATATGATTCGCGTCTATCTAAATAGACGCGAATTTCTTATGACAGGTTTTTGTTCCAGTAAATACCTTAAAGGCGCACAACGGATCTTCGTGGTATCGAATTAGTACATCACGTATCTCGTAAAATCCATTTTTTTCCTCAATTCAGAGAACCTACTGACGGACAAAATTCTCGTGGATTACGTTGTTTCTAAGTTGCTCACCTGATCGGCATCAGCCGTTGTTATATTGGTTTCCTCAATAAAGTTCGTCTCTTCGTCGGGAACAACCATTCGTACTTTCTTCACCCGCTGTTCATTGGCAGCAACTACGTGAAATATCATGGAATCGTATTCGAGCTTTTCACCTTCATCCGGTATTTTCCCCATTTGCTCAACAATTAATCCCCCAAGAGAATCAAATTCCTCCGTGGGAAGTTCAATACCGAGCTGTTCATCAAGGTCGTCCAGGTCGATCCGGGCATCCACGATATACGTTCCGTCCTGAATTTTGAGAATCCAATCCCGTTCCTCGTCGTATTCGTCGTGAATTTCCCCCACAATCTGTTCCAGTAAATCCTCCATTGTAATGATTCCGCTGGTTCCCCCATACTCATCGACGACGATCGCCATGTGAACCTGATTGCGCCGCAACTCACCCAATAGTTGATTGACATTCTTCGTTTCCGGAACGAAATAGGCCGGTCGTACCAGGTCACGCAAATTAAATGACTCGGAATCATTGTCGGACCGGACAATCAGGTCTTTTATGTTGAGAATACCCACAATCTGATCCAGTTTCCCCTCATAGACGGGAATCCGGCTGTAACCGGTATCACGGGCCAATTCGATAACCTCATCGTACCCGGTATCAACATCCAGCGCCACGACATCAGTCCGGGGAATAATGATTTCCCGAACGATTGTATCATCGAATTCAAAAACGCTGTGCAACATACGCAGTTCGGTCTCTTCAAGAGCTCCTTCCTGTCGCCCGGCC
>JBDGPJ010000172.1:3069-3533 GCA_042219695.1 bacterium
AATACAAGGGTTTTCAGTTCCTCTTCGGTAATTTCAGTTTCATCGCGGGGCATCTTTCCACCAAACACCCAGATCACGGCCCGGGAAACCAGACGCATAATATGGATAGCCAAAATCAAATGCAGGAACCGATTCCACGCAATAATCGGGGGGAGTACAACTTGTGAAAAAAGTTCGGGATTCTGTTTGGCATACGACTTTGGAGAAATTTCACCGAAAACGAGTATAATTAACGTCATAGCCCCGGTAGCCACCGCGGCTCCACGGGACAATGAAGATCCAAGACCTAAAATATCTCGAAAGATTTCCGTGGAGACAACGGTTGCCAGGGACGATGCTCCAATATTAACAATATTATTTCCAATGAGAATACTGATTAATATCTCCTGGGTATTGTCGAGCCAGTACTGAAGCTCACGAGCAAAGCGGGAATCTTTTTCCTCGGGTTCCAGTTCGGTTAAAAT
>JBDGPJ010000172.1:3543-10481 GCA_042219695.1 bacterium
CGTTTTGACCGTAGTTTTCCCAGCGAAGTCAGGGCCGTTTCAGTACCGGAAAAAAACCCCGATAAAAGAATCAAGATCAGTAAGGCAAACAACTGTCCCCATAACAGCGGAGTCACAACAATCCCACCCGGATTCGAAAACACCTAAAAAATTAATAATACCAATCATACTTGATTATTATATAACACATCATAAACACCCTGAAAAAGTTTCAGGGAAATCGTCCCCACCAATTTTTTACGTTGGTTGATCTATTTCACCATAACACGACAACAAAAAAATAATCGCCCGGGAGCCTACAAGGTAACACAATCAAAACAACTCCCCGCTAAATATTTGTACCTCCCAAAATAACCGGAAAGTCTTTATCGGACAAATCATCCATAATTTGATTTTGTTCATTGAGGTGTCGCCCGTCATCGTCCTCACTTTTATGATCGTAGCCGGCTAAATGTAAAAATCCGTGTACCAGGTTTTCCACGAATTCCTGGTTGACGGTGTTGTCGTAATGATCTGATTGGCGCTTATGCTGGTACGGATTTAACACAATCTCCCCGGATCCATCCTCGTAGCGAAAGGATAGCACATCGGTAGTACCTGAAGAACCGTAATACTTCTCGTTCAACCGTTTCATTTCTTTATCGTCCACGATAGCAATGGAAATTTCACCGGGTAAACCCTGTCCACGTTTAAATAGTTCGTCACAAAGACTTTTAAGCTCATTGGAATCAATCCGCACCGCCGTTAGATTGTTGATCTCCGTTTTCAAATTCGACCTCCCTTTCTTCAACGACTTCAAGACTTTCATCCTGAAGTTCTTCCAGTCTTTCGGTGTCCTCCTCATCGGGGTACTCCACGCGATGATGATGAACACTGGCCAGAACCCGGGTAAAAGTCTCCACGATTGTATTCAGGTCCTTCAGGGTTAATGGGCATTCATTGAGCTGACCTTCGGTGAATTTATCGTTGACAATACCTTCAACCAAGTCCCTGATTGAGGATGGGCTCGGATCATCGAGCGTACGACTGGCTGCTTCCACGGAGTCCCCGAGCATACAGATTCCCGCTTCACGGGTCTGAGGAGGAGGTCCGGGGTATTGAAATTCATCCTCACTTACGTTGTCCTCACCATCCTCCAGTGCTTTGTGATAGAAAAACTGCATACGGGTGGTTCCGTGGTGCTGTTTAATCAAGTCTATGATCTCCTCGGGTATACCTTCTTCCTCGGCCCGTTCCACGCCTTTTTTAACGTGGGATTTTAAAATTGACGCCGACAGGGTTGGTTTAAGTTCATCGTGTGGATTTTTTTCCTCACCCTGATTTTCAATAAAGTATTCGGGAATCTCGGCTTTACCGAGATCGTGATAATACGCACCAACCCTAACCAGAAGAGCATTGGCCCCAATTTCCTGGGCGGCTCGTTCACATAAATTACTCAACATAATACTGTGCTGATACGTTCCCGGGGCTCGCTCAAACAGATCCCTCAAAAGAGGATGATTGAGATCCGCAAGTTCTATAAGCTGAAAATTGGTAGTTATACGAAAAAGGTTTTCGAGGTAAGGAAGTAAACCAATTACGGTAAACGGGACCAGAATAGCACCATTTACCAGGACCCACATAATCGGTAAACCGAGTTCATTATTAAAAACCGTCCCGGTTCGTACACCATAAAACGTAACCAGTGAGATGAACTGTACCCCGGCCACGATTAAGCCGGTTTCCAGCAGGGCCGAGCGACGTTCTACCCGACGAATGGAAAAAATCCCCGCCATTGAACCAAGAACAAGCAAGGCAAAAAATTCAAAATTGAACTTAAAGAAGGACACGGTCAGAAACGCCAACAAGACGGTTACAAGTACAGCCAACTGGGATTCTATCATAAGCGCAATTAAAATTACCGGAGCCGCGAGGGGGATTGCATACTTTATATCGGTGCCGAAAAACAAATCGACGAATTTACAAATGGCTACCTGAATAACGACCATTAGTGCCATCAGACCTAGCTTATTCGTTTGATTTAAAACATTCGGATTAAACAATTTCAGGTAAAAATACACAAAAATGAC
This sequence comes from bacterium, assembly GCA_042219695.1. Taxonomy (GTDB): domain Bacteria; phylum T1Sed10-126; class T1Sed10-126; order T1Sed10-126; family JBDGPJ01; genus JBDGPJ01. The sequence goes on from JBDGPJ010000172.1 coordinate 5,613, forward strand.
ACCGATAACGGCAATCAACATACTGGACAGACCACGAACGAACCTGAAATTAATTTTCTTGTCATTAATTCGCTTCAAAACCGACAGAATAGAAGGAGTCACTTGCTCACCAGCCCGGATTATCGGTTCACCTTTCTCGAACTCTCGGTACACCGGGCGGACGGATTCGCTAGCTTGTTGTACTTGTTTTTGGTATTGCTCTTTTTGGAAGAACACGGTGGGTTCAACGTTCCTCTCTAACAAAGCAAGAATTACTTTCTTATAGCGATAATCACCGTACAGGTTATCAAGGGTTCTCGACATCTGATCGATGACTTCATTGATTTCTATAAATTGATTTCGAAGTGATCCAATCTTACGAGAAGCCGGCTGCTGTATACCTCCATCTGGGTTTTCCATGCGCTGAAATTTCCCGACTCGATCTGGATCAAACCGGTCAAAAACAGCCTTCTTCTTGATAATTCCCTGGTCAAGCAAAAACTCAACCACGTTACTGGATATACTGAACAGACGATTCCATTCCTTTTTCGATTGAGGAGCCGGAATATTTTGAAGAGTTAACTCCCCTTCACGTAGTTTGCGTAGTTCTTGTTTCATGGTCCGTTTGATTTTGTTACGGGCCGAATACCTTTCCATAAACACAGGGGTTACATTTTGCACAGCCTTACGTTTTCGGACTTCTACGGCATGGCTGTCGAGAACTCGGTAATGTCGATCCGCAGTTAACGTAACGGGGCTGGGCCGACCTTCCGTTAACGGAGTCAAATCGAACCGCTCGTAGGCAGGAAGAGACAGAATGAGTACAAGTCCGAGCATGGTTAAAACAATTAACCAGTTTACTCGCTTTTGTCTGGACTCCTTAATCAATTCACGTGTTGAAGGCACGAAAACTCAAGCTCCCATATGATTGAACGAATACGTAACTTGTCTCTATTGCAATCGCAAGTCTAATGTCTTACGTGTGAGCACTACGAATGGTTGCTCTTTAAAACGACTGCTACGACTCACGTGAGGGTATCGTAACACATTCGGCTGTTCCACTCATACATACACTGATTTATGGATCTTAGATGTTTGAAAAATTGGTTGATTGCCATATTTATCTTCTTTACAAAAACGTTATTGTTCCCCGTACGATGACTTAATACACAAACTTTTAAATCCCCTCCAAACTTCCCATTTTTACCAATATCGAGTGGGGTCCAGCAAATCGAATTCGCTGCTTTTTTGAAAAAAGCAGATGCAAAAAGTGACTGGGGATTGATGGAATTTCATAAATATTTTTTTTCCACCCGGCCTTTTTGTAAAAAGAACCGGTAAAACAATGTATTTGTTAATGTTCGTTAAAAAGCCTCTTAATTATACATTGTCGTAATTTGATCCATGATTTTGTAGTATTCCTACTCAAGATCGGTTCAGACTACGTCTGAGCACACCATAAGAACGAAAAACTGCTGATTCATCCGGTTATAACATAAGCAGGGGAAATTGCGTCTCGGGACACTCATTCTGGACTTGCCTCCAGCGAATCTCCGATGAATCTTAATAAAAAACTTCTTGTCCATGGGACTTAAATTCAGATGAAGCCGTTCGCATAAGTCCCAATACCCTCATGCCACCTTCAAATAGGGTCCACTACTCGATCTCCATAAAGTCATACCCCTTCAGGTTATTTACTTCATCATTTTAAGAAAAGATTAGCCTAAGCAATTCAAAATATAATAAGACTTGGATGAAATTGGTTGGAAGTGACAAGGAGAGAAAAATGATAAAACGTTACAAGCAAGCCGGCTTCATCCAGCTACAAACCGGCTAAACAGATCAAACAGATTAACACCCTGTATTATATAGATTCACCGGACTACCGATTTTCGGCCGCGTCCTCGTAAGCTTCAATAATTTCCTGAACAAGCGAATGCCGCACCACGTCCTGTTTGGAAAACCGAATAAACGCCAGTTCATCAATGTCCTCCAGAATTTTTGTAGCTTCCACCAGACCACTATCGGATCGCCCCTGAAGATCAATCTGGGTAATATCACCATTTATAACGGCCGTGGAATTTTGGCCGAATCGAGTCAAAAACATCTTCATCTGGGGAGCCGTTACATTCTGGGCCTCATCCAGGATCACAAACGAATCATTGAACGTACGTCCACGCATAAACGATAGGGGAGCAACCTCGATAATCCCCTCCTCCAGCATTTGATCGCACGTCTCAAAATCCATCATGTCATAAATAGCGTCATAAAGTGGGCGAAGATAAGGATTAACCTTCTCCTGTAGATCACCGGGAAGAAACCCCAGGCTCTCACCGGCTTCCACGGCAGGTCTCGTAAGAACGATACGTGACACGCGTTCCTTATGCAGATAGGAGAGTGCCATAGCCATGGCAAGGTATGTTTTTCCGGTACCGGCGGGACCAATCCCGAAAACAATTTCGTGTTCCCGAATGGCCTCGACGTATTCTTTCTGAGTAACAGTTCGGGGACCGATCGGTTCACCGGTTCTGGACGTTAAGATCGTGTCCTCAGCCATTTCCGAAGAAGCCTTGGTGTCCTCTTCCCAGGCCTTCAGGAAATCACGGATATCGGTGCCGTTGCTACCATTCCGGAGTATTTCGAGGTAATCCTTGAAAAACTTAACAACTCTGTTTTCGTCCTGAGGATTACCTTCGATAATCAGCTTGTTTCCCCGGGGGATAATCGTTACGGGCAGGCGTTCCTCAATCCAGTCGATATTATCGTCCCGGGAACCACATACACTGATCATTTCCTCATCATCTTTAAGCTGTATTTGGCTGGTCATTCAGGTACCCACCTCCTTACAGGGGTCTTCTTAAACTAATTATCGTCGTTTTCGTCGGGAATTGCCAGCTGTAGATGCAATTCGTCCAACTGATCCGCATCAACGGGAGCCGGCGCATTGGTCATCAAGTCCGATGCACGTTGTGTTTTAGGGAACGCAATAACGTCTCGAATCGAATCCGCTCCGGCCATCAACATTAATAATCGATCGTAACCGAAAGCTATTCCACCGTGGGGCGGTGCTCCGTACTGCAGAGCCTCCGTAAAGAAACCAAATTTCTCTTCGGCTTCCTGCTCCCCGATTCCCAGCGTTTCAAACAGCAGTTCCTGTTGATCCAGGGTATGGTTACGAATACTCCCCCCGCCAATTTCAACACCGTTCCAGACCAGGTCATAAGCTCGAGAAAGGGCATTTTCCGGATCTTCGGGTAAATCTTCCATTGAATCCTCCGTGGGGGCCGTAAACGGATGATGCATCGCCGCATACCGTCCCTCGTCCTCGTCGTACTCAAGCAAGGGGAACTTCGTTATCCACACAAAATCATTTTGTTCTTCCGGGATTAACCCTTCGTCCTGTGCAAACTGAACGCGAAGTGACCCAAGAACACGATTCGCTACCACCGGCTGATCCGCCATAAAAAGGATACAATCCCCGTCGGAAAACCCGGTTTCCTCCTGCAAATTCGTTTTTTCCTCATCGGATAGAAACTTGGCAATCGGAGACTGCCACTCGTCACCGTTCAACTTTATCCATGCCAACCCTTGAGCTCCCAGGTCCTGGGCGTCTTCGACGTACTGATCCAGCCGGGAACGTGACCATCCGGCTCCACCCGGTACCACGATCGTTTTAATCACTCCGTCGTCTTCAATGACCGATTCAAACACACCCAATTCCGTCTCGTCAAAGACGTGTGTGACGTCGGTCAATTCCAATCCAAATCGGGTGTCGGGACGATCGGTACCATACCGAGAGATGGCCTCCCGGAATGTCATTCTGGGAAAGGGAGGCTCCGGTATTGAAAGCCCGGCCTCGTCGGCAATGGCCTCGATCATTCCCTCGGAAAGTTGATAGATGTCCTCTTCGTCAATAAAACTGGCTTCAATATCAATCTGGGTAAATTCCGGCTGTCGATCGGCCCGCAGGTCCTCGTCCCGAAAGCATTTCACAATCTGGAAGTAGCGATCCATTCCGGAACACATCAACAGTTGTTTAAATAACTGTGGGGACTGAGGCAGGGCATAGAATTCTCCGGGATGTACACGGCTGGGAACAACGTAGTCTCGCGCGCCCTCCGGTGTGGATCGTGTAAGGTACGGTGTTTCAATCTCGAGGAAGCCCTCCTCGTCGAGGTATCGACGCACCGTCTGAGAAACGCGGTGACGAAGTTTGAAATTATCTAGTAATTCCGGTCGGCGAAGATCCAGGTACCGGTATTCCAGGCGCAAGGATTCACGCGTTTTTTCCGCTTCGTCCAGTATAAAGGGGGGAGTTTCCGCTTGATTGTGTATCGTGAGATCATCGGCTTCCACCTCGATCGTTCCCGTCTTGAGGGAGGGATTCACCGTTTCCTCGGAACGTTCCGCCAGCGTTCCCTCCACGGTAATCACCCACTCCTTCCGTAAATCTCCCGCCCGGTCATGGGTCTCGGGATCAAATTCACGATCGAACACTACCTGAACAATACCGGTCCGATCCCGGAGATCCACAAAAATCACACCACCATGGTCACGCCGGGAATCTATCCACCCCGAGAGTGTAACTCGGTCACCAATCTCGGCTTCGGTTACACGAGTACAGTAATAATCCCTGTACGATGATTGCTCGTTTTTATATTCCTCTTCAACAACTTTCGTCATTATTCTTGACTCCTCGATCTACAAAAATTCTTGTTTTCTTCGAGTTCAAATACTAACTAAGCTTTTGCGGATTTAATTTTGTCCGCTTCGCCAAATAAATTTAAACAACCAGTGAAATCATTTTCCCGAACAAGGGTCTAACCCCGTGCTCCAGAAAAAAGAGTCGACGCAGGCACCGTGAATTGATGAACTCATTCTCGGATCACA
>JBDGPJ010000173.1:0-1893 GCA_042219695.1 bacterium
TCCGTATTTTCTACTGTGGATTCCCATGCCCGCGCGGGTGTATTCTTAATAAGTGATTTTTATAGAAGTACAAAATCTTATAAAAACACTCCCGGGAGAAGTTTTTTTATGCTGGATTCACTTTCCGTTCAACAACTTGAAAATGGGGAGCCCTGTTTTCAGCAGGGAGCCAAAACCTTCAATATTTACATTATCAATGAGGGCCTTGTCGAGCTCACGCGAAATTCCGAGGACGGGATAAGGTTTGTTCTGGACCTTTGTAGTAAAGGCGAACCTCTCGGGCTGGAAGATGTCATGGTCCGTGAACGATATACCATGACGGCACGGGCCTTGGCGGATACGACCGTTAAGAGGATCCCGGCAGATGAGGTAGAGCAGTTCGAACAGTCCGAACCAGAAAAGTGGAATGAGCTACTTCGTCACACCACCTTCCGGCAGGCTGAATTGATGGACCGGTGTCATTCGGTGTCTTACAACGATACGGCCGATCGATTAATCTGTCAGCTCTGCAAAATGGCACTGAAATACGGACGTAACAGGAATGGTGGAATAGAAATTAATATTGAGTTACCGCGTCAAAAACTGGCAGGGATGGTGGGATGCCGTGAGGAAACCGTCATACGGAAGCTGCGCAAATGGGAACAACAGGAAATGCTAATCCTAAGCCAGTCACGGGTTATGATTTGTGATCCCGGCCAATTTTTTCAACGTTCCGGTGAAGAGTGTTCCAACTGCCCCGTGGCGAACATGGAAAATGTGTTTGAAGGGGAGTGGAACCCGAACTATTTAATTTCCAACACCGCTTAATATACAGACTGGTGGAACCGGGGAATACGATTTATTAATTCATAGAATGCTTCCCCTGGCTCGGACACCCGGTGTTTTGTTGACTTGCTTTCTCCAGCTTTTTTTCCAAATTCCGAATGTCTTCACTGTCTCCGGGGGAAAGGCCTCCGTGCTGGACCAGTTTTTCCTCAATGTCAAAGGTCGTTTCCAGTAGACCGTTGAGCTCATTTAACAAACGCAAAATATCACGCGGGTATTCTTCCCGGGGAGCTTTCCCCTCCTGCTGTCTACGGGCCATTTCGTTCACAATGTCGTGAAATTTCCGAATAGATTGCACAATTCGGTCGTGAAGGTGTTTGAGTGTACGAAACAGGTGTTCACTTGAATCTTCGGAACGGTCGAACAACAGCTGCTGTTTGGCATTAAACTGTCCGACAATTCCGTGGGCCAGGAAATGTTTTCCCTGGTGGAGCTGTTCACCGGTCAAGTCACCGTCGCCAAGAAAGGCATTCGTAATGCGATCGTGATACCTCCGAAAATTGGATAGATACTCCTGATGATAGCTGTCTAATAGATCGGAAAGTGAACGACTCATAAAGACTCTCTCCTTTTAAAAATGATGGTACTTTTGAGATTGCAAATGATACATATTTACGTGTGCGTTGGACGTATGATTGAGATTTCAGCAATCATGCCGCCTTATCAACTTCTACAAACGGAGACAACGGATCCGACGAGTAAGGATCCCGGGTGGTATAAGCCCTTGAACGGGAGCCCCGCAGATGGATCTATAGGAACACTTTCCGCAGGGGTCATTCAGGTGGTCGGGATTGCGTATCATACGGAATCATTCTTTCTTGTTCCAAAGCCTCCCGTTGTTTCAGGCAGAACCTCCGGATTCAGCCCATGCCGTCGATAGTCTCCTCAATACAAAAGACAAAAATATTCATGACTTTCTCACAGAATTTAGAGTAAGACATAAGTTAACCCTGCAGACCGGAGAGCGATATGAGCTGTGTCATATAAAGTTGTGATAACCATTGTATGCTCATATGAACAAAAATAGAGATTTAAAAAATTCGCGGGAGGCCTACGGTGTGGAATCGA
>JBDGPJ010000173.1:1903-2844 GCA_042219695.1 bacterium
TAAAATTACGAAAGACCGTCTCGAAAGGTTTGAACAGGCTGTAAAAAAGTACCGGAGCGATCGCCTGGGGGAAAAAGCATTTCGTAAGCAACGCTTGCCCCTGGGGGTGTACTATCAGAAGCCTGAAACGAGCTGGATGGTTCGTATTCCACTCCGCGGGGGACGCATTACGGGGGAAAATATTCGGTATCTGGCGGGGAAGGCCCGCCGGTACGAAGGGAGAGTCCACCTAACGACTCGCCAAAATATACAGCTTCACTGTGTACCCCTAAACGAAGTCCCCAAACTGTTATGGGAACTCTACGAAAGGGGGATTATTACGTACGGAGCTTCGGGGGATGGTATTCGTTCGATTAAGTTGCCGGCTTTAAACGGGGTGAGGGAGGGGACAAAAGAGCTTTACTCCCTGTTATGGAAACTGGAGGATTATTTTCTCAGGCATCCTCTGAACATGAAATTACCCAGGAAATTTAAAATCACGGTTACTGATTCCGCCAGCGAGCAGGTCAATTTGCGTGGAGAGGATCTCGGAATTCAATTTATCCACGAAGACATATCCAACGGTGAACGGTGGTATCGTGTATATGCTGGTGGAGGACTGGGAGCAATCCCTCAACGTTCATGTCAACTCGTTGACGAAGTGGAAGAATCGGACTTGCCGGTTCTGGTGGAGTCCGTGGTTCGGTTTTTTCATGTTCGGGGGAACCGGGATAATCGTAATCGTGCCCGGCTTAAGTTTTTGCTGTCAGAACTCGGTGAAGAGACGTTCAAGCAACGTATTCTGGAAAAGTACGATGAGTTGGGGAAAGAAAACGGTGATGAGATACGGGAACAATTCAACCAGGGACGCAAGGTTCCCGCCCCGCTTACACGTATTCCTCCCTGCCTTGGACGGAATTTGGCCACCCACCCTCAGAGCGAGGAAGGGACCATAATTCCCC
>JBDGPJ010000174.1:0-3226 GCA_042219695.1 bacterium
TAGGGATTTCAACACCCCCACGTTCACTAGAATACAGGTGGTATTAAATCACCAGGGACTGCCTGGAACCTTAGGCGACCGCGGCAAAGAAGGGCAGGAATATGACGGCAACTTTCCCCATCAGCTTAATAAGCACATTTAGTGAGGGCCCTGACGTATCTTTAAGCGGATCCCCTACGGTGTCCCCCACTACGGATGCTTTGTGTGCCGGACTACCCTTTCCACCAAATTCACCGGATTCAATGTACTTCTTGGCGTTGTCCCAGGCTCCACCCGCGTTAGACATGAATACGGCCATCAAAAATCCAGTAACAAGGACTCCAGCCAGCATACCGGCTACGGCATTAATACCGAGTCCGGGAATCGAACCGATAACAATGGGGGAAATTAAGACTACAATTCCCGGTAACATCATTTTTTGTATTGCGGTGGTCGTTGTTATGTCGACACATCGGTTGTAATCGGGATCGCGTTCTCCTTCCCGGACCCCGTCTATTTCGTCAAACTGTCGACGTACTTCCTTCACGACCTGACCGGCTCCTTCACTCGTTGCATGAATCCCAAGGGCGGACAAATAAAAGGTCAGCATCGATCCCAATATGAGCCCGACGAGAATAGCGGGGTTAATCAGGGACGGATCCATCACGGCAGCCAGGGCTTCCACGGTTTCCGCTTCGTGGAAGAACGTGGCCAACCAGGCAAGCGCCGCCAGGGCAGCCGAACCAATGGCAAATCCCTTCCCAATGGCAGCCGTCGTATTCCCTACGGAATCAAGCGCTTCACAACGTCCTCGGACTTCCTCACCGAGGTTGGCCATCTCCGCTATGCCGGCGGCGTTGTCGGTAATCGGACCGTAAGCATCCATGGCGAGTACGACTCCGAGAGTCAATAACATTCCAAGGGAAGCCAGGGCAATACCGTAAAGACCGGCGAAGTGAAACGCTATAAGCGTAGCCGCTCCCACTGAAATTGCCGGGATCACCGTGCTTACCATCCCCGTGCCCAGTCCTTCGATGATATTCGTCGCCGCTCCTGTACTACAGGCCTCGGCAATCGACTGAACCGGGCTGTATTCGTCCGAAGTGTAGTACTGAGTCGCGTAACCGATGACAACACCGGTAATTAAACCGGAGACAATTGAAATTATAAGTGCCCACTGCAAATTCAAACCACTTTCGGCTCGTTTGATTGCTTCCGAAGCGATGTAGCCATCGGGAAACATTAAAAATATAAGGGCAACTGCAAATACAACGATTAACACGTTTGCAACAATACTACCTCTGTTCAACGCGGATTGTGCTTTTCGAGCCTGCTTTTCGTAATCCTCCTCTTCTCCCCCTGTTCGTACGAACAAAGCCCCAATGACGGAGGCAACAATTCCGGCCGAAGCTAAAATGAGAGGGAAGTATACGGGAAGGTTATGGAAGGAAGTTTCAACCCCAAGATCGACAAGTTGATGCTTAACTCCAATCCCCAGTACCATCGTGGCGGCCACGGCCGAAACAAACGACTCGTACAGGTCCGAACCCATTCCGGCGACGTCACCTACGTTGTCTCCCACGTTATCGGCAATAACGGCCGGGTTCCGTGGATCGTCCTCCGGAATTCCGGCCTCGACCTTACCAACGACGTCGGCTCCAACATCGGCGGCCTTGGTATAAATACCTCCGCCCACCCTCAGGAACAGGGCAACACCGGAAGCCCCAAACGCGTAACCAAGCCAGATATGACTGGAACCGTCGCCGGGAAATACGTAGTAAATCAAACTTAAGCCGAGTAAGCCTAACCCCACGACGGAAAACCCCATCGTGGCTCCACCCGAGTAGGAAATATTTAACGCCTTTGAAAAACTGTTTTGTGCAGCGTTGGCGGTACGACCGTTGGCCTGGGTGGCTACACTCATTCCAATCCACCCTGCAAGACCGGAAGCAACCGTACCGAGTACAAAACCAAGGGCAATCTGCCACCCTTGTGCTTTCACGGATTCGATTGAAGGGGCAAACCAGAGAGCAATAGCCACAACAACGACAAAAATGGAAAGCACCTTAAACTCCCGCAACATAAACGTCCGGGCACCTTTTTGTATGTATTCGGATAACTCCTGAACACGGTCGCTCCCGTAATCCTGACGTAGGATGTACTGTGTGAGGTAAAGGGCAAACGCCAGGGCTCCAAGGGATGCCACAATTCCGATAATTGCTGAGGTTGCTACGGTCATGATGAATCACTCCGATTGTTACTGCGTCTTTATAGGATATATTTTATGTTAAGAGACTAAATCAAGACGGGTATTATATCGCCTTACTTTGAAATGAGAAGTTCGTTCATGGTACAGCCTCAAAATAATAATTGAAGGTGATCTTGATGGCCAATATTCAGGTTCGATGCACTGAGGAGAATGACGGTTGGACCTGCCAGGTAACGGTACTCGAAGGGCAGGATTCTTCCCACCACACCGTTCAGGTCCCCGAGGAGGATTACAACGACCTGGTCGAGGATACCGAACCTGAGGATCTCGTGGAAGCTTCTTTTGAATTTTTACTCGATCGCGAACCCAAGGAATCGATCCTTAGACAGTTCGACATTATGACCATCGAACAGTATTTCCCCAATTATCAGGACAAAATTCAGGATTACCTGTAAAACCGCTGTCGTACATCCCTTGTCCAATCTTGTTTTAAATCCGTAAGGGGCTTACTTGTGAGAAATTCACAGTTCACCCTCACGACTGTTCGTGTTGTTTCCACTATTATTGCTTGCTTCATCCTGGTTTTATTCCCATCTCCTACAAGTGCCGGGGATACAGCGCCGGAAACAATTTCCGGTGTCCGCCCCGATTCCGCCCCACCATTGTACGAAGAATACCGGAAAAACAACCTCCCCTGGAAAAAATACGTCCGGAACCTGGCCTCTTACCGACTTAAATTCATCCCGAATGTGAAACCCCTCGAAACAACCAAAAACAGGACAAAAGAATTTCGCCTGTATTCAATAAGCTGGTTACGAGGAATTTCCGGTTTTGTTATCGATAGGAAACAGGAGCAAACACAGGTATATAGACTCCCTCAATGTCCGGAAGCTCTCCGAAAAAAGATCTGGGAGAATTCCGATGAAGACATGGTAAGCGAACGATGCGGAATGAAAAAAATCAAACTCAAGGGAAAAACAACCACTGTCTGGAAACAAATCTCTAATACGGGAGTGTTCAACTTGACCGGCACCGAGA
>JBDGPJ010000174.1:3286-7761 GCA_042219695.1 bacterium
TGGTTGAATTTCGATATGACAGTCAATACACGTGGACGTACTACGATAACCCTGATTATCTGAGCCATAATCCGGCACAAACCCTATTATCCGTGGAGAAAACACTCAAACGAACACTGTCTTCCCACAACTAAACTTTCCCCGGTCGTTGTCTTTTACATGAAGTCACTCCACGGTCTTAAGCCCGTGGTATCGGCTTCAGCCCATTCTTTTACACCACTATCAAAGCTCCGGTGACTTTTTACAGTTTCAATCTCTTTTATCGTTATCCCCCATTTTGAAAAATGGGCTGGTAGCCCCATTGGGTTTATCCACAATCTGACAGTCGTGGATTTCTCGTTAAGAAATTAAAAGAGATACACTGTCATCGTTACGTCCCTTCCATTTATGACTAAAATCATTATCCTCTATCGTTCTTTTGATCAGCACACTTCTATTAAAATCAAAATTAAAATAATTTTTGGAGGACGATTGTCATGAAAATCATCGTATGTGATCCCGTGGATCAGTCCGTTGTGGATCATTTTGAATCTTCTTCTCAATTTGAAATCGAGGAGTGTTTTGAACGTGATCCCCTCGAACGGAAGATTGAAGACGCATCCTTTTTGATTGTCCGAAGTGGTACCACGGTGGATCCCGATTTACTCGGACAAGCGAACCAGCTTATCGGTATCGTTCGGGCGGGCGTTGGCCTGGACAACATCGATTTGGAAGCCTGTGAACGGGCCAACGTAAACGTGGAAAACACACCGGAAGCATCGACCAACGCCGTCGCCGAACTCGTTGTCGGACATATCCTTTCCGTATATCGATCAATTCCCCGGGCCGACCGAGAGATCAAACAGGGGAACTGGATAAAATCCGAACTTACCGGAGGGGAAATCCAGGGAAAAACCGCCGGTATTATCGGTTATGGCCGAATTGGCCAGCGCATCGGTGATATTTTGGAGGCGTTCGGGGCCGAGATCATTGCCTACGACGAATACATCAATCACAACAAAATAAGAAGCGCCGGCGCGGAACCCCAGGACAGCATCGATGATTTGCTCCCTCAATCCGACATTATTACGGTGCACGTACCTCTCACGGATGAAACGGAACACCTCATATCGGACGATGAACTCGATAAACTTCGCCCGGGGGCCGTCGTCATTAACTGTGCCCGTGGAGGAGTCGTCGACGAAGACGCACTACAACGTGGACTTGAAGACGGAGACCTCCGTGGAGCGGGACTGGATACGTTCGAAACGGAACCTCCCGGAACGTCCCCGTTAGTTGTAAACGACTCGGTGGTGGCCACTCCCCACATTGGCGCCAGTACGAGCGAAGCCCAGGAACGCATCGGCCAATTGGTCATCGAAAAAATCGAGCAAATGGCTTGATGACGTAGAGGAAAAGCAGGCTGAAACCTCCATGAGGTTCCATAATTTCTATACGTTTCTGAATAATCCCCTATTTTTACCACACACTATCACATTCCAGAGTATGAGATTGACAATCCATCCCCCCGGGTAAAAGTTTAGTATTATGACCTCCGAAATCCTGATGTCCCTACCGGGGAATGGCGGAAGTTCGGCCGTGATTACGAAATGGTTCAAAAAGGAAGGAGAACCCATTAACAAGGGTGATCGTTTGTACTCAGTCCGTACCAATCAAGGTACATTTGAACTGGGGTTGTTGAAAATCCCTGGCTTGTAGAATATTAAATCCGTTAATCGATGAACTCATTCTCAGCCGACATCCAGTTTGACTGTTTTGGTGGGCTTCCCCGAGCCAAACTGCATGAGTGTGTAAATAAAAAAACCGCCTGCCGTTAAAAACAGCAGTACACTGAATACAAGTCCAAAACAGCCTAATTTCTTAATGAACCACCCGAATTTCTTCATTGAGAAAGATCCGCCCGATTTTTAAACATTAACTTACCATGCGATAAAATTTACTTATTAGTTAATTTTATAATGGTTTTATTTTAGGTGGGTTTTCGTCCTGATACAACATTTCCTTACTTTCATTACGTTAAATTTCTCACTTCCTTCTCGTATTCCCCTCCCTCCATCTCTTCTCCCTTTTTTCCAATAAACTGAGGGGATCTAGACCGAAAGAATCCCTAACCGGTTGGGAGAGTAAAAAAAATCAGGTTGGCCCGGGTCGATCCCTCCCCGGGATCATTGAGTTTCTTGTTCAAAGTTGAAAGTTTATAAAACGTGAAACCTGAAACTCGTAACTCTCAACTCGTAAGTGACTCTGGGCGGGTCGTTTCCCAATGAATCCCCATCCATGTCAAAATAACGCATGGGGCATGGAGTAGAGCGTAAACAGCAAAAAAAGCGAACCCCCCAATACAACAACGATGATCATTTCGGAACCACGGTCGGGACACTCGAATGAATCCACAATGTTTTTAGTTCTCAGCGATCAGCTATCGACCTTTCAGCTTGAGTCGGCTTTTATTCGTTCTTCCCCGGTTGATGAATGCTAATAACCGAAGGCTATGTCGAGTACCACACGTAGTACCGAATCACGTGATGGCCTTTGGAAGACCCATGGCGCAAGAGGTTCGAAGCATGGCGTAAAGAACAAAAAAGGACGTCTGTTTTTATGCTCATTTGTGAGACAAGTCATGTTCATAACTGTTGTTGCTTGTATTCTTTCTAAGTCAACTTACTTGATATTTTTCGATTTCCATTGTCGCCAGTTGGCATCGAAAAATATTTCGACGTATTTTTTCTGTTTTTTTGAATTGGTTTCGAATCCTGATAGTCCTTAAACGATTAAATCTGTCATTGGACTGATGAAACGCTTTAACGGACTGGACGGACTCACTGAATATTTATAGTTTAAACTACAACATGAATTGAATCCGTAATCAGGACAAGGTTCGACTCAATCAACTACACTACTGGAGGAAAAAACAATGAGATTAGGACGTAATTTCACGAATTTACTGGAGTACGAGATGCTCTCGGAGGAGGAACAGAACGAGTTTGACGAGGGAGACCTGAGCGTGGCGGACATGGACGCACGCGTTGGGAACCGGATAAAACGGGACGTCGAACGACAGCTCGAGGAAGCCAACCAGGAGGGACTCCGTCACGTGGAACTGGACGCCGGGATTCCCAACCCCTACCTCGAAATGGAGGACGACGAACTGGAATCGGCCCGTCAGCTTTCCAACGAACTCGACGTGACACTCTCGTTACATCTGCCCTACACCTTCGTGGCAAATTCCACCTGTTCCTTCCAGGAAGAGGATCGCGCCACCGCCTGTGAGTACATGAAACGATACATCGACGTGGCCGATAAACTCGGCTGTGATTACTGTGTCATGCATCCGGGATCGATACCTTACTACCAGGCCGAGGGAACCTACCTGGACATCATGGAACAAAGCTTAATTAAAAGTCTCAAGGAGCTGGGAGCCTATTGTGAGGATCGGGATATGCTACTACACCTGGAAAACAACACCCAGTGGGACGTGGGCTTTGTCACCAAGCAGGAAGTCGTACCTGTTTTGCAGGAGGTTCGGGACTCCGGAGTCGACGTTCGGTTTTGTTTTGACCTGGCCCATATTTTTACACAGGTGGAGACCAGCGACGAAATTCCCGAACCGCCCGAAAAATTATACCGTGATTTACCGGAAGACCTCCTTCACGCCCTACACATTGGTGATTACGTCCCCGAGGAAGAACTTTTCCATCCTCCCATTCACCGGGAACGTGGAAAACTCAAGCGGAAGAACTTCGAAAACATGGCTGAGATCTTCGAGGAAAAAGGGATTGAGGTGGTCATCATCGAAACTGCGGTACGTGAACGGGACGACCTTCGCAACGGCCGTCAGCTCATGCAGGAGGAAACGGAGTTCCTGGCGGATATTTTTAACCGGTAACGAAAGCAAGGATCGCTCCGAGTTGGGTACTCTCTAACCGGAAGCGGAATTTTCTAACTGAAACATAGAATGCCTTCAAGGGCGTGATCCCGAGCACGGATAAACACAGGTTCGGTATCCGGTCTTGGGGAAACGGAAAGGATTCGACGTAACGATTTCGAACTCGAAAAAAGGGCCTATTCACCGTTCCCATCGTCCTGATCGTTACTTCCGGACTGATTGGAACCTCGAAGTTACACTCGGTCGTGTTTGAGTTCGTAAGCGATCTTTACTGCCGGATAGGAAGCGGATACGAGGGCTCGGCGGCGTTCATAATCTCGTCGTTCACATCGTCCGGAGGTTTACCGGTCATTTTATTTACTTGGTTAAATTGAATCATTTTACCTTCCTTTTTGATTGAGCACGTTTCTCCTCTACTAATCTCCTGATCGTATTTCACTTGTCGAATCCCCCCTTTCCTTCACTATTAAGGCCCAAACCTCTCCTATCTTCATTATCGGACCGTGAATCATTTCACATATATTCTTCTCCTTCAGCAAATTATTATTGAAGTGAACCATGAAAAATTACGATGATCATTTGTAAGAAG
>JBDGPJ010000175.1:0-3096 GCA_042219695.1 bacterium
TTCAATGTCGTAAATGAGGCCGAGGTCCACGATATTGATTGGGATTTCAGGATCGTAACATTCTTTTAATTTCTCTCGAATTTCGTCTTCGTCCGGCATGGTTGAATTCCTTTCGTAAGATAATCACAAAGAATTATAACGGGTAAAATCAGTGGCGGAAAGCAATGATTGTTATTATTGACCAGAATCAAGGAAAATTCATCCAAAATCATGTACACTTAATGGTCGCTTGAAGGGGAGGATATGATGTGATCAATTGAAAATTCCCATGAATCATTCAGTCTTATACCACCGAACTTTGAATAGAAAGGAGTGGTTTTGGTGCGTGACCTTGTTGAAATCGAAGCGGATGACGGCGATCTTTACTCCGTATGGTACGACGAGGAAGAGGAATTAATTTCTGTACAGGTGAATTTCATGTACATGACATTTGACCCCGACCAGTTTGATGATTTTCAGGAAGCTATTAAGCGGGCTCAGGATGCCCTGGAATCCGACATTTCTTAGGTTTCAAGTTGTAGTCTCCTCACACCGGAGTCAATGTTCATGAGAACAAATCGGGTTTATACACAGTTATGCTGTTTTTTGGGTGTCTTTGGGCTCCTTTTGACTCATGCATGGGGATTAGGTGTTCTTCCGTCTCACGTACTTGAAGACGTAATGGGGGCCAACTGGGTGGCAATGTGGTTTTACCCCCTCGTGTGGTGGAGTTTTATTGTATTCTTGGACGGGTGTAACAGTGCCCACGGTCGATCGATATTATCCGATCGCTCGCTTTCGTTTCTCCCTTACGTAACGGCATGTTCGGCCGTGATTTGGTATCTTTTTGAGGCTTATAACCTGTACCTCGCAAACTGGTTTTACGTAAATATACCCGTTAGGCGTTCCCTGCGGTGGTTCGGTGCCACCATATCGTTTGCCACGGTATTGCCCGGGATGTGGGTGGTTAAGCGATCCGTGGCGGGCGTTATTCCCGATTTTGTATCGGAACGCGCATCCTGGAGTACACCCGGGTCTATTCGAACATTACTACTGTTAATAGGGTTGGTAGGGGCTATTGGTCCATTTCTGTTACCGACGGTTTTTTTTCCGTTTGTGTGGGGTGGGCTGTTGTTGGTACTTGAATGGATTGAGTATCGTCACGGACGTGATTGTTTTTGGGGACAATGTGAATCCGGTAATTATAAACAGGTTCTCAGCTGGTTAATGGCCGGTTTGATCTGTGGGTTTTTATGGGAATTCTGGAACTATCTTGCCCTTGGTGGATGGCGGTATACCGTTCCGGGAATGGGGAACTTGCGATTGTTCGAGATGCCGGTGATCGGTTACCTCGGATTTCCACCTTTTGCATTGATGACCTGGCGATTGTACGAGTCAGGTACAAGGTATTTACGTCCCAAATGTGGAGTTAAAAAAGTTATGGTCTGGATTGCACTCGGATTATTCTGTGTACTTGTACTGCGAGGTATGGATTTTTATACGATGGTTTATACCTATCAACCCCTAAATCAATTTGTGGGATGGTCGACCCAGGAAAAAAAGGTAATCGAGCAGGAAGGCCCCGAGGCCTTTCGTAAATCGACCATGGTAGTCCCCATTGTACAGTCCGTGCAGGAAAAATTATTGTTTGTTGAGAGAGTACCGTTTGGTATGGAAGGTGCAAATTGTTTCTGGAAACAAGGTCTTCGTTCATTTCGTGACATCGATCAAAAGTCCACCAAAGAGCTGGCCCGTGTTTTAAATCGCTGTAAACCAGTAGGAACGGACGTGTGGTATCGCCGGGTTCTGGATTGGAAACAACGCCGTGATTGAATACATTGGATGGTTTTTACCGTACGTCGTTCAATTTCGTTATGGGGCGGTGTACTTTGCCCTAACGATTGCTGGTTTGGGCGTACCGTTGCCGGAGGAAGCCACTATTATTGTTAGTGGCTTCATGGTGGCTACGGGGGAAATGGAGATGGGATATACACTGTTAGTTTGTTACCTGGGTGTACTATCCGGTGATGTTATTACGTATTTAATGGGTCGATACGGGGGGCGCTGGGTACTGGGTACTCGGGTGTTTCGATGGCTTATCAGTCGTAAGCGACTCGCCCAAGCACAGTATTATTACCGGCAGTATGGACCGAGAAGTTTATTGGCGGCCCGTCAGGTTCCCGGTATTCGCTTTCCCACGTTTTTTACGGCCGGGATGTTGAAGGTCTCCTTCTGGAGATTCATGCTTTACGATTCCTTCGCCGCTCTTGTGAGTATGCCCGTCGTGTTTTTCATTGCTTATACCTTCGGCCCCCGAATAACAAAGGCCGTAAAGGTGGTATCGAACCTGGCCGACGTGACGGGTCTGGTTGTTTTGATGCTTACGTCTGTAGTGTTTGGTATTGTGTACTGGAGACACAGGAGCCAGCAAAGTGAGTAAAACATTCGAGGATCGGTTACAACGGCGTCTTAACTCCCTTCGGGAAATTGATTTGTTTCGTGAACTCCCGGATTATAAATCAGGTGTTGGAAGGACCGTTGAACAGGAAGGCGAGACATACGTTAATTTTTCTTCGAATGATTATTTGGGACTGTCCACCCACGGAGAAGTTATCGAGGCTCAAAATGAAGCGTCAAAAGAGTATGGAGCCGGGTCCGGAGGCAGTCGACTCATCAGCGGTAACCACGAATTGTACGGACAGTTAGAGGGCAATATTGCGGAGTGGAAACAAACGGAAGCGGCGCTTGTTTTGGGCTCCGGTTATTTAACGAACCTTGGAGTTATACCGGCGGTAACAACCGGGCGAGATCTTATTGTGTGTGATGAACTTAGTCACCGCTGTATTGTTGAAGCAACGCAGTTGAGTGAAGCCGAGTCAAGGCAATTCACCCATAATAACGTCGCTAAACTCCGAGAATTGCTGGCCGATTGCCGGGCTACGTACGATGGTTGCATGATTATTGTGGAGGGGATATACAGCATGGATGGGGATCGGGCCCCCCTGAAAGAGATTTTGGAAGTCGCCGGGGAAATGGATTGTTGGGTATTGGTTGATGAAGCTCATTCGTCGGGTGTGTGGGGTGAAGGTGGAGCCGGGCTAACTCCCGAGTACTCGG
>JBDGPJ010000176.1:0-6837 GCA_042219695.1 bacterium
GGGTAGTTATCAAGGGGGCGAGTATCGGGTAAATACACGACTTTTGGAGGAGGCTCGGGAGGATCGCTAACCTGCTCAGGTTCAATCGTACGCCCGTGGTCCAGGGTAACGGTTTGTCCATCCTGTAGTTGTCCCCAGATCGGACCCTCCGGAATTTCCAGCTCGCGAGCCTTCTCAGGGTGAAATTTACGCTTTTTTTCCCGGGAGCAAATGACGAATCCATTGGAAGGAACTCGATGATCACCGGCCACAGTACCGACCCAGACATTTCCCAGGGTAAACAGATGCTCTTTTTCTAACGGTGTGAACCGTAAATCAAATTGGCAATTAATACCGACTGTTCGATCCACGTCGTCAACGAATTCCTTGAGACTGCGGGGACCAAATAACTCGAGAGGAGTTTTACCGGATTCACGTGATCGACGAATTAATAAGCCGGGTAACCCAAGCACATGATCGCCGTGCATGTGACTGATAAAAATCGCTTCCAGATCGGCACGAGAAATTTCGGCTTCCGCCATGCGAAGCTGTGTCCCTTCACCAGCGTCAAATAAATAATTTTCTCCTCTTTCACGTAAGGCAGGCGTCAGGGAAGGGCATAAATCCCCCGAACCAAGCACGTGTACTTTCATGTATGAACGGGAGACGGAGAATCAAACTGCTGGGTGATGGGCATTCTCCAGCCGGCTCCGAGGGATTTAGATGTAATTTTTAGACCAATAGGTGCCTGCTGACGCTTGTATTCGTTTAAATCAATTCGACGGATTACATCTTCAACGACTTGCTGATCGAAACCAGCTTCTACAATCGCCCGGCTGGATTCCTTGCGTTCAACGTATCGTTCAATGATCTCGTCCAGCACGTCGTATGACGGCAGAACATCCTGGTCTTTTTGATCGGGGGCGAGCTCTGCCGAAGGAGGTTTTGAAAATACGTTTTCGGGAATAACATGTCCCCGCTCATTCCGATGTTCAGCCAGTTTATAAACCATGGTCTTTGGAACGTCGGATATAACGGCCAATCCTCCCGACAGATCACCGTATAAGGTAGAATATCCCACGGCAAACTCCGACTTATTACCGGTGGAAAGAACGATGTCACCGTATTTATTAGACATCGCCATTAAAATATTCCCCCGTATCCGTGCCTGCAAATTTTCCTCAGTTGTATCCCAGGACAAACCGGCAAACTCTTCCTCGAAAACATCGAGGTATTCATCAAACACATCGTGTATAGCAAATGTTTTGGTTTCAATGCCCAAGTTATCGGCCAGGTCTTCGGCATCGGTCACGCTGGCTTCGGAGGAAATTTCGGAAGGCATTAAAATCCCCGTAACATTGTCGGGACCCAGCGCATCAGCGGCAAGTGTAACCGTGAGCGAGGAATCCATCCCACCGGAAAGTCCTACAAGCGCGGAATCAAATCCACATTTATCCAGGTAGTCGTACAATCCCGTTACAAGTCCATCGTAAACATTGTCCAGAACGTCTTCGAATTGCACGTCTTTTACCCCGGATTCATTAAAGTCAACAACTACTAACTCTTCTTCAAATCCGGCACCCACTTCGAGAAAATCACCGTCCCCATTTATAGCCAGCGAATGGCCGTCAAACACGAGTGAATCATTGCCCCCCACTAAATTACAGAGTAAAAGAGGAACACCGGACTTATCGGCAAGCGCTTGAGCCATCCCGGCCCGAAACCGTTCCTTCCCTTTAACAAAGGGAGACGCCGACAAATTAATAATGAGTTCCGGATCGTGTTCGAGGACCTCCTGGAAGGGATTACGTTCGTATTTCGGTTGATCGTAGGATCCGGTGTATTCGGGATCGTTCCATATATCCTCACAGATAGTTACGGCAATGTTGTTGTCGGGCCCGGTCATGACAACTTCTCCTCCGGCCTCAAAGTGACGATCTTCGTCAAAAACGTCATAACTGGGTAGAAGAGATTTGAAATGCCGGGATTCAACCACACCATCGGATATATAGGCCGCCGCGTTATGGACCGGATTCCCCGTGGATTCAGCATTCTTCTCCACGTATCCAATAAGGACATCGATTTCACCCACCTTAGACTCAACCTTACCAAGAGCATCCAAATTGGCTTGAACAAAGGAAGGACGTTCCAGAAGATCCTGGGGAGGATACCCGGTTAAGGCAAGCTCGGGGAACACGATTAATTCTGCCCCCCGGTCGGCAGCTCGATTGGAATAATCCACGATCTTCCGAACATTTCCCTCAAAATCCCCGATTGTGGTATTAACTTGACCAAGCGCAATCTTCTTCATCATGACACTCCTTTAGAAATCCCAAGAATGAGCACAACCTTCATAAACATTCACTTTCGTAATATTTCTTTACACGTTTGTACAATTGTGCAAACGTGTAAACGTATCTACTTATTTTCACGTTCAAAAAACGAGCGTAGCTGAAGTGCACGATCAATTAACTTCGGACGTTTAAGAAAAAAGTATCGTTTACGTCCTTCCGTTTCCGACTGAACAATGTCGTTATCCGCTAATACCCTTAAATGCCGGGAAACCGATGTTACGGAACGTGAAAGGCGGTTAGCCAGTTCAGATACATAACAGCGATCTCCGAGTAACTCCTTCACGATCGATAACCGAATTCCGTTACTGAGCCCATCAAAAAATTGACTCAAACGATGATCGATTTCTCCCATACCCATTTATCAAACACCCTCAATTCATTTGCACGTTTTCGCAATTGTGCAAACGTGGAAAGGTTTGAGGAATCGTAATCGTTATCGTGTCGTGGTGAAATTCATGTGTTGCTTGACTTCACCCAGGGTTTTGGACGCTTTCTCACGTGCAACTTGTTTGCCCGTCTCCAAAATTTCTTCGAGGCGTTCCGGGGACTGTTCCAGTTCACGACGACGTTCGTCGAATTCAAAGAAAAATTCGTTCATGGCTTCCGCCAGGTCCTGTTTCATGTAACCATATTGTATTTCACCGGACGTATATTCCTCTTCGTACTGCTCGACCAAATCATTGGCCTCTACCAGTTCCAAAAGACGGAACAGATTCGCCACAGGCCCTTCCTGGGGTACTTCTTCGCCGGGATCCGGACCCATGTCGGTCTGGGCCCCCATGATCTTATCCTTGCGACCTTCCGGTGAATCACTGAGATCGATCGTGTTGCCGTAACTCTTGGACATCTTCCTCCCATCCATTCCCAACAGACGGGGCGCATGGTTCAGGATGGCTTCCATCTCCGGTAAGTCGGCATCGTAAAGGTCATTAAAACGCCGGATAATTCGTCGACCCAGCTCGAGGTGGGGTTTTTGATCCTCTCCCACGGGTACACGTGTTCCTTTATAAGCCAATACATCCGCAGTTTGAAGAACGGGGTAAGAAAGAAATCCAACGTGGCGCGTTCGTTTCTCACCCATTTCCTCCCGAGCTTCCTTGTACGTCGGATTGCGCTTCAACCAGCCTTCCGGAGTAATCATCTCCATTAACAGATGTAACTCGGCATGTTCCGGAACGTCGGACTGGAGAAAAATGGTACATTTCTCGGGATCAATTCCGGACGCCAACCAATCTTTCAACACGGATTTACGGTGCTGTTGTAACCGTTCCGTATTATCGTAATCCGTCGTAAGGGCATGCCAATCCGCGATAAAAAAGTAACAGTCGTATTTTTCCTGCAGTCGTTTCCAATTGTTTAACACGCCAAAATAATGTCCCAGGTGCAAAGGACCGGTAGGACGCATTCCACTCACTACAACTTGATTCATGTCAATTCCTCCCTTGGAAAATAAAACGAAATGTAAATAGAATCGGAGGGGAAGTCAAAGCACTTTCGAGAAATATGATTTTTCGGAACGTCTACAAATCACTCGCTGATTTCATGGTGTCGCGACCGTACTCATCATTGATTTGATCGATTACCTCCGAGGCGGGGGCACCTTCGAGGTCGTCATCACCCGTATCCTCAAACAAGTCCTTCTGAAATCCACTGGGATACAGATCGTGAACCCCCACTCCCAGCAAGCGAATTCCACGATCCCCTCTATCGAGCTCTTGAAATAAATCCCGCACCTTTTGCAAAATCGGTTCGAGCTCATCAACCGGTTGATCGAAACTACTGCGCCGAGTCACTGTATTGAACTCGCTATCCCGTACTTTTATTTTCACGGTTCGTCCCTCGTATCCCTTTTCCCTCAATCGATCCCGAACCTGTTCGGCTAATGATTCCAGGTTGGAAAGCATTTCCCCGGTATCCGTTAAGTCCTCGGAGAACGTCGTTTCTTTACTGATCGACTTCGACTCCTCCTCGGGATTCACTTCGGAATCGTCTTCTCCCTGTGCACGCTTCTGATATACGATCGCACGCTGATCGAATTCCTTCTGGAGTTCCGGAAGATCAATCGACTGCAAATCACCGATAGTCTCTATCCCGATTTTGTTCATGCGACGTTCAGTCTTTTCTCCCACTCCCCTTAATTCTCCAATAGGTAATGGTTCAAGAAATTCACTTTTGTATTCATCAGGTACGTATTTTAAGCCATTAGGTTTACAGTACTCGGAAGCCATTTTAGCAATGAGTTTATTGGGACCAACCCCCACCGAACACGTCAAACTCGTGGCCTTTCGAACTCGTTTTCTTAGTAACTCTCCCAATTCAAGGGGATCATCGAACGATTCCATACATTCCGTCACATCAAGGTAAGCCTCGTCCAGGGAAAGGGATTCAACTTGGTCGGTATAATCGTCAAAAATGGAATGAATCTGTTGTGAAATTTCTCGGTACCGATCGAAACGCGGGGGCAAAAAATAAGCCTGAGGACACAGCTCACGGGCCTGGGACATGGGCATAGCACTATGGACACCATACTCGCGTGCTTCGTAGGAAGCCGTCGCTACAACTCCCCGCGAACCCAACCCTCCAACAATCACGGGCTCATGGTGGAGTTCCTCGTCATCCAATTTCTCCACCTGAGCATAAAAAGCATCCATGTCCACGTGAACGATGACATCACGATCCGTCATAATACATTTCACCTCGCACTGTATCTTAACATCTCTGACTTTGTATTCATTGGAGATCCCCGAAAATAAACTTCCGGCTGAGGTAAAAATGAGAACTCTCTGAAATTAACCATACAATTGAACTTACTTCTATATACTGTACCGATGCTGACACGAACTGACGGTAAAGCATTCATGATTTCTGATCCTACTCTGGGCCATTACTTCTTTGGCTTATGGTTAACAATTTCAATCGTTCTCTAAAAGTCACCTCCCAGGACAACCTCCAAAATTAAATAGGTTTATCAAA
The DNA here is from genome assembly GCA_042219695.1 of bacterium. Taxonomy (GTDB): domain Bacteria; phylum T1Sed10-126; class T1Sed10-126; order T1Sed10-126; family JBDGPJ01; genus JBDGPJ01. Next base: position 5,307 of record JBDGPJ010000176.1, read on the forward strand.
TAAACTTTGTCGTTTTTAACGTATTTTCACAAAATACTGAGTGGGAACCCGGTGTTGGTATTCCGGTTTACCCGGTAGTCATGCTTTTCCTTAAAATTGACGACCCTTGGTTGAACGGTCTATGTACTGACAGTATTTATATGATTAATTTTCCGGGTTAGGATTATGTCCAAAAGATTTCGATCGATATTCTATGGAACGGGGAATACGGGATACATGTCCGATCAAAATACCACTTCGGATACTTCCGTCCAATTAGCTCGCCACCTGGGATTATTCGAAGCCACGATGATCGGTGTTGGTGCGATGATCGGGGCGGGTATTTTTGTATTAACCGGTATCGCTTCGGGTAAAGCCGGCCCGGGCGCTATTCTTGCGTTTGGCTTAAACGGGCTCGTCACGTTGTTTACGGCCCTCAGCTACGCCGAGCTTTCAAGCGCAATTCCCGAGTCCGGTGGCGGTTACGCCTACGTAAAACGAGTTCTCCCCAATTCTATTGCCTTTATGGCGGGCTGGATGCTCTGGTTCGCATACGTTGTGGCCTGTAGTTTATACGCTCGGGGGTTTGGGAGTTACTTCTTAGAATTTTTCCACCGGTATGCGCCCGTTATAACACAACCCCTGAAAGGGCTTGGCCACGGAATTTCCGTGTCCATTCTCACCGTAATTATCTCCGCTATTTTTATCGTTATTAATATCATTGGCGCACACGCGAGCGGACAAACCGAAAACATCATAACAATCGGAAAAATCCTCATCCTTGCGGTCTTCATTGGCTTCGGTCTGAAACAGGTCTTTCAGGAACCGGCTCTTGTACAGAACAATTTATCACCTTTTATGCCCAAGGGGATAACCGGAATTGTCACGGCCATGGGACTTACCTTCATAGCGTTTGAGGGGTACGACTTAATTGCAACCGTAAGTGAGGAAGTTAAAAATCCGGAAACCACTATTCCCAGGGCCATCATGTATTCACTGGGTATTACCGTGGCCATCTATCTCCTCGTCGTATTTATCTGTGTTGGTGCTGTCCCACCAAAGAATGACGTGCCCACCTGGAAAATGCTGGGAAACTTTGGTGAACTGGGCGTTGTGGAAGCAGCGGGAAGTTTCATGCCAAACTTTGGAGTTGTTCTCGTTCTCGGTGGAGGACTATTTGCCACTCTCAGTGCGTTGAACGCAACAATACTGGCCTCTTCCCGCGTAGCCTTTTCGATGGGCCGGGACTGGATGCTCCCCCATTCACTGAGTGAAATCCACTCCACCCGAAAAACTCCCGTTGCTTCCATCATGATCAGTGGATTTTAGTTAATACTGGTCGCCATATTTCTTCCCCTGGAAACCCTTGGTACGGCCAGCAGTCTACTCTTTTTAATGACATTTATCCTCGTAAACGTGGCGATGTTATTACGACGGAAGCGTTCCAACGGCGATACGCCCTTTACCGTACCCCTGTTCCCGCTTACCCCCTTACTTGGAATATTCACCTGTCTGGGGATCACCCTGTTCCAGCTCTGGTACGAATGGTTCG
>JBDGPJ010000177.1:0-9465 GCA_042219695.1 bacterium
AATTTACCTCAGTATTATAATAAAGTAATGAAACTATTATTAACTGAGTTCCCTCTAAAAACTCTTCCCACTCGATGGGGGAAGATTTAGATGGGGGTGAAAACGGGTTTTGAAGGCGTTCAGGAATTTAAAAGCCAGGGGAACCCCTTTTCAGAGTGGACTCACCAAAATAATATTGTTCAATTCCCTGGAAGGAAGGATGGGTACACATGGCTGAAGCATCCAACAACGTAAACGTAGATAACGGATTGGTTGAATCCGACGAGGATCTCACCAAGAAACCACTATCCAACGAAGATATTATGCCTACGCCACTTTCTGAGCGATCCTGGGGGATCTGGGATATTTCCGCTCTTTGGATCGGCATGTGTATTACCCTTCCCATGTACTACGTCGTTTCCGGTATGATTGCTAAAGGAATGAACTGGCAACAGGCGATGGTCGCCGTTATCCTTGGTAACCTGCTAATATTTATCCCCCTCTGGCTTAATGGACATGCCGGAACAAAGTATGGTATACCGTTTCCCGTTCTAATACGATCCTCCTTTGGTATCCACGGGGCCCATATACCCGCTATATTCCGTGGGCTTGTTGCATGTGGTTGGTTTGGCGTGCAGTCCTGGATGGGCGGGCTCGCCATTCACGTGGCCATGGTCAAGTTAGAAGCGTTAGTTGATACGGAATACCTATGGCCGGACAAACTAAATTTCCCCTTGTTCTCTCCCACGGCCGGTAAATTCCTCGGTTTCCTGATCTTCTGGGGAATCTGTGTTTGGATTGTCTGGCGTGGTATTGAGTCTATTCGTTGGCTGGAACGCTATGGTGCCCCCTTCCTGATCCTTTGTTTTGTCTTCATGTTTGGTTGGGCCTGGTACGAAGGTGGGGGATTCGTGAAGGTTCTGACGGAAGGAATGGAACGAATTGGAGCAGCCGGAGGACTGTCCGGACAGCAATTTTGGGCCGTGTTTATTCCCGCACTGATGTCGATGGTAGGGTACTGGGCCACCCTCAGTTTGAATATTCCCGACTTCACGAGATACGCCGGGTCGCAATCCAAGCAAGGTTGGGGACAGTTCATTGGTTTGAACGGAACCATGGGACCTTTTGGATTTGTCATTGCCTTTATCACGGCCGGCGCATTTCTGATTTTTATGCCCCAATTTACCCAGACAAAATTAACGTCGGCGTTAAACCAGCATCCCGAACTTCAACAATCCGTGTTAAACAAAACCGACCTTTCCAAAAGCCAGTTAAAGGAAATAATTAAATCGCGCTCCGAAAAGGACGTCACTAAACTTGCCAAGAAGGCCACTGGACTCGTAATGGCCGATGTGATGGATCAACACGAACAAAAGGTCGATCAGAATTTTAACCGGGAAAGCTTTTTGGCCAAGTCCTACGAAAAACAGAATTCTCAGTACCAGTCGTTCCTCTCGAATCTTCCCGATAAAACCAAAAAATCTATCGGGAAATCATTTGTACTCCCCTATATTGAAGCCAAGAAGAAAGCCAAGGGATTGTGGGACCCATACACACTATTGGGTATTTTTGAACAACCCATCGTTGTGTTTGTCATCATGGTTGCATTTGCCGTCGCTACTCTTACAACAAACATGGCCGCAAACGTTGTCGCACCCGCCAATAGTTTCTCCAACCTGATGCCACAGACCATTTCATTTCGAGCCGGAGGAATTATTACCGGGATCATCGGTTTACTAACCTTCCCCTGGGTACTTCTTTCGGATCCCGGCTGGTACCTTGATCTCTGGCTGGGTGGGGCCGCCAGCTTGCTGGCTCCCATCGGTGGAATTATGATCGGGGATTACTTTGCTTACCGTAAAACTCGTCTCAAACTCAATGACCTGTATGAAAAGGCGGGTTCCTATAAATTTCACGGTGGTTTTAACCTGGCGGGAATTTTTACCCTTATTGTATCAATTGGATTTCTTTTACCGGGCTGGATCCTTCTCTTCAATGGGTACTCGGGCCCCTTTGACAGCGCCCTTTCAGGACAACCCATCAAGCGCTTCTTCTCGTGGATTTACCTGGCCAATTGGATTTTTGGGTTTGTGTTTTCCCTAATTTGTTACTGGATCTTGGCAAAGGTCGTTTACGGGCAACCGGACTTACCGGAACTTGACTCCGCCGAATAGAGAAGCTTAGTTAGTTCCCCGGTGGACGACCGAGTCCAAACAAATGGCGCTGATAATACTCCTTCTGAAATCGTGCCTTTATGACTCCGTAAGAGCTGCTTGCATGAACGAATTTGTTATTTCCAAGGTAAAGTCCCACGTGATCCGGTTCTCCTGTGGATTCGAAGTTAAAGAAAACGAAATCACCGGTTTGTAACTGTTCCCGTTTAATTCGTTTTGTCCATTTCCACATGCGTGTGGATGTTCGGGGCATGTCATTGTAACGAAACAACCACACAAGCAATCCGCTACAATCAAATCCCCCTTCTTCAAAACTTTCTCCCCCCCATACGTAATCAGTCCCCATTGCTTTATCCAATCGACGTGATACTTCTCGACTCAATTCCACCGTGTGATGGGAATCCCGTAACGGAGGTAGCTTCTCCAGGATTTCGGGACGTATTCTCTGGATCGACCGATCCGGCGCCGGCTCCTTACCAATAGTTATGAACTGAACTTCCTTACGATTCAACGTCCGCTTCAAAGTGCGGTACCGGGAATCACTTAAGGAATGGGTACGAACTCGTGTTAATCCTTGAGCATTGGTTTGCAAAAGGGGTTTATAACCAAGGTTTTTAAGTAGGCTTGCACGGTTTTTGACGTTTTCTTTTTGTTGGAAAGCCCCCACCTGCACCTGCACAGCTTCGACCTGTTCGGGCATAAGTCCCCCACAACCTAATAGGAAGAAACCGGTCATTATCAACATCACAAGTATTCCGCTTCGCTTAAACATCGTAGGAATCACCTGACCGTCGATCGTCTGCTTCCCATATTTATTCCCGTAAGTATCCCTGAAATTGATCCTTGTTTCATAATATCGTCGAAAACATTAAAATTCTCAACCAGTGTTTCCAGATTGTCCTTACGTCCTTGTATTGTTCCGTTGATTTCAGCAAGAATCCTTAAATGACTCCGGGAAAGAAGGAGTACAAATCATAGTATCGTAGGAGACAATGGTGTTTGACCCTCCGAGCCGGGAATGTCAGAATCTATGGACCCGGATATGCAATCATCAATGAAATTAAGCCTGTTAATATCCCCAGCTTTATAGGCTTGACTGATAGATTGCTCCAAGCCTATTCCCAAGGTGGTGTGAACACTGGACGATTCTACCAGTGCTCCCCCTTTTCGTTACATGGCGATCTCGGAAGAATCGGTCTGTCCGGAACCAATACCCGATCGCGTAAATCGACTGATCGACCTCGGTGTCCCTTCTATTCAGATAAGGGATAAATCAATTAGTGACCGGAAGCGATTTCACTGGTTCTCCGAAATCCGGAACGAACGTACTACACAGTTAATGATGAATTCCAGAATCGATCTCGGTATACTTGCTCGGGCGGATGGAATACATCGGTCCCAAAGCGCAGTATCAGAGAATACCATCCGACAAATTGGGAAGTCCGATTGGATTATTGGTGTTTCCACTCACTCGGACTGGGAAATACACAATGCTCAGGTCCTCGGAGCCGATTACGTGACTTACGGGCCCGTGTTTACCACGAATTCACATCCTGAACGGGGTCGAAATGAAATCCCCGGTGTGGAGGGACTCAAGAACGTCTGTAATCGTTTTGACATCCCCATCCTTGCCCTGGGAGGTGTAAGAACCGATAATATTGAAGCTTGTCTAAACGCCGGTGCTGATGGAGTAGCTTCCATTCGTACTCTATTCGGTCATAAGAATCCGGAGTCACAATGGGACACAATTCACACAACCTTGAACGACTGGTTTGGAGATTAAACAGTTGATTCCAAATATTACAAAACAGACCGGTGAAATTTTTAACAAGATTCACCAGGCCATAGCATTTCCCACCATCAGTCGTTTATTAGTCTCCGTAATATGTATACTCGGGGGTCTTCTGGTTAACCGATACATCATCCGGCTGGTTAACCGAAATATGGAGAACGCCAATCGGCGACACGTTTTCCGTAAAATCACACATTACTCAACTACTGTACTCGTCCTGTTAATTCTCCTGTTTATCTGGATCCAGCACCTGGCGTTTTTAACGGCGATTATCGGTTTCGTTGCCGCCGGTCTTGCCATTGCACTGAAGGACGTATTGATGAGTCTCTTTGGCTGGATCAAAATTCTTTCTACTCACCCGTTTGGGGTTGGCGACCGTATTCAAATCCAGGACATCGAGGGGGATATCATCGATATAACTCCTTTGCACACGGTTATACTGGAGCTTGGAAACTGGGTTGATGCCACACAGAGTACGGGACGCATTATTTATATTCCCAACCAACTGATATTCCAGGAGCCATTGTATAACAGTACACTGGGATTCCCTTATTTATGGGATGAATTTGGAATAATCGTTTCATTTGAAAGCGACCTGGAAATTGCGGAGGAACTGATGAAGAAACCAGCGGAATCAGAAATTGGAATCAATTATCGGCGGGCAAGGGAGGAGATACAACAGCTCGGAAATCGATACGCCATCCGGTACGAAAATATTAAACCCCGAATCTACCAGGATATTAAAGAATCGGGGGTTAAACTGACCATACGATACTTGACCCGGGCGCGAGGGCGACGTGAAATCCGTTCTCGCATTTCACATAAAGTTATGGACCTGATGCGTGAGTCCCCGGAAGTAGAACTTGCTTATCCAACGTACCGCATTTATCGTCGTAATGAGGAGCGTAATCCCAACCACGACCGGGAAATTGATTGATTGTAAAATACTCTCCTCCCACCCGGATTTCAAGGTGCGATTAGCTACATGATCAACAACTAACTTTGCTTACCCTCTACTCCTCCGAGGAGTACAGCAACCGCTAAAATAAGCCGGCGATCCAGTTTGTCATCGGATAACTCGGGATCAATTTTGATATCCAGCTTATAGACAAACGGGTTAAAATTTTGTTTCAGGGTGGCGATTTCCTCCCCGTCCACTTCTATTTTGTAGGACTGGGGCATCAGGTTAATGAACCGGCTGGCCAGGGCCATGAACCAGCTTTCCTCGGTAAGCAGGGCAATTTCATTTTCGTCCCCGTCCAGAAACTGCCACTCATCCCGGATCATGGATTTCATACCTTTACGCTTGAGAAAACCCACCCGTTCGTCCGTCTGGGGATCCTCCACGTTGTAGGTCGCTCCAATATCCAGGATCTGATCCGTCGTAATGGTTAACAGCTCCTCGTCCATGTCTTCACTGCCGTAAATACGAAGGTCCTCTTTTAACTTCATCCCCTTCATCTCCGAATAAAGCACCACATTTTCATCTTCATCGTAAATGTGAAAGGCATTGCCTAAAAATTTAAAAATCTTTCGGCGGAGCTGATAAAACTCCTTTTTGAAACGATCGTCCATCCGAATCTCCTCCTTAATGAATATAAAACAGTAAAAAAATTCAGTGTCTGTTACGAGTTCTCCAACTACAGCAAATGATTATTACACAATCAGTCTTAATAAACTAAAGCTCAGTCTTTTTAAATCAGAGTTAAAACTATCGTGACATATTTTAGTTTGGAAATTTATTATTTCAATTCAAGCAACAATACACAAAAAAATATATCACTCCACGGTCACGGATTTCGCCAGATTGCGTGGCTGGTCCACGTCACATCCTCGTTTTACCGCTATCTCGTATGAAATTAATTGCATGGGCACGCTAGTTAACATAGGTGTCAGCAGCTCGGGACAATCGGGAATCCCGATCGAATAATCGCATAGATCAAAAAGCTCTTCATCACCTTCCATCCCTACTCCAATAACCAATCCTTTTCGGGCCTTGGTTTCCTCGATGTTACTAATCATTTTTTCACGGACTCGACTTTTCGGACTCAACACAACGACGGGTATATCCTCGTCGATGAGGGCTATGGGGCCGTGCTTCATTTCCCCCGCGGGATACCCTTCCGCGTGAATGTAGGAAATTTCCTTAAGTTTGAGAGCTCCTTCAAGTGCCATGGGATAATTGAGGTGCCGGCCGAGATAGAGAAAATCATCTTTTTTAAACTGATCGAGGGCGAGGTCGTCGTAATCGGATTCTCGCTGAATAAGCTGCTCGACTCGTTCGGGAATTTCCTGTAATTCTTCAAGGAGATCCTCACGGGAATCAACAGAACCTCTACACTGTCCCACGTACAGGGAAAACAAGAATAAAACGACGAGCTGAGTAGTGAAGGACTTCGTTGAAGCCACCCCGATCTCCGGACCGGCGTGGGTATAGATCACACCGTCCGCTTCACGTGTCATGGTACTACCCACTACGTTGCAAATAGCCAGTGTCGTTACGTCTTGTTCCATAATTTCCCGGATTGCCGCTAAAGTATCGGCCGTTTCACCACTTTGACTGACGGCCACGAGTAATTCATTGTCACCGGGGTGTAACGTTCTATAACGATACTCCGATCCAATATCAACGTCGACCTGTAAATCAGTGAACTCCTCCAACCAGTACTTTGCCACGAGACACGCGTGGTACGACGTACCACAGGCAATTAAGACAATTTTCTCGAGATCACGTATTTCATCGGCGCTAATTTCTAATTCGGGAAAAACAACGTCCCCGGAATCACCAATCCGTCCTCTCATAGCGTCCCTCATAACCCGAGGCTGTTCGGTGATTTCTTTCTTCATGTAATGCTTGTAACCCTCTTTTTCAGCCCGTACTGCGTCCCAGTTAATCTGGTTGACCGCCTTACTACGGGTTTCCCCGTCGATGGTTTGAACTTCAAAGTCACCCTGGGTAACCGTGGCAATTTCATCATCATCCAGGAAGACAACCTCCCGGGTATAATCCAGGATGGCCGGTAAATCCGATGCCGCAAACATTGCATTGGTTCCCTTTCCAAGTATGAGCGGACTTCCGGCACGGGCAGCCACAAGGACACCCGGTTCATCCGCATGCATAGCTACGACGGCATAAGACCCTTCGACTTTCTGCAGGGATCGTCGAACGGTTTCCGTAAGATCACCCTCGTATTCTTCGGAGAAAAGGTGGGCGAGGACTTCCGTGTCCGTTTCCGACGTAAATTCCGGATCTTCGGACAGGGATTCTCGGATCTGCTCATGGTTTTCAATAATGCCATTATGTACGATCATCAATTTTTCATCTTCACTGAAGTGCGGGTGGGCATTTTCATGGGACGGTTCACCGTGAGTTGCCCAGCGAGTGTGACCTATTCCCGTTGTTCCCTCGTGATTGAAATTTTCAAGACTTTTTTCGAGTTCATCGATCTTCCCCTCAACTTTTTGAAGGTGTAATTTCCCGTCCTCCTGAACAGCGATCCCGGCCGAATCGTACCCCCGGTATTCGAGCCGGTGAAGTCCATCGATTAAAAGGGGCGTCGCGGGTTGTTCACCAGTGTAACCAACAATTCCACACATAAATTTCCTCTCCAAATTTACTCGTTTGGTGTCCTGATATGAAAAATGGATTATAGGTTGATTGTAGATAAGGTAGCAAAGGTTTTATCACTCAGCCTGGATCATCAGTTCCTTCATTGTTGAGGTGGCTTGCGCCATGCCTTCAAGCACGGAACGGGCTACAAGAGCGTGACCGATATTCAGCTCCTCAACTTCGGGAATTGAAGCCACGGGCTGAACGTTACGATAGTTTAATCCATGTCCGGCATACACGTCGAGTCCGATACTGGAAGCATAAGCCGAAGCATCTTCAAGCCGGGTGAGTGCCTCCTGCCGCGACTCACTTCGGGGCTCGGTTTCCGCGTAATCCCCGGTGTGCAATTCGACGGCGCTGGCGCCGGTCTCCACGCAGGCATCGAGTTGTTCCTCATTGGGATCCACGAAATGGGACACCACCATGCCTTGATCCGATAATTTCTGAGTTACTTCCGAGACCCGTTCCGAATGTCCAATTACATCCAATCCTCCTTCAGTTGTAATTTCTTCACGGGATTCCGGAACAAGAGTCGCCTGATCCGGATTGATTTCAATTGCCTTTTCAATCATCTCATCCGAGATGGCCATTTCCAGGTTTAACTTGGTTTTCACAGTTTCACGCAGCAGTCTACAGTCACGATCCTGAATATGCCGACGATCCATTCTCAAGTGTACAGTAATTCCATCGGCTCCGTTTCGTTCGGCAATGGAAGCCGCCTCAACGGGATCGGGAACCGAAATCTGACGCGCTTCTCGAACCGTTGCAACGTGATCCACATTCACACCCAAATCAATCATGATTGCGCAACTTCACTCCTTGATTCAATGTCCTCGACAATTCGCTCTCCGATTTGTTTGGCGTACTGTTCGATCGTTTGCTTGTCCTGGCCTTCAATCATCACACGGGCCACCGATTCCGTTCCCGAATAACGGACAAGTACCCGACCTTGTTTACCAAGTTCATTTTCTACTCGCCCAATTAACTTTTGGGTTTGATCCAATTCTTCCAGAGGGGGTTTTTGAGTAACCGATGCATTATGCAGAACCTGAGGAAAAATTGTGACATCCTCCTGCCAGTCGCGAAGCGTTGATTGCGTCTTTGCCAGAATATCCAGTACCCGCAGCACCGTGTTTAAACCATCTCCGGTCGGAATCCAGTCACAGTCGATGATATGGCCGGATTGTTCCCCCCCCAATCTCCATCCAAGCTCCTTTAATTTTCGGTATACATTACGATCCCCAACTCCCACGACCTCGAAGGGAATATTTTCGCGATCCAGGGCCCGCCGCAGACCGATGTTGCTCATCACCGTCATAACCAGTCCCGATTGAGGAGGGGACTTTTGTAAATTACGAGAAAGTCCATACATTAAAATATCCCCGTTCACCAGATCACCTTCTGAGTTAACCGCTAAAACTCGATCTCCGTCACCATCAAATGCAAAGCCAACGTCCGCGTTTCGATTGATGACCTCCTGTTCCACGACTTCCGGGTGTAAGCTCCCACACTCGTCATTAATATTCGTCCCGTTCGGTTCACGATTTATAACCGTTAATTCACCACAAGCGTTCGAAAGTACTTCGGGAGCCAGAAAAGACGTACCACCATTGGCACAATCGATAACGACGTGACCGTCAAATTGTACGTCACGCTGAGTTAATTTCCGAACGTAGCGGTCGACCAAATTTGAGTCATGAGTTGCCTGGCCAATTGATTCCCGAGCAACTGGATCGAACTGTTCCTGTTCGATAATTGTTTCAAGCTGTCGTTCGTCTTCCTCACTAAGTTTTTCTCCCGTGTGTCGAAACGGTTTCAACCCGTTATCATAGAATGGGTTGTGGGAAGCCGAATTCATAACCCCTCCCAACACAGGTTTGGATTGGATCAACCAACAAAGGGTAGGAGTT
>JBDGPJ010000177.1:9475-11922 GCA_042219695.1 bacterium
CGCGGTACTCAGACCGGCCGTCATGGCACTTACTAACAATCCCGAGCTTTGCCGGCCGTCATGTCCCAGTATCACTACGGGTTCATGTCCCTCGGGCCCATTCTCCCTGTACCAGGCGCCGAGGCCCTGACCAATTTTCATCAACTTTGAAGGAACAAGAGGGTATTTGTTGGCTTCTCCCCGGATACCATCCGTACCGAATAAATCACTCATGGGGAGACCTCCGTTTTCTCGGGTTCACGCTGTTTAAGTAAAACTTTGACGGTACGACGATCCCCCTGACTCCCAACCTTTTCGACGGAATTGGGAAGGGTAATATGAGCAGAGCGTATCACAGGTCCCGTACCGGTATCAGGAGCCCGCACCTCGGCAAGAATATCCGAAGGTTGCAGGTCATCCATAACACGTTTGGCAGCACGTAATTTTAGCTGAATGGTGGATGAGGGTTCTATTACAGGTTTCATTCCTTGAGGAACCCCCAGTACCTTCACGGGGATATCGGATACAAGTTTCGTTACGTATTCTTCCTGAATAGTAACCTCCACCGTGAATTTATTGGATTCTGGATAAGTTAACTTTACTCCTTCGGGAATGTCAGCTTCCAGGACTCTGGTAAAATTACTCGTCTGATCGCTTAAATCGATCGAGGGCAATGCAACCTTCGAAATCCCACTCAAGATTTTTCGCGAACCCTGTAAAACCGCCGTATCCGGGTCCAAGGTGGATTGAAAGTTGTAACCATCCGGAATTTGACCATTAAATTGAGATTGTACCTGAACGGTCTTTCGTATGCGTTCCTCGAGGACCACACGAACCATACCGGGATCGATATTATCCACTTTTAATCCACGAGGATAATTCAGATCCCAGGGTAAGATCCGAACAAAATGTTCGCCGGCCTCGTATTTACTTAAATCGATTTCGACGTTTAAGTCCCCCTGGGTGATGGAATTGAGCTTTGTTTTCGGTCCACTGAGTTCTACACTTACCGTGTTGTTTTTGTCGACAACCACGAGGTTTTTGGGAACACCCGAGTAATTTACCTTGAATGTGCGAACATCCGATTGCTGAATTTTAACCCAGGACCAGAGAGCAATGGCAATGAGTAAACAGAGCACTTTAGCGGGCCAGTTGTTTAATATTAAGTTCTTAATTTTCCGGAACATAATTTACTCCGTAAGATGGAGATATAAGTGATCCTCGAGCGTATCGAGGTCAACATCAGACACGATTTTATTGCGGTGTACCAGTGTTACATTTCCGGTTTCTTCGGAGATAACAACCACGAGGGCATCACTTTCCTCGGCCAGTCCCACCGCGGCACGATGACGGGTCCCAAAACTGGATGGTAAATCGGTACGGTCACTCAACGGAAAAATACAGCCGGCAGCCTTGATAGAGTTATCCTTAATGATAATGCCTCCGTCATGCAGTGGACCTTTCGACATAAAAATGGTCATTATTAATTCCGACGTGACTTCGGAATTAATCTCCGTACCCGTTTTGATATAATTTTTTAGCCCCACTTCCTGTTCAATGGCCACGAGTGCTCCAATTTCACGTTTTGAAAGACTTTCCGCTGTTGCCAAGAGGGATCGAATGAGCTTTTCTGACTGCAGTTCTCCAAAGAAAGACCAGAATCGGTGTTGACCGAGATTGGCCAGTCCCGAACGAATTTCAGGCTGAAAAACAACAATTAGGAAGATTAACCCAAATTCAAACATGTGACGAAATAAAAAATCGAGCGTACGGAGTTGGAACCAGAAAGCCAGCCCCATAAATACAAGCAGTACGGCAATCCCAAGTATAAGCTGAAGCGCCCGAGTTCCCCGTATTGAAAGATAAATCCCGTAAAAAATGAGGAATACCAGCAGGATATCCAGTATATCCTTAATCGCTACAAATTCAGTCAATTTACTGACTCACCCACTGTCCTTCTTGTTTCATTTCAATTTGACGTCTGTAAGTGTATCGAATTATACGTTCCTGATTGTCCTCCGTAAGTCCCGAGAACTGTAATGCTACAACATAACAATCTTCAACCGTGTCTTCCAGAACGCGAAGAATGTCACCAAATACGTCATCAATATATTCGTCCGTGAGAGGAAGTTCAAACGTAAGCATAACTTCGGATTCCTCGGAGATTTCTTCATCTAATTCACATTTCATACCACCCGCACTAATATCAACCGCCTGGGCCTCAAGTTCACGATATCCACCATCTTCCATGGTTCTGATGGTTACGGGAATCGAACAAGGTACCCGTACAAACTCTCTCATTTGGACACGTTGCATTTTGTCGGGGCGGGGAATTACAATTCTTGGAGTCGATATACGATCCATTCGTCTCGTAACACTGGACTGTGTTTGAAATCGAGCTGAAACACGCATGAAATTCAAGTTAATGTCCTGATTATCAGTGATAGGCAAATACAACGACTGAACCA
>JBDGPJ010000177.1:11932-16994 GCA_042219695.1 bacterium
TACAACTAACTGTTCATCCCGAATTTCGTGAATATAAGTCGTGTAGTCCCCCTCCAGAGGTCCTTCTTCAATCGAGATTGTAACTTCCTGTAACTCTTTAAATTGAGGTTCCACGTACGTAACCTGGGGCATTAGCTTTCCCCCCGACCGTGGATCCAATCCAGAGTCCTGTACGCGTCAACGTGTTCGGGAACATCGTGCACTCGAATAAAATCCACCCCACATTCGTAAAGATACGAAGATACGGCTAACGTAGCGGACAGACGATCCCGGGCGGGTTTGCCTGTAATGGGTTCAAGGAAGGATTTACGACTATGCCCCATCATAACGGGCAATCCCAATTTCTCGAATCGATCGATTTTTTTAAAAATTTCCCGATTGTGTTCCTGGGTTTTGCCAAAACCGATCCCGGGATCCATAATAATCTGCTCCTCCCGGATGCCGTTTGTTAATGCTTCCTCGACACGATCACGAAAGAATTCTATGAGATCCACAATCACGTCATCGTATTGGGGATTGTCCTGCATGGTACGAGGAGTACCCTGCATATGCATCAAAACGACGGGTACATCAAATTCAGCAATGACCTCTCCCATCCCGGCATCATTTCGCAAAGCAGTCACGTCATTAACAATATCAGCTCCCGCCTCCAGAGCCTGTCGCGCAACTCGAGCGCTCGACGTATCGATTGAAATGGGAATCGTTAATTCCGCCTCACGTATCCCTCTAATGACCGGTACTACGCGACTGATTTCCTCTTCATTGGATACTTCTTTGGCTCCCGGACGAGTTGACTCCCCTCCCACATCAATAGCATCCACCCCACAATCAACCATAGCCGTGGCTCTTGAAACGGCTTCCTCGACTTCGTTGTATTCACCACCATCGTAAAACGAATCGGGCGTAATATTCAAAATACCGACGATCCCGGGAGATTGGTCCGGTAACAGCCGGTTCTGAATATAACTCATTACTGAATCATCTTACTGAAAAAAAGTTATTCAAGTTGTTTGATGGCTTCCTCGGTCGGGATGAAAATATAGGGACATTCCCTGCAATATTCCTTGTAATCCAGACCGTATCCCACCAGGAAATGATCGGGAGCATCGAACCCATAATAATCCACGGAAACTTCTACCTGCCGGTTCGCCTTTTTGTTGAGCAAACTACAGACCCTCAATGAGGCAGGGTCGCGTGTCATCAACGTTTCACGAAGGCTGTTGTAGGTAAGTCCCGTATCAACAATGTCCTCAATGATTAACACGTGGCGCTCGGCCACGTTTTCCTTCGTATCCTTAATAATACGGACAACTCCACTGGTTTCTTTGCGATCTTCGTAGGATGAAACGAGCATAAAATCCACGTTCACTGGTACCGAGATATGCCGGATCAGGTCACTCATGAAAATGAAAGCTCCACGAAGAACTCCTACCACAAGAAGTTCCTCTCCCTCGTAATCACGGGAAATTGTTTCACCAAGTTCCCGGATTCGCTCGCTTATTTCGGACTCCTCGAGTATAACTTCGTCGACAATGTCATCAGCGGATTCAAAAGGTGCGTCTCCACTCATTGTTTTGACTTCACCAGTCCCAATCGATGAAACGCTGGATGTTCCGGCCAAAAGCCAATTGATGTTTTGGATTCATACGAACGTACTTTAGTTGATACCAAACCAGGAACACAAATAACCTCACAATTGAGGATCACCATCGGCCACAACCGCCGAGCCCTGTAGGGTACCCTCATCTCCTGGAACAACTCTTTTACACTCATTGTTCCCTGCCCGGTTTCAACTCGATCCCCGGTGTTCCAGGTGCGTAATGTAAGTTGTTCAATTTGATTGTAGTGTAAATTAGACACCAGAGGCATACCACCCATCTGATCCCTGGTCTGTCCGATAAACAGTCTTCCCGCCGTCCAATCCGAAGAAGTAAATGGAAGCTCCCTTACTGGTACCGGGCGATCGGACTGACTTATTGACTCCCGGGGAAAAATACTTAGCCAGTTATACTCTTTGACCGCTCGGTATTCCTCGGGAAGATCTATACCGTTCCCGGAGGGTTGTTCCAGGGAAAGATTCTCGAGCAATTCAATGTGCACACGGTCCCAGCTCCCCGGGCCTCCACAATATTTTCGTGAAATGAAATGTAGAAATCGTTTCCTTTCCGCCGGAGTAGCCTCCCTTAAGTTCCGTACATCAACCTGTATTTCCCCTCCTAACACGTCAAAAGCTATTTTTTGAATGAGGTGTTTCTCCCAGAATTCGTTCTCGGTCCGAGCCTGCCGTGAAATTTGTGTCAGCGCTCCGGTGGGATCCGGTTGGTGTTGTTCCCATGCCGGCAACAATTCATTCCGTATCCAGTTCCGGGTGAAATCCGTGTTTTGATTGGTGGGGTCATTTACGTAGGGTATTTCGAGCTCCTTGATTTCACGATTGATCTGTTCTTTTTCACAATTCAGAAACGGTCGAAATCGATTTAGCCCACCCTGTATTTTTTGAACCGGTTCCATGCCTGATAAACCGTAAAGCCCCGTTCCTCGGCCAATATTCAAAAGAACGGTTTCAACCTGATCTCGTCGGTGATGTCCAAGAAATACTCCGGCGGATTCGTATAATTCTCCAATGTGATCGAACCAGTCGTACCGTAAATCCCTGGCCCTGGCCTCAAGGCCATGATTCCCCTGCTCGAGGAGTTGAGAACGTCCCAAACAGGCCGAAACAAGCATTACACCGTACTTTTCTACGCGATCACGAATCAGTTGCTCGGCTTTGTCGGCATGCTCATGGAGGTGATAATTGTAGTGTAAAGCTATAAGATCAAAGGAGTACTCTTCACGGAATTCAGCAAGACGGTGTAAAAGCAAAGCCGAGTCCGGCCCGCCGGAGACCGCCACAAAAAATAAATTGGGGGCGCCTTGAGAAATACGGTTGTCGAAAAACGTTCGGAGAGCATTAATTGTATTCATGTCGGAGAAAAAAATGGTAGCGGCGCGGGGATTCGAACCCCGGACAACTCGGATATGAGCCGAGTGCTCTAAACCAGGCTGAGCTACGCCGCTGTGATATGGACTGAATGGACTAAACTGACTGGTTTTAACGGGAAGAAAAAACTACTTGAGCTGTTTTTGTACGTCTTTAGCCCGGGAAGTAATTCATAACCTGATTTAAACCTGATCCGGTTTCA
The DNA here is from genome assembly GCA_042219695.1 of bacterium. Taxonomy (GTDB): domain Bacteria; phylum T1Sed10-126; class T1Sed10-126; order T1Sed10-126; family JBDGPJ01; genus JBDGPJ01. Next base: position 15,118 of record JBDGPJ010000177.1, read on the forward strand.
CGGTGTTCCAATGAATCGATGTTCGAATCATTCACTTAGCGTTTACCAGTCAATCCTCTAAATCCAGTCCACTCTTAAAGAAAAATAATAGCGGGGCCGGGATTTGAACCCGGGACCTTCGGGTTATGAGCCCGATGAGCTACCAGACTGCTCTACCCCGCGATCACTTGAATGACCAAAATAGTACGTTCACCATGCCGGAATTGTCAAGTATCAGCTTACAACAAAAAAAATTTCAATTTATCTTTCGACCCTGTTGTTTTACCATGGTATTTGATTAAGCATTCAAGGAATTTATATTTATCCGGAGGTTTTCCACGATGTCTCTTGATGACGAACTACTGGATATACTCGTTTGTCCCGAATCCAAGGAACCACTGATTTATTTTGAGGAAGAAGAATTTTTATTTTCCCCCGATTCACAGCTAAAGTACCCTATAAAAGACGAGATCCCCGTGATGCTGGTTGATGAAGCGGAAGAAGTAGACGAACAAGAGACCGAACGATTGTTACAACAGGCCGAGGAAAACGATCTGCTTCATACAAATAAATGAAACCACACCCGAGTTATCTCCCGGGGATCGGATTCATTCCAGCCTTTTCAGTTCCACTGCATTCTAATCGGTAACGTTTCTCAGTTTCTTTCACGAGGCTCGTTCTTATTCATTCTTAATCCTTTTGTTGATTGAGCAAGATTGCATCGCCTTGAAAAATCGGGATTGTTGAATACGCCGTGACAAAATGTCGCTCCCAACTTTTTTTGCGAAAACAAGTTGAAATCATCACACCTGTTTTCATAAGCACTCGGAGCTCAGCGATTAGCCTTCAGCTCACGGCAGTATGCTTTCAAATGTTTTTTAACCTTCGCTGACGGCTGACTCCTGACAGCTAAGGTGCAATGTTCCAAACTTCCGGTATATAAGCCATTAAACGTAAAGCGATAAGCCTCCCTTTTATTAAATAGACTGAATAACTCCATCGTATTCATCCAGACTTAACAGTCGAGGGTGATCCTTGAGGGAGTAATCTGTTAGTTTGTTTGCAAATTTTTCAAATGGTACTAAATCAACCTGAATGAAAAGAGAACGGGTTTCTACCGTAAATTTCAGGAATGAACCAAATCACGATAAAGTTCTTCAAGCTGGTTAATATTGGACTGCACCGAAAATTGCTCCCGTACAAATTCCTGACCCGATTCACCCATCTGCATCCGTAATTCAGAATCCTTTATCAGCCGTTCCAGATGTTCCACCAGAGCATGAACATCCCCCTGCGGCACCAGTTCGCCCGTATCACCGGACTTCACGATTTCAGGGATTCCGGCGTGTTTTGTCGTTACTACAGGCAATCCGCTGGCTTGAGCTTCCAACAAAACCTTTGGTGTGCCTTCCCGATCCCCACTCGAAGTAGTGTGGCTGGCTAAGACAAATAAATCCGCCCTCCCGAAGGATTCCAGTACCTCCTCCGCTGATTGGGGCCCCTTGAAGTTAACCTCATCCTGAATTCCCAGGTCACGAGTAAGTTTTTTCAATTGGTCAAGACGCGGGCCGCCACCCACAATGGTATATTGGAGATTGTATCCTTTTTCCAATAATGTGTGGATGGCCTGCAAAGAAAGATCGATTCCTTTTTTTTCAACAAGACGGGCCACCGTTAAAACCCGAACTGTTTCTTCGTTTCTCGGGGAAGGCTCGCACTCATTGAATCGTTCCGGTTTTATTCCCAGGGGTTGGTGGAACAAACGATCCTCCGGGGCCCCGAGTTGTTCTAATTCCTCGCACATATCATCACTTAAATAAGTAAATGCTTCCCCTTTTCGAAAGAGTTCATGATAAATCCCGGGATGTTGGCGGGGCTCCTGGCGAACATCCGAACCA
>JBDGPJ010000178.1:0-5014 GCA_042219695.1 bacterium
AGCGAAATCGATTCATTTGAGCGGCAGATCACGATCAGCGCCGGAGTGGCAGAATCTAACTCAGGAGAATCAGTCAACGAATTTATCATCCGGGCCGATCAGGCGTTGTACCGGGCCAAATCGGAAGGAAAAGATCAGGTATGTACGGCAGAATAAAGCAGTTTGTACTTGTTTCCTGTCTCCTGCTTACACTCCTGACCGGTTGTGGCATAGGGGACAGTCTCAGTGACAAATTTGAAATCCCGAAAAAAAAGGATTCCGACAAAATTTCCATCACGTTCGGACGTGTCCCTTCCGAGACAGTTATCATGCTTCTCCGGGATCACGCCCCATTTATTCGTTACCTGGAACGAAAACTTAGTATTGATGTACAGCTCAAGTTCGAGCAAAGTTACGAAAAGATTATTGAAGGAATGAATTCATACCAGTACGACATGGTGTTACTGGGTCCCTATTCTTATGTGCTATCAAAGAAAACTTCTGACTACCGCGCTATAGTAAAACCACGGCGATACAATCAAGACTACTACCGTGGAATTATATTTACACACCGTGATTACAATATTGATTCTCTGGAAGATCTTCGGGGGAAAAGTATGGCCTTCGTGGACCATGAATCAACTTCCGGCTACTTGTTCCCAAAGGCTTTACTAATTGAGGCGGGAATCCCTCCCAATAATAAAAATTTCTCCAGAATTGGATTTGTTGGGAGACATGATGAAGTAGTACGATCCGTCTATAAAAAGGAGTACACGGCTGGAGCTACGTTTAAAGGAGCTCGTAAAACCGCTCTTCCGGAAGACGTGAGTACAGACGTTTTACCGATTCTCCGGAAAACACGAAAGATACCAACCGAACCCATTGCGGTTAGTAAACCCTTTGAGAAGAAGCATCCGGAACTCGTAAAACAGTTAACCAGGGTATTGATTTCACTACATGAATTTAAAACCGGTCAAAAAATCCTGGAAAAACTGGGGCGAATTGATCGATTTAAAAAGGTAAAGGGCAATGAGTACGACAAAGTCATGGAGGTAGTAGACACCATCGAAAAGAAGTAAATAAACCTTAAAAATCCCTTAGCGCGTTGTCCAGGCGCTCGATGAGTTCCTCCGTTTCCGTTTCGGAAAGTATAAGCGGTGGGACAAAACGGAGTGCATTCTCACCCGCCGTGCCAATGACCAGTCCGGATTCTAAACAGGCCGTCATAATATCCCCCGCGTCTACGGGATCATTAACGGGCACTCCAATCATTAATCCTTTCCCCCTGGGTTCTCCAAGAAATTTGTAACGGTTGCTTAATTCTTTCAGAAGAGTTTTCAGTTGACTGCCTCGTTCACTGGCATTTTGTAATAAACTTTCCTGACGTATGATATCAATAACGGCCCGGGCCATCGCTGTTACAAACGGATTACCACCAAACGTCGAGGCATGATCACCTGATTGTAATCCCTTTTCCCGCAGGGAGTCACGAACCATTATACCTCCAATGGGAAATCCCCCACCCAGTCCCTTGGCCATACAAATAATATCGGGGGTAACTTCGGAGTGATTGATAGCGTAAAATTCCCCGGTACGACCTATCCCCGTCTGAACCTCGTCCACGATCATAAGAGCATTGTGCTCGTCGCATAGCTCACGTATAGATCGTAAAAAGGAATCCGTTGCGGGTCGGACTCCCCCCTCACCTTGAATTGGCTCAATCAGCACTCCCGCGGTAGAATCATCAATCTGATCGGAAAGGGAACCCGAATCATTAAAATCAACGTATTCAAAACCATCAGGCAAAGGTTCAAATCCTTTTTGATACTTCGTCTGGCCTGTGGCCGTTAGTGCTCCAAGGGTTCTACCATGAAATGAACCGGTACAGGACACAATCGTTTTACCACTTGGGTCGTGGCGATCTGCGTACTTACGTGCAAATTTTATTGCAGCTTCGTTAGCTTCTGCTCCGCTGTTACAGAAGAACCCCGCGCCGTCAAACCCCATATCTGCAAGATCACGTGCGAGCTTGAACTGGTGTTCGATCTGAAAAAGATTGGAGACATGAAGAATTTCTTCCACGGCCGACTCAGCACGGTCAAGAAAACGGGGATGTCGGTATCCTAGGACGTTTACGGCAATTCCAGCCAGAGCATCGATATACCTCGTATTATCTTCGTCGTATAAATACACCCCTTCTCCACGTACAAAATGTACCGGAAGACGGTCGTAGGTGGAAAGCAGGTAGTTCTTCGCCTCTTCAAACCATTCGGACATCCGGATTATCCTCCGTTGAGGGCAAAATTTGAGTTCCGATTCCTTCACGGGTTAACAATTCAAGTAACAGTGAATGTTCACGGTTCCCGTTAATAATATGGGCTTTCTGAACACCGTGTTCGACTGCTTCTCGGGCCGAAGTCGCTTTAGGGACCATTCCCCCCTGTATAATCCCGGATTCCCGCTTTGCCTCGATTTCTCGTGTGGAGAGTGTCGAAATGAGTTCATCGTCCTCCAGAATTCCTTCTACGTCCGTTAAATATATTAACTTTCGAACCGACAACGAACGAGCCACCGCCCCGGCTACTTCATCGGCGTTAAGGTTAAATGTTGTTCCGGAAGCATCGACACCTATCGGTGCTATCACGGGTACGTAACCCTTCTCCTGAAGTAATTGAATGGGTTCCGGATTAACGGACGTTATCTCACCTACCTGACCGATATCGATATCCAGTTCTTCGGCTGATGAATGTGGTTCGGCCTGGAGAAGTTGCCCGTCCTTTCCCGACAATCCGATGGCATTTGCTCCAGCCATGTTGATCAAATTGACTACATCTTTGTTAACACGCCCCGCAAGAACCATTTCCACGACATCCATGGTTTCGGGATCCGTCACTCGAAGACCCTCTACAAATTGTGAATCAATTCCCATCTTCCTCAGTGTTTCAGCTATTACAGGACCTCCACCGTGTACAACGATCGGTTCAAATCCGACGTACTGTAACAACACAATATCCTGCGCTACTGATTTTTTGAGTTCGTCATCTTTCATTACACTTCCACCAAATTTAATGACGATATCCTCACCGTGAAACTCCTGAATATAAGGAAGTGCTTCAATGAGGACCTGTGCACGCTGTTCGGGGTTATCAATAGTCATCAAAATCACCAATAGTCAATTTTCAGGAGTTTGCATCGTCCGATCCAGCTGTAGGACTCCCGTAAATGAACATTTATGTCTTACCACGATAGATCATTTCAAAATACGATTGTTACTGCAACGTATCAATGCACTGACTTTTTTTAGACGAACAAAAAAGTTGCTACGCAAGCCACCAAAAGGTGCTAAACCGGAAAATTCACGACAGAATTACTGCCGGAATACCCCGTTGCGTAGGACAGCCGTTAATAGCCGTGAAACGGCCATAACCAGCGGGGTAGCCCGGTAACTCAGCTCTATTTACAAAAAGGGCTGGGCTGACGGCTGTCCCGCCGGAACGAATAATTCACAAAAATAAATTTTCATGCATATTCGGGCTAAGCAAAATAAACCTGGAACAAGTAACTACCAGCATTCAACCACTGGGGTCAGCTACAACAAAAGAACGTCAAAAAAAAGCCTAAGCAAACTGAAGGCTGATAGCTGAATTCTGACTGTTAATAAGAGCAGGAATTTCAATCCAATCCTTTTCTCGCAAAAAAGATTGACACGTCGGCGTTACTCTTCCTGCTTCCAATCCCAGAAAGCTGCCGGACCGATTAAAACATCATTTTCTCGAAGCTGTCCAAAGGTAACGGAGGGAAGCCCGCTAAACTGTTCCATAATGTAATCGTCCATGGTCTCTTTAACTTCGGGATACCACTGCTTATGAGATCTGGTTAATCCACCTCCAAGGACGATTCTTTCCGGGTCGAGCATCATTACAACCGTCCCCAGTAAGTGGGAAAGCTTGTTTACAAACTCATTTCGAATTTCACGATGGGCGTCATCGTCACTTTGAAAAAACTCTTCCATGTTCACAAGCTCCCCCTTTTGGTCCAGTTGCTTGCGCAACCCCTGGCCGGACAACCAGTGATGAGCACTTCCCGGAGGAGTTTCACCGTCGTCTTCTCCGTGTGTGTTTAGACTTACGTGTTCTAATTCCATGATGGAACCTCTACGTCCCTGCTGAGGCTGGCTTCCCCACAACATCGCACTCCCCATGCTTTCCCCCAGTGAAATAACAACTCCACTGCTCATCCCCTTTAATTCCCCCCGGAGCCATTCGCCAACGAGTAAAGCTTCGACGTCATTCACAAGTAATAATGGTCGTTTAAGGGCGTCCTGGATCTTCTTTTTGTTGGATGAATCCGCAAGCCATTCTACTTCTTCACAATCACTACGTACGTGGTTGTGGTCCCAGTCAACTGTAGCCGGAATCGCCATGGCTATACCGTCTATGGCGTATTCCTCCACGTAGGGCCTCAGCTGTTCAATTAGAAATTCCGGCCCTTCCTCTCGTAATTTAGAGGTATCCACTCGTTTTACGTCCTGTACTTTTGAAGATGCCGATACTCGGCCCATTCGACAGCTTGCTCCACCAATATCAATGGAAAGTACGTGATTTCGATCCTGACTCACAAAAACCATCTCCCAAATCTACGTTTTATCGCAACAAGATTGCTAACTGTTCCTGACGCGCAGTTCCACCAAAACTCGTTTTATCAACGTTAACCTTTCCATTATGCCGATTTCATCCGTGCCATTGAACCCCTTTCTTCGAACCCGTACAATATAGTGCTTTTCGCCGGGGTAGCTCAATGGCAGAGCGGCTCACTCGTAATGAGCAGGTCGTCGGTTCGAATCCGATCCCCGGCTTAGGTCGAAGCATCAGTAATCCATGGCTTAGTGTTAATAAGAAATGGTGTCTCTTCTTCTAACGATTAAGTCTAACGTATTCCGCTCTCTATTGTGAAAGAAGCTGGAAACATTAAGAATGGGTCATGCAAAGCGGTAATACTATCATCGCCCAACCAGGTTCAACTTGTTTAATCCGAA
>JBDGPJ010000179.1:0-8201 GCA_042219695.1 bacterium
GGTCGGTAGCGTGGTTCCAAGCGATTTGATTCAGCGTCTCCGGATTCGGATGTTTTCGCGGATACGGATTCCCCGAAACCGGATGGTGTGGCGGCAGATACGTACGCTGATCATGTTTTCGGACAAACCGATTTTTCAAGTGGTTCAACTGCCCCCCCCCCGGGACCGATGAAGCTGACACGGAACTGAATAGGCCTCGAGATGTGGAAGCTCGGGTAGATGGCGATTCCATTGAATTGTATGTCACTGACAACGAAAACAATCGTGTGATCCTCTATAACATTCCCAAATCCCAGCTGGGTAATTCACAATTTTACGGAGCTTCGGCCGACACCGAGGAGGATAAGGTGTGGGGTCAGCCCAATCTATCTTCGGATGGTTCCACTGTCAGTGACACGGGGCTTGTGGGACCGAATTACCTGTCCATTTCGGGTGATTTCCTTTACGTCTCGGATCGTGATGTTTTCTCCACGACCCGAATTGTTCGAGAAGATCTTACGGAAGGTGATACCACCTGGGATAAGGTCTGGGGTCAGCCTAATTTTTCAAGTAGTGGTTCAGGAACGAGTGACACGGCATTAGGTGCCTCTGCGAATGGAATTTTCGTACAGAACAATCGATTAGCCGTAGCCGACCTGGGAAATGAACGAGTGGTCATTGATAATAACACGGAGAATGACACGACGTGGGATCGTGTACTGGGTCAAGAAAATTTCACCAGTTCGACTGCCGGGACGAGTGATACGGAGTTAAATGCTCCTCGTGACCTGGGGGGAGATCCGAGTGTCTTATTTGTGGCTGAATTATCCAACAATCGTGTGATTCAATTTCCCGGTTCCGGTAGTAGTGGTTCCGGAAATGACGAAAATGGTGTCTCCTGTCTCCTTGAGCGAACGGGGACTCCGGAGTTTATGCTTGATCGCCTACGCACGGCTCGGGACTGGATGATGCATACAGCCTTCGGCCGTACCGTCATCGATTGGTACTACGAGCTGTAGAGTCCCTTGAGTTGATTCAAATTGTGATATGGGCAAATGTACCGGATACTTAGTTATTTAGTTTTTAGAGTGGTTCGAAGTTAGTGAATATTAGGCTTTGAACGTACATATGTAGAATAACCCAAATAGCCCTTTGGGAACTAATACGCATATTCACTTCGCTCTTTAGCTCGAAACTCTGAGAGTATTTTTCGCATCCTTACGAGCCTTTCCACGATAACTTCCCATGGGGAGATCGACTCGGGCTGCGCTCAGTTTTCCCTTCCTAACTTTTTGGTAGTCCCGGGTTAAATTAGGTTTCATATGATCAACTTCTGAGGCTTTGAATAAAGGCGACCCGTGATAATTGCGTGTAATACACGTAACTATAGCCTGCGATGAGGTAAAGCAAACGGAGAGTCAGGAAAAAAATTATTGAATTAACTTGAAGCAAATTCATGTGGGAGTAAAGCCTTAAACTAATTAATCAAAGATAACCGAGTCCCCGGAGTTGTTTACGGGTTTTTGGGCCTACACGCTTCACATCAGACGGCGATCGTTTTTGTAAGCGCTCCAGTATGGTGTTAAGCGAACCGGAGAAAGGTTTGTAGGACTCCGATTGTTGGATGATGTTAGTTTGTTGGTAATAGTCGGTTGAGAGGTCGTAAAATTCGTCGCGGGTTAATTCGTTGTACACGTAGGAATAGGACCCATTCAGCAGGCTGAATTGATGCCCGGGGACGTGTCCGGCTTTGTGGCGCAACCGGGGATGTAGCGGATACCAAATTGGGTCAAAAGTCATTTTTCTCCATCGGTACTGAAACCAGTTTGTCATTCCCGTACCAATAAAGGCCGACGTTCTTCGCTGGGCCAGGGCAAACCCAAACCGGGGACATTGTTTTTCCTCGATAAGGCACCGTAGTGATCGAGCGTGTATAGGATTCTTCCGTTGTTTATTAATTTGTTGATAGGGGACTCCGGCCTGCTCCAGGATCGTGGGCATTAGATCGAGGAGTTCCACCGTTCGTTGAAGTTTGTCGCCACGCCAGTTCTTTTCCTCCGGTGAATAAATAATTAGAGGGATTCTGATCTGCTCGTTGTAGACGTATTTGGAATGTCCCCACCAGTTATGGTTCCCCATGCCTTCCCCATGATCCGAGGTAAGTATGGTAAATGGAATTTGTCCCCATTGGGATCGAACAAATTCAAAAAAACCGTTGAGCTGGCTATCCAGGTAACGAAGTTCCGAATCGTAGAGCCGATGGGTATTCAGAAACTTATTCTTTTTAGGCCGGTGAATACTACCCCCTTTCGTTAGGTTAAAATGATGGTTGTTACGGATAAATTCGACCCAGTCCCTCCGCCTGTCTAAGTTAGAGTGGGATATTTGTTGATAATGTTTGTTTCGATACACGTACGGCCAGTGGGCGTCAAACAGATGCAACCATAGAAAGGTTTTTTGCCCGGCAGGTTGTTGTTCGATCCAGTTTTTTGCTTGCTTCAAGGTCCGTTTCGCCGGTCTGTAATCAAAATCAAATGTTTTTTCGGTAAAGGACGGACTGACCATCTGTTCCCGGGGAGTGGATTCGTTAAACACCGTAAATCCCTGGTCCAGGTTCGTCGATTCAAAATGCCGGTTCGTTCCCACGAAACCGGCGGTTTTGTAACCGTTCTGTTGTAACAGTTCAGCCAGGGTGGTAATTCGATCCGGCAGGATACGCCGATTGCTCGTGATACCGACCTCACGTGGATACATTCCCGTGAATAGGGAAGTATGACTCGGTACAGTTGTAGATGATGGAGCGTACGCACGTGCGAATGTAATTCCCTCACGGGCCATGCTGTCCAGGAACGGTGTTGTTTGTTTGGGGTAACCGTAAGAGGACAGGTGATCGGCCCGGAGAGTGTCGATTGTCACCAGGATAATATGATTTCGCGGAGATTGATCACGGATTTGGTAGGTTTCCGATGTAAGCTCTGTCATAATCCGATTGACAATTTGTGGTTTCGAAGATCCGGGTAAAGTCGACGAATCGGTAACGTGAAAATCCCACGGGAAACGCCCACGCCAGAAAATACTCAAGAGACATAAGCTTATTGTGAGGAATACAACGGCGAGGATCACCGTGCGTAGCCAGTATGAAACGTTTCGGTAATAGGCCAACCAAGTGTTGATTAAACGTATCAAGACATACTTTCTCCCCAAACAGCATGGTTTCTTAATCCAGACTTATTTAAGACAATCTCAATCGTGCTGGATAATTCAACTTCACGAGACACGCCTCAAGTGAGAATTGTTTTCTTAAGAGACATGTTGTTATACCAGCTACGGAATCTAAAGGACTGGATGGGGTGCATGAATTGTTCCGACTTGCTGAACGGGGCTAACTCAGCTTACAATTTTAATTTTCCATATGTTCCACGGCTGAGCAAGGACCGAATTGACTTACGATAAGTTTCAATTGTGGAACAATTCGATGTGATATGCCGTTAAATAACAGGAATCAGCCTGGTTACTCTCGATCGATAAGAAAGGCGTTGCGTAATTGATGGTAACCCCCTACGTGCTTTCCTTGTTGACGGTTATCGCCGTGATAACGGGTTTTGTCTTATTTGCCTACTCCTGTTTTACCCGTGATGAGTTGTTTATCAAACTCAGCTTTTTGCTGATTGCTTCCGGGGTATTTTTTGGGTTTTGTTTTTATTTTTTCACATCACCCGTCGGTCCAATTACCGAAGCCCAATTCAATCACCAAAGCGATTTTGGAGACATCCTGGCCGTTCTCATTCGCAATTCAATTCAGGGAATAGGATCTACCCTCGGAACCATCCTGGTGGCAGCGGTAGGTGGTATATCGGCCTATTCACTCTGGGTGAATGACAAAATTCAGATCCGAACGTTCTTCCGCGTCCAGAAGAAATCGCTCACACTTGAATTTGATCATTGTCCCGTTCAGTTGTACCGGAACCTTGATTTTAAGTACCTTCTGATTCGATTTGGAACGGATGATTTTCTTCGTGACACGGCGACCCTGGAAGAGAAGAAGGAGCTTGGACTTCAAAATAAAACCTATAACGTACGATCGAGCTACGATGAACAAAACCAGTCGTTGAGGTTAGAATTGCCGATCAGGAAACACAAGTTGTTCGGATCACAATTCAAGCTTTTTGCACTGGTTAAGGGAGATTTGAGTTTGGATGAGGCGAAAGAATATTTTCAGAATACAAGTCAGGTCGAGCAAATTGATTCCTCGGAAGATCTGGAAGGACAAGAAAAATTGTGGTTTCTGCTGGATATCCCCAAGGTGCAGGTCGTGACCACTCCCGAGGGCCACAAAAACAACCACGTGTAAATTATACCGGATGGTTTGCACGAGTTAGAAAAAACAATGACCCATTTCAGGGGCACGCCATTCTAATTCTATCCCGATACTGAGGTGAACCATGGCTTCACGAATCAAGTTAATCGTAATTTCGTTAGTGACAATCCTTGTATTGGTCGGGGGCGGTGTTCTTTATTTCACCCTGGAAACGACCACAATAAACAATCGCGATCAAATCCATCAAAAACAAACTGGTACCAGGAATTCGGAATTTCAACTGCAACGTCAGGTTGTTTCTTTCCCCGGGGGTGAAACCCATCCCTTTCAAATACCTGAGTCCTTCGAAATTTCTATTGCCGAAACCGGGTTTGGAATGCCCCGGTTCATGACAAAGAGTTCTGACGGGCGCATCTTTGTGGCCGACATGAATAGCTGGGTTGATGATCAAAGTGGAACCGTGTGGGTACTCGATCAATTCAGTGATAAGCAGGCACAGTTTGGATCCGTAAATACGTATCTTTCCGATTTACGTAATCCACACGACGTTACTTTTTACCAAGATCAAAGTGGCACCGACTGGATTTATGTTTCGGAAACTCACAGGTTGGTCCGTTACCGGTACAAACCAGAACTGAACCAGCCCGGTGACAGTGAGGTTGTCGCGCGATTTCCGGATTACGGGAACAGTTATGAGGAAGGAGGTTGGCATTTAACGCGAACGGTGGTTTTTAATAACGATACGCTGTATGTTTCCGTTGGGAGCAGCTGTAACGTCTGTGAAGAGAAACCGGATGAAATTCGTGCCGAAATCATTCGTATGAATCCGGACGGTTCTAATCGTTCGGTATATGCCGAAGGGTTGCGAAATGCCGTTGGATTAGAATGGGTACCGTCGTCTCAATTGCCCGATCGGAATCGGGATCAACTATACGCCGTTGAAATGGGTGTTGATCATCTTGGGGATAGTTACCCGGACGATCCCCTCTATGAAATTTCGCAGGAGACCCATTACGGATGGCCGTATTGTTATGAAATCGACGGAGAAGTGTACCCGGATGACTACCGGGACTGGAAACGCAAATCCATTCAATGTGATAACGTTCCTCAATCCCTCACCGGGTTTGACCCTCATTCCGCACCAATGGGAATTACGTTTTTTGGCAACGATGCCCCGCCTCTACTGAAAGGGAATTTTTTAGTAGCACTAAAAGGGTCCGCTAATATAAGTCTGGCCGAGGGATACAATCTTACCAGGGTAACCCTTGAAGGAGACCAAGCTCCCTTTATGACGGGATTCTTACAGGATGGTAAACGTTTTGCCCGTCCAGTTGGAATCCAGGTTTGGGATTCGAATTCGTTTTTCGTGACGGACGATTACGGGGGTAGATTATTTTACGTTTCTCGGAATAACTAATATTTGACGTAACGCTTAACGATTGGCTTGAACATCTATACCGGACAAATTCAGTTGAATTCCTTCCTTACTAAGCGTCCTCCGTGACTTGATTGACGGATTGCATGATGTCTTTTCCCGTCCACTTGCTACCCTGATGTATTTTTTGGATTGTACCACTTCGATCGATTACGAATGTTTTCATCCCGTGGTCGATCCTGCGCCCCGATTCCGAACGGGGAATATCGAGTTTCCCTAGCCACGTTTCTAACACACTCTCCGGGGCATGCCAGAAGTTCCATAGTGCCGGGTGAGCTCCGATCGTTTTTTCGTACTGAATGAGAACGTCCGGTGAGTCATGATCGGGATCGAGGGTGATTACGATGATTTGGACGTCGTCGTATCGGTTTTCAGACAAACGCTGTTGGAAGTCGATCAAATGTTTCGATATGGAGGGACACATGTAATCCCATGGGCACCGGGTGTAAAGAAACGTCAATACACTCACCTGACCCTGGACTTTTGAATTATGAACCGTTTTACGATTTTCGTTTATAATATTTTTGAAGGGAAATGTTTTTAGCGAAACCCCCGATAAGTTACTGGATTTTTCCTGTTTTTGCTGTTGAGTAGTTTGATTATCGCTTGAGTTACCACAGCCGAGCAAGATAAATACGACTGCTAAAAACCCGAAATAACGTATCCATAATCCGTCTTTATTGGTGAGCAATTTGGTGAAGACTCCCGATTTTGTGTCAAAAGTTTTTTTACCAACGTACCAATCTTTTTTTGCGAGAAAAAGATTGGTTCAAAAAACCAGTTTTAATAGCACTCAGTTTTCAGCTATTAGCCTTCAGTTTCCATACGCTGTTTTTTGACGTTCTTTAGGGTTGGCTGACCACCGATTGCTAAATGCTGTGAGTATATAAATGCCCCGATTATCAACTTACAATGATAAAATCTAAAGGTATGACGGGCCTAAAAGTGGCTTGCATTTTCAGGTTGGATGTTTGCTCAATGTGCCCTTATGCTTGTAATGGAATTCAGTCATCGAGAGGTAAGTCATCATGAGGCGTATACCCGTTTCTTCCCTGGAACCTGGACAAAAGGTAATGGAGTCCATTGAGGTTCCATCCCCCCAGGATAACGTACAATTTTTACTTCGAATTCCCGAAGGTACGAAACTTACCCAAAAACATATACGCCGGCTAAGAGATGCTAACGTGAACTACATTACCGTAAGAGACCCGGCCACGGACGATCTTGATGAATACGTGTTTGACCCGGAACTCGAACAAGCCCAGGAAGAGGTAATTGAACAGTTCAATCGGATTGCCGAAGAAAACGAGAACGGAGGGTTGTCCCGGGAAGAAATCGGCCGGTTTCGTTCTACGATTGATAACCTCGTGGACCGATTAAAAAATTCCCAGGTTATGGCATCGTTCACGACTTTAAAAACTCAGGATAACTACACGGCCCGTCATTCCCTCGACGTGGCCAAAATTTCGCTCATGCTGGTGCTAAAAGACGAAAGGTATTTCCGATCTCAGCTTAAGCAAGAGACCAGTGCCAGCCAGAAGTACGTAAACCGATATTTGCTCGAGGACCTCGGCATGGGGGCGATGCTTCACGACCTCGGAAAACAAAACGTGCCCAATGATATTCTGAAGAAACCCGGTAAGCTTTCAGATAGTGAGTTTGAAACCATTAAATCCCACCCCGAGCATGGTTACGAAGAACTCAAACAGTTTGATATTGAGTTGAATGCTCCGGTTAAAGTTCCCGCTTTCCAACATCATGAAAAATTTAACGGATCCGGTTATCCGAGAGGTCGTTCCGGTAAAAATATTCATCTTTACGGTCGTATAACGGCCCTGGCGGATGTATTTTCAGCCCTTACTTCGTCTCGGCCTTACCGGGATGCAAAATCATCCGACCGTGCCCTTACAATCATGCATGATATGCAGTCTAACGGTCCCCACTTTGATCCGGAGCTTTACGACCGTTTTTTAGAGGTTGTTTATCCGTATCCGGTTGGTTTGGACGTGAAACTGTCCGACGGAAGCCGGGGAGTGGTTTCCGAGGTCAATCCGAACTGTCCCGACCAACCGACCGTGCGCGTGTTGTACAAAAATGGGTCACGTTTGAGTAACCCTCGTGAGATTCAGGTTAATACCGAATCAACCCCGGATATCAAAACGGAATCGAAGTCCGTCTTATAAACCGGAGGAACTGTTGTTGGGAAACGATGTAGTGACCTGAGTTAGCAGTGATTGTTACGTGTTGTAAGTTGTTTATAAGTAATATTTACTATCCGCAATTATCGCTGGTTTGATGTTCGTTACGTTCTTAATCGCCTTCTAATTTACGAAATGTTCCAAATAATGCCTCGATCCGTACATGACCCAATGCGTTGAAGTCGTCCATTTAGAAAGCAGTTTTGCAGGACGAAAAAAAGAGATTCTCATACCGTTTTTTCGATTTATAATCGTATTCTAATTCCTTCCC
>JBDGPJ010000179.1:8211-9522 GCA_042219695.1 bacterium
ACTTCGTAAGATCAGCCCCCCCCGATGTATTTGTTATTACGCAAAGAATTGGCTATTCGTTCTCGTTTGAAGTTAGAAACTTCAATGAATCATCATACGTTATAAATTGTCTCCGCTTGATCCCCCGAAAGCCTTCGAATTTGCTTTCTTGAACTGATATAATAAAGGAAAGTAATCAATCAAGCAGGGGAGAGGATAATGATGAAAAAGATTTTAAATTCAATTCTGGCCGTTCTGGGCCTCGGAGCTCTTGTTAAGGGAGTACTTGATCTCCGGTCGGAGGTTCCCAAACCCACCGAAGACGAACAGATTACGCGAGTTGATTACCTCTCCGGAAAATACGAGGAAGCTCTTAACGAGCGTAATCAGGAGATCGAAAAATCCCGCCGGCAGGCCAAGTGGCTCGTAACGGCGGGAATGGCGTTATTAACAGGGGGATTGTTTGTAGTTGCCGAGGGGTTATCCACGGGATCGGATGATGATTACCATACTGCTAAACTAAATGGTAATTCCGATTCTCCCGATCCGAAATTCTCTTCGGAACCTGCTGAGGAGACGTCTCCCGCCAAATAGTTGTTATCAACTCTTCCTTGCGTGACCCCTGCTTACTTTTTACGATAACGTGTATATAAATGTAATCACTGCGAAATTTTATTAATTCCTCCGGGAGGAAAACCATGGCACATACTGTTGCGGAAAAATTGATCGAGGATCACATGATTGAGGGAGAGATGGAAGCGGGTAAAGAAATAGGAATCGAAATGGATCAAACGTTAACACAGGATGCAACCGGTACGCTGGTTCAGCTCGAGTTAGAGGCAATGGATCTTGATTACCGTAAAACTGAGCTTTCCGCTCAATACGTGGACCACCAACTGATTCAGGAAGATAATAAAAATCCCGACGATCACTTATTTTTAAGGAGCGCCTGTAAGCGCTGGGGTTTATGGTTCAGTCGTCCCGGTAACGGTGTTAGTCACCCGGTTCACCAGGAACGATTTGGTGTACCGGGGAAGACGATGGTGGGATCCGACAGCCATACGCCAGCTGCTGGAGCGATTGGAATGCTTGCTATAGGTTCGGGGGGGATGGACGTGGCCATGGCTATCGCCGGTGAACCTTACTACTTTAAAATGCCGGAAATCTGGGGAGTGAAGCTGACCGGGGAACTTCCCGACTGGTGTAGTGCAAAAGACGTTATTCTGGAAATGTTGAGACGGCATGACGTCGACGGTGGAGTCGGTCGTATTATTGAATACTACGGACCGGGTCTCGATGACCTGAACGTAATGGACCGTCACGTAATCGCCA
>JBDGPJ010000018.1:0-12323 GCA_042219695.1 bacterium
ACCCGAAGTTTTGGGTGACGAGGACGCCGACGTGGGTTTTGTTGGTTTTGGTTCCAGTTATTACTCCATTGTTGAGGCACAGGATCAACTTCGAGATGAAGGCATCAAGTCATCCTACTTTGATAACCCAGCTGTGATACCATTATTCAAAGATCGTTTGAAAGAGTTTTTCGAACAGCACGATCAGGTGTACGTCGTCGAACAGAATTACACGGAGCAATTTTTAGGAGTGATCCGTGAAGAGATCGGTCATCAGTATGACCTTACGTCGATAAAACAGTACGACGGTGATTTTATGCGACCTCAATTTATTACCAAGAGAGTGTTAGGTGATCTTTCATGAGTCCGCTCGTAGCGGAGAAGGCCCCGGAAGACCTGGAACGCGAAGATTATGAGTCTGGTGGAGATGCCAAATTATGTCCTGGTTGTGGACATAACGCCATAACCTCCGCCGTAAAATCAGCAGTGTCCGAGTTATCCATTCCTCCCAATGAATTGAATGTGGTGGGAGGTATTGGTTGTAGCGGAAAGACCATTGCTGAGATCAATGCGAATTCGATCCATACACTCCATGGATGTGCGTCCCCGGTAGCTATTGGAGCAAACCTTGCCAATCCCGATCAGACCAACATCTTGATTAGCGGGGATGGTGACTCCTGGGCAATTGGGGCCGGAAAGATGATTGCACTGCTCCGGACCAACCTCGATATGGTGTATATTTGTGAAAACAACGGTACGTATGGACTAACTAAGGGACAGCTTTCACCGACGACGGACGAGGATAGTCCCGGACATGACGGGAAAGCTCCCGGTATTCCCCCGGTGGATGGAGTGGGAACGGCCGTGATGAGTGGTGCCAGTTACGTGGCCAAGTCTTTTTCTGCCAAAAGGAATCAGCTCGTGGAACAGATCAAGGCGGGAATCTTACACGATGGATTGGCTTATATTGATGTACTGAGTCCATGTGTGACTTTTAACGACCACGAGGGAAGCCATCACAGCTACAAGTGGGGTCAGCTCCATTCAACCGATCTTCCCGACCTTGAAGTTATTGATATCGAGGATGACTATCCTTCCGAAGATGAACTGGAAACACCGATTACGTTTGAGGAGTTCGGACATCGTTTCGGTCTCCAGTTTGACAGTCTCGACGAGGATGATGACTACGACCCAACGGACAAAAACCAGGCGGTTAATACCTGGAATGAGTACAAAGACGAACAGGAAATCCCGCTCGGTTTAATTTACATTAACGAGGATCGTGAACCCCATCACAAGCGTTATTACGGGGACGAAGACGATCCGATTGCGCACCTTGAACCCGGTGATATTCGACCACCCCAGGATGAATTCGATCAGATCGTCGATCGTTACACGTAAGACTTAAAGCTTCGTCCTGTTTTGTAGCGAGGGACAATAACCCATGGATCGGTTTTGTGACGAGGGGGGAGGCACTCTCCTCACCAGTATACTGGTTATTATTATTCTGGGTCTTACCACCCTCGCTATCTGGCCATATCTTCCATCGTCATTACCGGGAACGTCGTCCCGTGATTCTACAGACACATCCAATCCTGAAACGAGTTCCAGTGGAGCTTCCCCGGGAAAGCCAGCCAAGACCAACGGATGGCGTATGACTTTTGTGCCGGTGGGACAGGGGGACTGCCACGTTATTATCAGTCCTCAGGGTCGAGTAGCCGTGATTGACACCGCTAAGAAAGACTCCATTACCCCCCTGATTCGTTACCTCAGGTACCTCGGACTGAAAAAAATTCACACGCTGGTACTAACTCATGCCCACGCCGATCACGTAGGAGGGGTCCCCCGAATATTTCAGGAATTTCAGGTGGGGAGAGTGTGGGCAACGGGAGAGGACCATACTACTCGAACTTACGAAACCGCTTTGCGAGCGATCGAGCGAGCAAATATCCCCTACATAAAAGTTCGGCGAGGAGAAAACCGTAATTTACTCCCTAATTTACCGGTTCGGATTATACATCCCGACCGGGCCACCTATGAAAATCCTAATAATAATTCGATTGCGTTTGATTTTGGCGTGAACGGGGTACGATTTCTGTACGCTGCTGACATAGAGAAAAAAATTGAGCAGGACCTGGTACGAAAGGACCTTCTGAAAGAAGTCGACGTCTTAAAGGTGGGACACCAGGGGAGCAAAACATCAAGTACCAAGTCGTTCATAGGAGCAATTAAGCCGGACGTGGGTGTGATTCCAGCTCCGCCAAAGGGTATGAGCCCTCACGGACATCCTCACGATGTGACAATAAATACACTCAATCAATATAACGTAGATATATATCACACTGGAAGGGATGGATTTGTCGAGGTTATTGTAGACCCGAGTTCGGAACCCGGTTCGTATGATATTAACACCTTTCCCAAACAGGCGGTTGCCGAATCATTCAATTTAAAGACTGGCCAGCCGGTGTTAAAACTAAGTTCGGCTTCCGCCTCCTCGCTTACCAACAATTTCGTAAAAAAAGGAAATCGACGGAGTAACCGCTGGACCATAAGGAATGGACTTATTGAGTTGTTTGCCGGTAATAAATCGGCTCTCTGGTACGATGATTTTTCCGCTCCCCGGGTGATGTACACTGGAAGACTTCCACGGCGATGGATGGTGGAGACAAGTGTGATGTTCCCGGGTGGTCGGGGCCGTGAAGCAGGCGTAATATTGTGGTGGAATAGGCGCAGTTGGATGCACTGGGGGCCTTCCGGTGATAACTCCATGAAACTGATTAAGCGAGGGCGTCGTGACATCAAAACGGAATTTGCAATAAATCGGCAGGTCCCGTACTTTGGATTGGCCTGGGACGGTCAAAATATTTTGGGGTTATACAGGAATAACAATTCCGGTTCATGGAAGGTGGCCGGGAAAATCTCACCACCCCGTCGGATGTCCCGTGTGAGTGTGGGGCTTTTGGCGAAAAGCTGGTCAGGTGGGGCCGGTTATACTGCAAAATTTAAATCGCTCTCGATAAAGCCCCTACAGTAATTTTTTGAACGGTTCCGACGAGACTTCACCGGTTATTTATGTACCGGTGGGTGTAGCATTTATCATTGGTATCGTACTTACGATTTCCCTGTCTTATTTTCTTTCCGATTATAATAAAGCCCTTGAAAAGTACCGGTTCAAGGAATTTGTGGAACCGATTCACAATTCGATCCAGAGGGAATTAACCAATCGGATCGACGTAATACGGACGATGGCGGATCTGTTTGAGGTGCAGAATTCCGTATCACGTGATGAATTTAAACGATTTGCCTCCAGGACACGTAAAAAGCGGTCCCCCATGAAAGTCATGTTCTGGATATCGGTGGGGGATTCCTTAGCGTTCGATACCGATCAATTTGGAAAAAAACGAACTATACAGTCCGTGTTTACATTGTCACAGTCAGATACGTTAACGGAACGACTCCAGCGCGAAATACGAGACCCAAATGTGAGTAACAATCTTATGGAAGCGATCGAGTCCGATGAAACAGAAGCCGTTTTTCTTTCCGACGCCGAAACTTCAAGACGTGGTACGAGATATGTATTAGTGGCGAAACCCATTATGTACAAACAGAATCTTCGCGGTTTTATAGGAGCTGTATTTGATTTTCATACATTGCTGAAACCCGTTTTGAGACGTCATTCTAAATCGATTCTCGGGAAGTTTGAATTATTTGTTCATAACCCGGGTCTCGGACGCAATCAATACGTTCAATATCAGTTAAATAAAGGTGAAACCAATATTGTAAGCCGGTTTTCGAAGAGAGTTTCATTTCGTGAACTTGCGCGGCGAGGACGGCATTACGAATCCGTATCAGCCACTCTGGCTGATATTGAACTTGGGTTGCTTTTTGTATCACGATCATCCTTTGAGAACTTTTATCGCCGGTGGAGCGATGAGATCCTTCTAACAGCTGGTATCCTGTTAACGTTGTTCATTTGTCTGTACTTGTACCGCCAGAAACACTTGCAGGCCAAAATAGCCCAAATGGCACGTCAGGATGACCTCACGGGATTGTTTAACAGGGAGTACTGGAAACAACGCACTCAGGAAGAACTGGAACGGTTTCGACGATACGATACAAGTCTTTGCCTGATTCTGATGGACCTCGATAATTTTAAGAAAATCAACGATAACTGGGGACATCCAGCGGGAGATGCCGTTCTGGAACACGTGGCTGACCTCATCGATGAAAATATCCGTGATACCGATATACCCTGTCGGTATGGTGGAGAGGAATTTGCTGTATTATGTCCCGAAACAACGTACGATGAATGCTTTCAGCTGGCCGAACGTATTCGTAATACAATTGAAAACAGACCGGTGGAACATCAAGCAGACCAAATTACGGTGACAGTGAGTTTGGGAATTGCTGAAAACGGGAAAGAAACTGATTCCCTGAGCGAATTACTTGAAGTCGCCGATGAAGCGTTATACCGGGCAAAGGAACAGGGACGAAACAAAACCGTACGAGCATGAACGGAGTTAGCTAATATGGACGTTGACCATCGAAGTTTTGAAAACATCCGGTCGCAGTCCCGGATGAACCCGATGTGGTCACTGATTAAGTACTGTTTCCGGTACTGGCATTGGCTTATTGGCGGGGGAACATCCGCCATTGTAACGCGATTGGCCCGTCTGGCACCGCCTATAATTGTGGCCACGGCGATTGACCGGGTCATTGGGGCTTCCGGGGATCCCGGTATACTTGCCTTATTTGGACTGATGCCGGAGGTGACGGTACCGGAAACTGCTGTACAGGCTCGGTACGACCTTTTGTTTCACCTCGTGTTAATTGCGGTACTGGCCTACCTCGTGCGAGCTATAACACGGTTTTTATCACGATACCTGTTACAGTCCACCGCCCAAAAAGTTCAGCGTGATTTGCGTAACGAAACGTATCGCCACATGCAGTCCCTTTCGATGTCTTTTTACGATCAGCATGAAACCGGGGGCATGATGTCGATCCTTAACAATGACATTAATCGACTGGAGGAGTTCCTTAACACGGAATTAACCCAGATCATTCGAGTAACAACGATCGTGACCGGAATTGGAGCCGTGATGCTGTATGTACAACCGATGCTTGCGTTAATCGCTTTGATTCCGGTCCCATTTATCGGATTTGCCAGTGGTTCATTTTTAGTTTGGATTGATAAAAAATATCGAGCAATTCGCGAGATTGTCAGTCGAATCAACAGCCGTCTTGCCAATAATCTCGGGGGAATGAAGGTGATAAAATCATTCACCCGTGAGGAACACGAAGCCGATCAAGTCTCCCGACAGAGTGAGCGGTACCACGACCGTCAGGTGGGAGCCTTAAAAATCCGTCGAGCTTACTTTTCGTGTTTGAGATTAACCACGGGCGTTGCTTTCGTAGCGATACTTTATTTTGGCGGACATAGAGTTATCGAAGGGGACATGTCTGTGGGGTCGTTCACCCTGTTTTTTCTTCTTCTACGTCGGTTGTACGGTCCCATGAGACGTATTGGTCGTACGGCCAACAAGTACCAATTAGCCAATTCAAGTGCCGAGCGTGTGTTTGGGATCCTCGGTCTTCAACCCGAAATGGAAGAACCGGATGATCCCTACGATCCCGATCGTATCGAAGGGGAAGTGGCTTTCCGTAAGGTCTGGTTTTCCTACCCTGAAACTCAGCCTGTTTTACGAAACATTACCCTCGATATTGAACCGGGGGAAACGGTGGGATTCGTTGGACGTACCGGAGCCGGAAAGTCCACCCTGCTAAAACTGATTCCCCGATTTTATGATGTCAACCGCGGTTCCGTACTGGTGGACGGAGTGGATGTGCGTGATTACCGATTGGTAACCTTAAGGGAGTCGGTAAGTATCGTGGACCAGGATCCGTACCTTTTTTCGGGCACAGTACTGGAAAATATCGCGTACGGGAACGGAAATATGCTGAGAGATGTCCGACGAGATCAGGTAGATGATAAGTTAATGGATTGTGTCCGTGAAACAGCACGCCATGCCGAGGCCGACCGTTTCATAGAAGATTTGCCGGAGGGATATCATACACAAATCGGGGAAAGGGGAGTGAAGCTTTCCGGAGGGCAACGCCAGCGTTTGTCCATTGCCCGAGCCATTCTTAACGACCCCTCAATCATCATATTTGATGAGGCAACCTCGGATGTCGACACCGAGACCGAAACATTCATTCAAAAAAGCCTGGAACGAATCTGTGAAAATCGCACGGCTTTACTAATTGCCCATCGGTTATCCACGTTGAGGGAGGCCGATCGCATAGTGGTTCTTGAAGCGGGGGAAATCCACGCCATTGGAAATCACGATAAACTTTTAGCGAATGATGATCTGTATGCTGAATTATGGCGTGGGCAAAGTGACCGTGGAGTTGAGAATCGCGAACTATCCCATTCCCCGTGAATGAAATCTTTTTTCGCAAAATTTTGATTCGTTGTTCTTGTAAGTGATTCGTAGGAAGTTTTTTCAAGCTTATTCACTGCGCGAAAGATCCAAACAGTCCTTTGTTATATGATTGCCCTACCTGTAATTAGTGATTGATATTGGAGGACTGATGTTGGACAATTTAGTAGGAATCTGTGTCAGGGGAGAAAATTATGAGTAATTCCGGTCTGTCCGGTATACAAGCTTCGTTTGTTCGTCAGAGCGTATCCTCCAACAACGTATCCAACCTGCGTACAAATGGATTTAAGTCCAGCCGGGCCGATCAAGTAGAATCGGAAACGGGCGGTACTAGCGTGGAAAGTATTACCCGTGACAACCGTCAGGGGGCGCTCGTTTCCACGGGACGTAATTTAGACCTGGCAATACAGGGTGAGGGATTCTTTCTGGTTAATAAAGGTGGGGAGCAGAGGTTGACCCGCAGTGGTTCCTTCGACGTCGATGCTGAGGGGAACGTGGTTAATCAGGCAACGGGTGGAATCCTCCAGGGGAAGAAGTCACCAAACGGGCCGATACAGAATTTGAAAATAAAGGAAAGCGAGCGAAACGTTTCCCCGAAAGTAACTGATTCCGCGACATTATCGGGGAACGTAAATGCCAATCTGGAAAACGGAGAGTCCGTGTCCACCTCCGTGGATTTAACGAATTCATTGGGAAATACAAAGACGGCAACGTTTGAATTTACGAAAACGTCCGCTGATACCGTGAAACTGACAGTTGAGGATCCTGAAACCGGGAAAAATGCTTTGGAAGCAAAGTTGACCTTTGGTTCAAGCGGGCAGATCGAGTCCACAAATGTGAAAAATTCTCCCAATTCGGGCGGGTCTTTTAACGGGTTATTCATGTCAACCTCGGATGGTAGTGCCCCGGTTAAAATTAGTGGCGGAAAATTAGATTTCTCGGCCGTGACAAAGCAGGCTGGGGATTCAAGTGTACAGGTTGCTTCCGTCTCGGGCCGTTCCTCGGGTGAACTGGAATCCCTCAACGTGACGTCGTCCGGTAAATTACGTGGGTCCTTTTCCAATGGAGAGGAACGAACGCTCGGAATCGTACAGACGGCAACAGTACGTAATCCCGGTGGACTGGAATCTACCTCGGGAGGTTTACTGAAAACCACGGCAAATTCCGGAAAAATAGTACCCGGTCAACCGGATACAGGAGGACGCGGGTCATTACGCTCGGGCTTTCTGGAGGCGTCTAACGTTAATCTGGCCGGTGAAATCCTGGACCAGTTAACCAGTCAGCGTTCCCTTAACGCAAGTGTATCCACCGTTGAAACGAAGGACGAAATGGTTGGAGAACTTCTCGACCTGACGCGCTAACCCATATATCCTACCTGCACTATGTCTTCTCAAGCGAACTCCGTGACCAATCGAACGGAATCTCCGGTCATTATCTGGGCACCTACTACACGTTGCGGGACCACCCTGTTACAGCGATTAATTACCTCTTCAGGGGATATCATTGTGTTCGGGGAGGATCTGTTCCTCGTTCGTGACATTCCTCACCTCATTTCCAAGTTCCACGAACAGGAATCGATGGCCAATCAGGCCCTCGAAAAGTTTTCCAGGGGAGAGGTAAATTTTTGGTCACCGAACGTTTACCCGGATTTGGAGAAGTACGGGAATGCCATGGTAGATTTTTTCTATAGAATCATTGGGCTTTACCGGGAAACGGCGGATGAAAAAGAATTCGAAAACTGGGGACTTAAGACTCCCGAGTTCGATCAAACTTCCTACGAGATTTTTAGCACGTTACTACCGAGAGCACGACACCTCTTCATATACCGCCACATTCAGGACGTTCTCAAGTCTCAGAAGGGAAGAGGGTGGATCGAGGAACCGGGTGACGTGGAAGAAAACGCCGAGACATGGGCCGATAATACCACACAGATGCTGGATGATTTTGCCGAGCGAGATCGTCATTACTGTGTTCAATTTCGTGAATTATTGGACAATAAAACCGATTACGTGGGTAAAATTGAGGAGTTTCTCGGGATTTCGGGGATCGATATGGATGTCTTCGATCATAAGATCAACACGTGGCAGGACGATTCCGATGGATCCTCCAATGATTCTTACACGGAACCGGTGGAGTTAACGGAACAGGAAGAAACCATTATGCAAGAGACGGCGTGGGAAGTTCTGGAAAGACCGGAATTTGAGGAGAACTCCCCTGAATGAGTGCCGGCATTGCAAATAGAGATGAGGGGCCGGACTAGCTTTGCTCGTAGTTATCCATCCGGTTCTCGTTTTCCTCGTATCCAAGTTGGATCAGGCTATCCGTTAGTTCGTCGTATTGCCGGGCAACGTGAAATACGCGTTCCGGGTCTTTCTGAGTCCACCGACCGATATGTTCCGGGTCCGGCTTTCGCAAACCTTTGATGTCTTTTTGCTGTTTTTCCGATAGATCGTCCGGGTTTACGTAGTCGGGAAAGTCGGAAAAAGAAAATTCCGAATTGAGTTCATAAACATTTGCTATGCGATTTTGCACCCGATCGGGATTCCTCAGTAGATTTTCGTATTGTACTCTGATGATCTTATCCCATTGTTCCATAAACCAATTTATTTCGACGTACTGCATGTACCATCGTTCGAAATCCACCCAGTAACGGTCGGGATCAGCATGGTGTGTACTGGTGATGACGTCCCGGGGATCACGGATAATGTCAATCAGTTGTAGATCCAGCGATCGTATTAAATCCAAAAATTTTATTCTGTAATCCGCCAGCTGTTGTTCGTCCGTGATATCCAACCCCTCGGGATAATTTCCCGTTAGACAAAGTAAATCGCGTTTCATAAGTACGTGATTCTTCCGGGCACGATCCTGAATTTCCGGGTTCGTAAACTGATCGATGAATTGTTCTCCGGGTATGACGTCCAGGTTTTCGAAGGCATCCATCATGAATTGTAACAACGTGGTACCGGAGCGAGCACACCCCGTTATGTAGAAAAAGGACATTTCACCGAGAGGTTGAAAAAAGGAGTGATTTGGGCTTTATGGGGAAGGTTCACCGTCGGACTTAGGATCTACGTCCGGGGAAGAGTCACCACTTTCGGAATCGGTTTGATCTTCCTCAGGTTCATCGGATATTTTGGTGTCCAGCTCTTCCTGGAATTCGGCTTCTTCAGAGTTTGGTTGATCTGAGGACGATTCCTCATCCTCAATTTCTTTGTCCTGATCTGTGTCTGTATTATCGACGTTCTCGTCCTCGTTCGTTTCCTCGGAGGAAACGGGTCCTTCACCATTTTCGGGCAGTTCACCATCTTCAATTAATGATGTTATTTCATCAGCGGTCAGCGTTTCTTTTTCTACGAGTACGTCAATCATGTTGCTGAGATCGTCCTCGTTTGTTTGTAAAAGGTCCTGTGCGTGTTCGGTGGCGTCGTCAATAATTTCACGTACGGCGTGATCGATTTTTTCCGCTGTTTCCTCGCTATATTCACGGGGATTTCCCATTTCTTCTCCCAGAAATACATTTTAGTCACCGTTTTGAAACGCCATGTTCCCAAGGTCGGGGCTCATTCCCCATTGTAAAACCATTTTTCGGGCCAGGGTTGTCGCCCGGCGTAAATCATCCTGAGCGCCGTTGGTTACGGTTTTATTTTTAAGTTCTTCAGCCGCCCGACCTCCCATCATTACGGCCAGGCGAGCCATGAGATCCTCACGGGTATACATTTTTTTCTCCTCGATGGGTAACTGCTGGGTCGCCCCGAGAGCTTTTCCACGGGGGATTATGGTCACTTTGTGTACCGGATCCGCGCCTTCGGTGAGGTAGGCCACCATGGTATGACCGGCCTCGTGGACGGCCATTGTTTGTTTTTCGTCCTCACTGATGGCCATTTCTTCTCGTTGAAGCCCCATGAGGACTTTATCACGTGATTCGTCGAGAACTTCCTGGGTTATAACATCCATGTCTTCTTCCGCGGCCAGGAGGGCCGCCTCATTAAGCAGGTTTTCCAGGTCAGCACCAGAAAAGCCGGGAGTCCCTTTTGCAATCTTTTCGAGGTCGACGTCCTCCTCGAGGGGCTTGTCCTCGGCATGAATATTTAGAATATGGCGCCGTTCTTCAACGGTGGGCATGTCGAACCGAACCTGTCGGTCAAACCGACCGGGTCTTAACAGTGCCTGGTCGAGAATGTCAGGACGATTTGTAGCGGCAATTAAAATCACGCCCGTGTTAGGTTCGAATCCATCCATCTCATTTAACAGTTGGTTTAGTGTTTGTTCCCTTTCGTCGTGACCGCCCCCTAAACCGGCCCCGCGCTTGCGACCGACGGAATCAATTTCGTCGATGAAAATAATCGACGGGGAGACTTCTTTTGCACGTTCAAATAAATCCCTGACCCGGCTGGCACCGACCCCGACAAACATTTCCATGAAGTCGGAACCGGATGTCATCAGGAAGGGAACCCCGGCTTCCCCGGCTATGGCCCTTGCCGTCAGTGTTTTCCCGGTACCGGGAGGACCCATCATGAGGACACCCCGTGGAATTTCACCACCGAGTCGATCAAACTTTTCAGGGTGTTTAAGGAATTCGATAATTTGCTGTACTTCATTTTTCGGTCCGCTATAGCCGGCAACGTCATCAAACGTAACGTCGGGGGTTTCTTCTTCGTATAATTCGGCCTTGCTTTCACCGACCCCCATCATTCCACCCCCGCCAAGACTTTGACGGGTTCGATAGATGAAATACAACCAAATCCCTACAATTAATAAAATCGGGATTGAATTGATAAGGAGCATTGACCACCAGGATTGTTCGTCACTTTCGGCACTGATAGAAATTTGACTTTTATTCGCCAGGTTCTCATTGGTTGATTCAACCAGATTGACGATGTTTTTGCTGGTATCAGGGGGAATGGTGAGCTTGAATTTTCGATATTGTTTTCCGTCCTTCCCCTTCTGTTTTGTACGGTATTCCCCGGTGATGGTATGGTCCTTGAAATGGATCGATTGGACTTTGTTTTGTTTGATATGCTTTTTCAGGGCGGAGTAGTTAATTTGATGCTGGTTTCCGCCACCGGATAGATTTTGATAAATTAAAGCTACAATGAGGAGAAAGAGAACGACAAAGACAATTCGTTTGGCCATAGAACCCATAAACAATCACTCTATACGGAAAAACTTCGGATAAAAATTTATAAATTAAACAGTCGTATTTCGATTAACCTTTTTTGACGAATGATCTCTCATTCGAAAAGGGTTTCAGGTGCTTGAACGCAATTAAGGAAATTATTGCGTTAAGTGAAGTGAAAACCTTACTAAAAAGGCCCTGAAGGCTAACGAAAACCTGTTCAATGTCAATATCAGACTAATAATGGTAACGAAAAATCAGCCTTTCGGTAATGGTTTTTTGGGTAAATGGAAACGCTGGGGAAAAATGGAGTGGAGTAATTGACGCAACGGTAAAATTGTTTAGCATTGGTATATCATCAGTGATCGATATAGGGATCCGGGAGAATTAAAACTCAACTACGGGACGAGGGCTATTTTTTCGTTTTTAAGCGATTGTTCAATTAAGCTTTTGATACCCTTGAAATCTAGATTTCACAAGTTGATTGTTTGCAATTCGACATTTTTGTAGAAAGGGATATGTCATGACTGAATTAACTCAACGCTTAGGTTTGTATTTGCAGGACGCACATCCGATACGAGATGGTATGGAGTACGCCCAGTACGCCGAGGAGAAGGGCTTTAGTGAAGTATGGCAGGCTGAGTCACGGTTGGTTCGGGATGCCATCGTACCCATGGCTGCTTACGCGGCCGTAACCAATGAAATCAAAATCGGTTCGGGTGTTATTAATAACTGGACTCGAAATATTGGATTGCTGGCCTCGACGTTTTTGACGCTCGATGACCTTG
>JBDGPJ010000018.1:12333-14297 GCA_042219695.1 bacterium
TATTGGTGCATGGTGGGATCCTCTTGCCAAGAATGTGGGTATCGATCGCAGAAAGCCGCTCTCGGCCATGCGTGAAACAATTGAGTGCATGCGGGAACTACTTAAGTTAAAAGAGGTTTCCTACGATGGTGATTTCCACCAGCTTAATGGTGTAAAATTGGACGTGGTTCACGGACGAACTGAACCACGTAACGTACCTCTGATGATCGGGGCAACCGGTCCCAAAATGACACAGTTATCCGGTGAGATTGCCGACGGTATCGTGATGAATTACTGTGTACCAATTGAGAAAAATGACGAGTACATGGAAAACCTGAAAATAGGGGCCGAGCGCGCCGGGCGTGACCTTGATGAAATCGATCGTCCCCAGCTTGTTGTATGTTCCGTGGACGATGACGAAAGCAAAGCGCGCGACAACGCCAAGGCGTTGCTCTGTCAGTACATTGCCCAACAGCCCCACATTACGGAGGCGTCAAACACCTCACAAGAAGTTGTCGATAATATTCAGGAAACGTTGAGTTGGCCCGCATCCGAGGAGGAAATTAACGAAGCCAAACACCACGTTCCGGATGAATTGGTCGATCGAATTACGGCCAGCGGAACTCCCGAGCAGGCCGTTGCCAAGGTTGAGGAATACATCGAGCATGGGTGTACCTGTCCGATCCTGTATCCGATGGGAGATGACGTGAAGTACATGATCGACGTCTTTGCCGAACACTTTGCCAAGCAAGAGGAACCGGTATCGTAACGGTTGTTTAAAACAACGTTTTGTGAATGTTGATGACTTGAAGGCATGAGTTCTTTGGCGTGTCCGGTCCTCACATACAATTTCGGGTTAGGAAACTCAAGTAATGGGAACTGCACC
Organism: bacterium; assembly: GCA_042219695.1. Lineage (GTDB taxonomy): Bacteria > T1Sed10-126 > T1Sed10-126 > T1Sed10-126 > JBDGPJ01 > JBDGPJ01. Next base: position 13,199 of record JBDGPJ010000018.1, read on the forward strand.
CAATGAATATCCCGGGTTCCGATGAATTTCCCCTGGAATTAGATTATACGTTTGCTCCGGACGTTTACGATTGTTACAGGGACATTGAGCCTTCCGACGTAGAGCCGGAGCAGGAAGTTTCCTTTTGCCGTAATATTTTCCTGCCTCTAACGACGGCTTGCCGGTACACCTGTACGTACTGCACGTACTTTGACGTTCCCGGGGAAGCTACACTTATGTCTCGTGAAGATCTTGAGCAAGAGTTCGAACAAGCACGCGAAACCGGGTGCAAAGAAGCATTGTTTACGTTTGGTGACAAACCGGACGATCGTTACGAATCCATTCACGAGACACTCGATGAATGGGGATACGACAATATAATTGAGTACCTGTATTCGGCCTGTGAATGGGCGCTTGATCATGGCTTGTTGCCCCATTCCAATCCGGGAGATTTAACCTACGAAGTGATGAAATACCTCCGGAAGGTGAATGCTTCCATGGGGGTTATGCTGGAGACAACGGCGGACGTCGAAGCTCATTCGGGACCTCGTATTAAACAGCCCGCTCAACGGCTGAGGACCCTCGAGAATGCCGGTAAACTGAAAATTCCGTTTACAAGCGGCATCCTGGTGGGTATTGGAGAGAATTGGGACGATCGAATCCATAGTTTGCTCTGTCTCAGACGATTGCATCGGGAGTACGAACATCTCCAGGAGATCATTGTACAGCCGGTCGTACCTAATGAGCGATCCGATTTTTCGACCCCACCCGCCGACGACGTTCGTAAGGTTGTAGCCATGGCTCGTACAATTCTGCCCGGGGACGTGGAGGTGCAAATCCCACCTAATTTGTACGACGCCAGCCTTGTGATGGACTGTGGTATAGGAGATCTCGGTGGAGTTTCTCCCGTGACGGATGATTACATCAACCCCGATTACAAGTGGCCGGCTGTAAGAGAACTCGAGGAATTAGCAGAGGAATGTGATTTCGAACTGGTTGAACGAGGTCCCGTCTACGAACGTTATTTGAATGGATCGGATCATTCCCGGTGGATCTCGGACCGAGTTAGGAAGGTTTACAATCATCAATAGAAAGCGACGGCATAAATTATGACTGACAA
>JBDGPJ010000018.1:14307-17458 GCA_042219695.1 bacterium
CATCCCCGTAAGGATTACTCATTTGAACACAAACCCGAGAGTTCATCCTCGTTCGAGGACGCTTTACGGAAGGCGCGTAAAGGCGATCGGCTCACTGTGGATGACGGAGTTGAATTAATTACGACGGGGACTGACCAGGAAGGAATTGATCGACAGAGGAAACAAAGAGTGATTGAACTGGCGGACGAACGCCGACGTCAAATGGTCGGGGATGACGTAACGTTTGTGGCTAATTTAAATAATAATTTAACCACCGCCTGCAACACCGGTTGTTTGTTCTGTAATTTCAAGGATCCGGCTCACCAGTTTGAGGAAGACGCTCCCGTAAGGGACGACGGGTTTACAAAAACTCCTGAGGAATCCCGCGAAATTGTACGGGATCACGTTGAAAGTGGTATCTACGAAGTTTGTTCAGTTAGTGGTTTGCACCCTGCGCTTGTATTGGACGAAGAGCATCGGGATATTCTTGAAAATATGACGGACCCGCCCAATTACAAACCCCGAGAACAATACGAGAAAGACCCCGGAACCTACGTCACCCAGATGAAAGCGATGAAAGTGGACGGAGTGCACCTCCATTCCATGACACCGGAGGAAGCGTACCACGCTCTCAGGGGAACGGCTTGGGATTATGAATACGTTTACGAACGGCTGGCCGAGGTGGGACTCGATACGGTACCGGGTACCGCCGCCGAAATACTCGTGGAGGAAGTACGAGACGTTATCTGTCCCAATAAAATCAGTACTTCCGAATGGATGGAGGCCATGGAGGCCGCGGCCAACGTGGGACTGCCGATTACTTCTACCATTATGTACGGTCACGTGGAAAACGAGCGGCACCGTGTCATGCACCTTGAACGGATCCGTACCCTTCAGGATCGAACCGAGGCAATTACGGAGTTTGTTCCACTGAAATTCATCTATCCCGATACACCTTTGCACGAGCGAGACATGGTTGACGGTACGTCCAGTCGAGACGAGGACGAACTACTCATGGCTACGTCCAGGCTGTTTCTGGACAACGTGGAAAATATTCAATCCAGCTGGGTCAAATACGGGGATGAACTGGGACTCGATATGCTTAACTATGGTGCCAATGATTTTATGGGGACATTACTGAGCGAGGAAATTACCAAGCGTGCGGGGGGCGACCACGGCGTGTTTCGGTCCTTCCAGGACTACGTCGAAATGATCGCTTCCATCGATCGAAATCCCGTCGAACGTTCTACGGATTATTCTTCGTTTCGTCCCGTTTCTAACGGGAATTTCGGAACACCCGGACCCAAACTCGGTCCCCATGCGGACGGAACTCCGCTGTTATCATGAAGCTACTCCACGGTCTTAGGCCCGTGCTATCGGCTTCAACCGAGCCCTTAAACGAGGTTTGCGTTTGACTCCATGGTTGAATGTCGTTTCACCGTAACGACACAATCCTGCTGAATGATCACTGAAATTCTACCACAAGTCTCAATTGAGAGTTTGATAACCCGCCTGGGATTCATCCACGGCTCGATCGCCATGGAATTCTCCTCGAGGGGTTAAACAGAATGTCACAAAAACACTTTACTACGCTCGGTTCTTCGTGAAGTTTCCTACAAACCAATAGGATTTTGATCGTAGATTTCTTTCGTCAAGACTGTGTTGGTTACTCAATGACAAAAAGACTCTTACTTTTCCTTTTATTACCTACTGGGCCCCAGGAAGAGAGGAATAAAACGTGATCCCAGGTGAATAAGGACAAAGCTCGCGAAGTTTATCATTTGCTGGATTCCGAAAAGTTTCAGCAAGGTATTGAAGTCGTACTCAACCAAAAAGACCCCTTAATTACCTTTCAGGCCGTACTCAATAAATTTTTCAAAATGGGAAACACCGGTAAAATCAATGAATTAGAACAGATTGTTCCGGACGATCATCCGATTATCATTCCGCCAAAGCTTGTCATGACAAAGATAGCGACCGATAACGACAAGCTGGATACCTGTAATGAAAATTTGCAATTTATAGCTCGTAAATTCAAACAGTTCCGTGACCGGTTAGAAAACTATCCATTTTTTCAGGAAAATTACGATTACCTCCTGCAACAAGCTTTGTATTTCCATCCTTCCCTCCAGTTAACGGAAGACAATTCTCTACCTTTCGAGGTAAAAAAAGAGGATCTTCCGAGGTCTGATTCTTCCGGAGATGTCGTGGTTGCTTCGGCGAATGGTACGTATTTTGATATTTTCGGGGAGGATTTTTTGCAATCCTGTGAACTTGCCGATGACTTAGACGGAGTTCACCTCCACCTGATCAAGCCTACCGAGGATTCCCTGGAATTAGTTCAATCCCAGCAGGACGCTCTTTCCTGTGACCTGACCTGGACAATAGAGAGGGATCCCTACTATACAGGGCTCGCTTACGTAGCTTGTTCCAGGTTCATGGTTGCCCAGAAGATAATGGAAGAGACAGGTAGTGACATAATTATCTCGGACCTTGATAGTGAGTTTAGTCGAAAAGAAGCTCTTAACGTCGATGAATTTCTACCACCGGACGGTAATATTGGGTTATTTGAGAGGACGCACGTAACACCTCAATTGGTGTGTCCCTGTGCACTTATCTACTGGCGAAATAACGAGCGAACTCTACGGTTTTTGAGACTTCTGAATTCCTATTACGTAGACCGGTTGAATTTAACGGATGAGTACTGGTGTCTCGATCAAACGGCTCTATACGTACTATCACGTCGGGTTTTGAAAGGAGAACTTGAGCACGCTGGTCTTACCTCGGAAAACTTTCGCTGGAGTGTTCTCGGCGGTCCGGAGCAACGGCTCAATAATCAGTCAAACATAGAGAACATGGAATTAGATAAGAAATATGAGTTAAGGCAGGAGTACCAATCGGATTATGGGTTTGTCAAACACGACCCTTGCGAATTTGAGTTCGAGGATGGGCGATTAACAATTCCCGGGGACGACACTATTTCTCGTTAGAAAATTCAAGCCTTGCTTGATCTCTACTGATTGCCGTGGAACTATGTGTTTTACGGTATCTTGTTCTTGCTAATTTATGGAATGGCTCAATAAACAGACACCTGAATTTTAAAAAATGACGTGCGAATACTCAGAAAATAACTATTAACAAGTGTGATTGGAAACAAGTGGATTGAAACTTT
>JBDGPJ010000180.1:0-7417 GCA_042219695.1 bacterium
TAAAGGTTAAATCTCGATATCGACTTGTTCGAAGTTTTTGGTATATTTTTTGATTTACTCGAAGGATTGGTTTATTCTTAGCAAAGATTATTTGTTAGAAAAGGGAACTTCAATCTAAAATTATTGTAGTGGCTCTTGAAGTGTGAAGGTGAAAAAAAGCCCCCAACTAACTTCGTAAATCGTAAAACAAGTCAGGCATTGTTCGACAATAACTCACGGAGCGCGTTTTTCCTTCGGAGTTAGGGGGATGAAGTCTCCCTCCGAAGGGTATTGAATGTACTTTTCATTGTATTTTTTCGCAGTTCTTTTCCAACATCAGATTGGACCGTTCTCGGTAGTATATTTACGGTTTTTCCGCCCCCGTCGCTACATATCGCTATTAAGCAAGGGGGGTTACCGCTTATAAGCGATGGTTTGTTCGAAATTTTTAAAAGTGACGGCGTAATGGGTTGAGCCGGGAAGAATTAGTATAATAATGTGTTGTTAAGATTAAGTTTATTACAGACCATTACGACGATGATATAATAGATAAATTTCATTAAACTCAGGTAATTTTTTTCATATAGGCTGATATTTTATGTCAGAAGACGTGATTAGTACGGGTGTCATAGGTGTTGGGCACCTTGGCCAGCACCATGCCCGGTTGTATAGTGATTTCCGTGACGTAGATCTGGTTGGCGTGGTGGACGTAGACGAAGATCGAGGTAGGGAAATAGCGGATCGTCATGATACAACCTATTACAATGATATCGAGAATCTCATACCAAAAATTCAGGCGGCCAGTGTTGTTGTACCAACCGAAGACCATTTTAAAATTGGGCGGAAGTTGATTCAAAACCAGATTGATTGTCTAATTGAGAAGCCCATGGTTGAAACGCTCAATCAGGCGGAAGAATTATATAATCTTGCCCGAAAGGACAACGTTTTGCTTCAGGTCGGGCACGTTGAGCGGTTTAACACGGCTTTTGTTACTGCCCGGGAGTACATCGATAATCCCCGGTATATAGAGGTCCAGCGCCTGGGACCGTTTACCAACCGATCCGATGATATTGGTGTGGTTATGGACCTGATGATCCATGATATTGATATTTTATTGAGTCTCGTGGATTCCCCGGTAAAGAATATCAGTGCGGTGGGGGCATCAGTGATTACTGATTTTGAGGATATTACCAACGCACGGTTTGAGTTCGAAAATGGCTGTGTGGCTAACCTTACGGCCAGCCGGGTTTCCCCGGATCCACGTCGAGAAATTCGAGTATTTCAGGACCATGATTTCGTCACGTTAAATTTGAATTACAAGGATCAGAAAGTAAAAATGTGGCAGTCCAACAACGGGGAAGTAAAATCGGTGGATGATTTTGAAATTTTCAGTCCTCCTGTACAGAATGGAGAAAGTTTGCGCCGTGAGCTTCTACATTTCGTCCACTGTATTAAAGAGGATCGTCAACCTGTTGTAGGTGGTGGAGAAGGTCGAGACGCCATCAAAGTTGCATTTGATGTAATGTCTTCGGTGAAGCATTCCAACCAGTTGAACGGCATCGAGTAACACTCCCGGGAGATTCCTCGACGAATGGGCGATTTATTGCTTGTAACGGGGGATTCGTCCGCGGACACTTACGCCGCTAATTTAATTTCTTACCTCAGTAATCAATCCTTTGACGGTACCATTTACGCTGCAGCCGGACATAAATCAAAAGAGGCTGGAGCTGAACTGGTGGAGAACGTGGTCGATCGTGCCGTAGTGGGGATATCGGAGATAGCGGGTTCCGTTCCATACTTTTATAATTTAATGAAGGACCTGGACGATCTTCTCGTAGAACAGCCAATTAACGCTATCGTTTTAATGGACTTCCCGGGATTCAACCTGTCTTTTGCCTGGTTAAGTCGGGCCCGGGAGTTAGGAATTCCACTTTATTATTATATAACTCCCCAGGTCTGGGCATGGTGGCGCTGGCGGATGAAATTGTTAGGGGACTGGTTCGAAGAACGGTTCGTAATTTTTCCGTTTGAGAAGGAATTATTCGAAAAACGAGGTATATCAGCTCAATTCGTGGGCCATCCCATGCTTGAAGAATGGGAGGACGACCCAACCTACGACGTTTACGAAACGATGGATTTACCCCGGGACAAAAAGATTGTGTCCTTCTTTCCAGGTTCACGAAACCACGAAGTCCAACGTCACCTTGAACCGATGATTGGTGGCGCCCGACGACTTGAAAACACTGATTCCTCTTATTGTCCCGTCATTAGTGCTGCTCCCACGGTCGATCAACAATTTATTCGGGAAACGCTTGAAAAACTTGATTTTCAGGCTTCGATTTGGAGTGGGGATTCGCGTAGTTTATTGGAGGCCTCCGAACTGACCGTACTGGCCTCGGGTACGGTGACAATGGAAGCTACGTTTTGTACCACTCCGATGATCGTGGGGTATCGTGTTTCTTCCACGACGTACTGGATGGGAAGAACATTTATTAAAACGGATCATATTGCCATGCCAAACCTGATCGACGACCGAGCTGACGTTCCCGAGTTGATTCAATCCGATTTTAGTTCCGAAAACATTTATCGGACAGCCCATGAAATGATGAAGGATCGAGTAAAGCGAAAACGCCAAAAAGAAGTCCTCCAATCTATTCGGGATACGTTTGGGAGCAGAACACCGTCTCAAGAGGTCGGAGATTTTCTCCTGAACGTATGATTTTAAATAATAAACAACAGCGCCTTGTGGGAGGATTTCTCTGCCGGTGGCTGGCACCACCGATCCTGTTAGCATTGTATCGATCCCGTGAACTTAACGTTCAAAACCGTGAGCCCTATGACCAAGTAGTCGGTGGAAACCGGCCATTTATCCTGGCCTTCTGGCATGGTCAAATGTTACCTCTGCTAAATTTTTTCAGAAATCACGGACTTTATACGTTTATCAGTCCCCATCGGGACGGTGAATACATTTCTCGAGTCCTGGAAGGGCTCGGTAATTGTTCTATTCGGACCTCTTTGCGTGACATGCGACTCAGTGCTCTCAAACAGGCTATTCGTCTCGTACGGGAAGGGGAATCACTGGCCATTACTCCGGACGGTCCCGTTGGTCCTGCGTTCCAGGCGAAACCGGGGATTATAAAAGTAAGCAAACGTCTGGAAATACCGATTTTACCGGTTGCGGGTATGGCCGGTCATCAAAAAATTCTGGAAAGCTGGGATCGATTTGTCTTTCCGCTTCCACTGGGAGCAACCTGGATGCGATTTGGTGAAATGGTAGAACCCTGGAAAGCAAGCAAAACCGAGGAAGAACAAACCAGGGAACTGGAATATACCCTTAATACTTTGACAGAAAAGGTTAGTCGTCAGGCGCTTGGCCGCCCCGATCAATATTTACAAAACCTCGAACAGACAAATCGAGCCAGGGAACACAATGAAAGATAGCTTTTACCGGGTGTTCCGTAGGCTCTATTTTGGGAGTCACTTCGGTTTCTTCGGACTCCTGTTAAAAGTGTTTCTTATTCCGTTTGTACCAATGTACGTGGTGGGAAGAAGGATTAACCAATACATGCGGAATAAAAGGGGACGACAGTTGCCGTGCCCCGTTCTTTCAGTAGGTAATATCAGTGTGGGAGGCGCGGGAAAAACCGCCGTGGTGGCTTTCGTCGTGGAAAAGTTGCGTAATTCCGGCTTTCAACCAGCAATCCTTAAGCGGGGTGAGGGAACGAAGACGGGAATTATTGACGAGAATTTTCATGGTAATTCCGTGGAAATGGGAGATGAAGTAGCTCTCCTTCACGATCGATTTCCGGAAGTTCCTATCGGAGTGGGTCCAAACCGTTTTTCCCGAGCGGTTGAACTCCTTGACGAAAATGACCTGGATTGTTTTTTGTTGGATGATGGCTTCCAACGCCGTCAGCTGCATCGTGACCTGGATATTGTGTTACTGGGTTCCCTGAAAGAATTCGATGGCTGGCAGTTACCGGCCGGCCCTCTTCGGGAATCTATCCATGCCCTTGAACGGGCTGATTATGTCTCTTTAAAGACAGAGTCAACCAGTAAAGAAGGCGACTACAATAAATTCGTAAAACGATTGGAAACCACGGTCCCTGAGTTGTCCGAGCGAGCATACGTTCATTACTACGAGTTTGACTCGATTCAATCTTTCGATGGTAGAGAATGGGATTCCGGCAGTGAGTTACACCTGTTATCCACTCTTGCTCGGCCCGACCGTTTAGAACAGTTCCTGGAAAACCAGGGATACAAGGTTACCGTTCATAAGAAACTGCCGGATCATGCTTCACTGGAATCGGGGGACCTGGGGGATGAAATTGAACCGGAGCAACTCGTCGTTACGAAAAAAGAATGGGGGAAGTTACCGGATGAATATCAGGAAACAGCGGGAATCATTAAAAGTTATTTAAGATGGTATCCCGAGGTTCCCCCGGTTGTGGAATGGATGGAGAACGCCGTACGTAAGAAGGAAAATTCATCGTCATGAACGTTTCGGAATGGATGTATAATGCTGGAATTTATGGTTTAATTCCAGCTTCCGTAATAGGGACGTATAAAGCATTCGGAGGACGCAGTCCCGATCGTAACACGATGGAACGTATTCACCCGCCCGATATTGGAGCGTTACCGGAGAATCCACGAATTTGGTTGCACGGTGCTTCGGTTGGAGAAATACAGCAGGTTAATAAATTATTGCCCTGGTTTGAGGAAATGGGATACGGGACCGAGGATATAATCGTTTCTTCACAGACCCGCAGCGGGCTGGGGGCCAGTGACCATCCTCACGATTTTATTCTACCCTTCGATTATCCGCCGCTGTTAACGGGGATCTATCATAGATACGATCTTCAACAGTTGTTTGTCGTCGAGACGGAAATTTGGCCCAATCTATATCGTTACCACGAAAATCGCGTGACGATGGTAAATGCTCGCGTAAAACCGTACTCATTCCAGTATTACCGTCGCGTTTCCGGATTAGTGAAAACGGCTCTTTCGAACTGTGAGCGGATTCTCGCCCGTACAAAACAAGACGCCCGTCGTTTTCGCGTTCTGACCGGGAAACAAGTTCACGTTCGGGAAGTAGGCCCGTTAAAATGGGTAAATTTAATGGAACCGCCGGGCGATGACACACTTGATCAGGCAGAATTTTCAAGCGATCGTCCGGTGCTTGTGGCGGGTAGTACCTGGCCGGGTGAAGAAGAACTCGCCATAGAACTGGCCCGTCAACTGGATATGAATCTGTATATTGCCCCTCGCCACATGGATCGCTTAAACGAAGTACGTACTATGTTGCAAAAACAGGATATAGAGTGGAAAAACTTCACGGATGCTTCGAGTACGGTGAAATGTCGAGTTGTCCTGGTAAATAAGATGGGAATTCTTACCAACCTGTATAACCGTGCCGACGTAGTATTTGTCGGTGGAAGCTGGAATGAGGACGTGGGTGGACATAATATTATTGAGCCCGTGACCAGGGGGAAACCTGTGGTAGTGGGTCCACACATTAGACACGTGGAGACGACTGCCCGGTTGCTTAGAGATTTTGATTTGTTGAAGGTGTTTGATTCCCCCGGTGAAGCCCGCGGTCATATTAATGAATTTCTCGATCAACCGGATGAGGAATTAAAGAACAGGTTAAGTAAACTGCGTTCTCGTGCCCGTAATGTGAAGGAAGTTTACGTACATCAGCTGAAAGATATTCTCCAGGTTCGATGAAAAAACGTCTTGAATACGCCCTGATTCGATTTCTGGTGGCTATTGTTCAGATCCTCCCCCTATCATGGGGGCAGCGTATTGGCGCAGGTATTGGTAATGTGTTATACCGGTGGATCGGTATCCGGCGTGAGGTTGTAAAACAAAACCTCCATCGATGTTTTTCCTCCGAAAATCGTGGTGAAATCGATCGAATTGCGAAGGAATGTTATACATTTTATGGGCGTGCGGCCGTCGATTGGGTCCGGGCGGGGGACATGCTCGACAGCGTGGAATGTCGAGTAAAAGGTTGGGATAATCTGGAGCCGTTCCTGGAAACGGGAGCCGTTATTACCACGGGTCATCTGGGTTATTGGGAACAGGCGGCGATTATTCTGGCCCAACGGCTGGGTTCAATGACGGTGTACGCGGACGAGCAGTCAAATCCTTATTCACAACAAATGATTGACCGGTTTCGTTCACGGTTTGATGTCCATACGGTATCAGGAACGCGAGGGATTCGTTACCTGGCCAAACAAGTAAAAGAGGGACATATTGTGGGGGCTGTTGGGGATCAGCGCCCCCGGAATAAACCGGCCTACGTTCAATTTTTTGACGCCCGGGTTAAAAACACCCGAATTCCAGCTTTTTTGGTTCGTCAGGCGGAGGTCCCTTTAATTCCGCTGGTGATGGTGGAAACGGATTCCGGTACCGTGGAATTGAAAATAGATGAGCCTCTTCCTGAATCACGTAACCAACAATCAGGGGAGTTTTCCAGTTCGAGACTTCTTCGACAATACAATGCATGGTTGGAACAGCGAATACGGGAACATCCTGAACAGTACTTTTGGTTGCATAAACGATCGAAACCACTTCGTCAATCGGGGGATTAATTGAATTATGACCGCATCTTAGTTAACCATTTTTGTTTTAATACATGATTTTTCGCGAAGAGAACTTGGGTGGTTTCCCTTATATTCCAGTTTGGATACAACGCGTTATTAATTACAAAAGTACTGTCTAACCCGGAATATGAAGGACAGTTTTATTGTCAGGAATGGACCGGGATAGATTGTTGAAACCAACTTGTTTTAACTTCAGGTTATTTTAAATTATTCAACTTCAGTAAGCATTACGACTGAATTTGGCTCAATTGATTCGTGATTTTCATGAAGTATGCGTGTTATAGACGAACCCTTTTGAAGTCAGGCGGGAAATCTCAGGGTTTGTAGGATGGCTGGTTCATTACAGTTTGTAGACCGGATGTAAAAATAAAAATTCGATTATAAAATTTATACAAGAATGGACAGTTGTTCCTCGGACGGACAATATATGACGGCAGAACGGTCATAATTTGACTGGATTAGATAATAATCGAAGGGAAAGACGTCAAGATGAGAAAAAAATCTCCACTTTCATTACTATTAATATTTACCGGTGTACTTGTAGTAATATCAATCGTGGAAGCGATTACACTCAGTCTATACCACGAGGAACCTCGCCGGCTACTGGTAGCCTGGTCAATGATCGACGGAACGGGCTGGATTGTACCTCGAATCCTGGGGGACGTGTACTTGAAAAAACCTCCCGGTTTTAACTGGGTAATAGCAATAATTTCTATGCCCTTTGGGGCCGTGTACGCCTGGACGGGTCGACTTGTGGCTATAATAAGCTGGCTGAGTCTTGGCGGATTCCTCTGGTATTTGAGTGATGAATTAGAATCAAACTGGTCCCG
>JBDGPJ010000181.1:0-4498 GCA_042219695.1 bacterium
GTTAGAGGTCGAGAACGGAGTTCCCGTTCTCCACCATACTGTCTTTCAGGCGTTTGCGATTCTGTGCTCGTAAGTCTTTGAATTCCCTCTCAAATTGCTCCATAAATTCAGTAGCTTCGTTACGGAACTGTTCATCGAGGGAAGGCGACTTTTCTATTTCATTCATTAGGTCGGATTGTTCGGAGACGAGTTCGTCCACTTTCTCGAGGTCAATGTTCTCCTCGTCATCAGCATCGATGAGTTCTTTAAGGCTTTCTTCGATTTTTAGGATTCGAGCGTAGGCTTTCTTCAACTCATCCCTGGATTGAAAAGTCTCCATACGTTACATCCTGGTTGGATTGATCGGATTTCGATTGTGAATCCTTGTCAGGATCTGCCGCCTCCTGTATATCCGGTCGTGGAGAACCAGGTTGTGAGGGAGGGGACTGGGAAGTTTGAGCTTGTTGTTGAGGTCGCGACGGGGAGTCCTGGCCCCCTTCTGACGCCCCAGGGCTGCTAACCTTCTCCATATCCGGTAGTTCCCCATCGTGCTGTTCACGAGCTTTCTCGAGGGTCATACCCTGTTCATTAATGATTTCATCCCAAGAATCATACAGGTTCTCCATAATCGGGATGACCTGCTGTACTTTCCTCGGAGATTTTTCAACGTTTGCTTCGACTAAGTTATTTAATACATAGTCGTATATCAAGTGTAAATCCTGTGCTATTTCTCCCCCGATTTCCATATCAAGCGAGGCCATCAATTCCGTCACGATATCCTGAGCTTTCAACAATTTCTCATGACTGAGCTGATGATTGTTGTCTTCCAGGGCTTCCTTCGCCTGCTTCATGTACTTAATGGCGCCTTCGTACAACATGAGGAGAATCTGTTCCGGTGCCGCCGTTTCTACCTGTGTGGATTTATACGCTGAATGTGGATCGGATCCCATTCAATTAGCCTCCCTGGTGATAATCGAATCGAGGTCGTTGTTACAAGGATCGTCAATCCTTCACAAAAAGTTAAGCGAAAATTTTACGGGGTTTTCTGTACGGATTCCTTCTCTTTCAAATACTGCAAACTTCGTTCCATGATTCGTTTGAAAACAATAGCGCCAGCCTGACCACCGTATTCACTGACCTGGGGTTCATCAATAATTACCGAAACTGCGAGTTTGGGTTTCTTAACGGGACCAAATCCAATAAATGAGAGCAAGTTTTTGTTGGGTAAATACCCCCCGCCTTGAGGGTTGGCCTTCTGGGCCGTTCCGGTCTTGCCTCCCAAACGAAAACGTTTCGAATATGCGTTTTGGCCGGTCCCTTTCGAAACCACTTTCTGCATATACGTTTTCATCGAACGAGCCACGTGTACAGGTAGAACCCGACGAACACGAATTGGTTCTTTTCTCTGAAATTCACCGGTTTTATTACTAATGGCCTTAACAATTTTTGGCTTCATTAGTACCCCATCATTCACCACTCCAGAAAGAGCCGTGGTTAACTGGAGTGCCGTTACGGAAATTCCCTGCCCGATCGCCATACTCGGCTGTGTTAACGTGGACCATTCGTAGGGCTTGCGTAAATCCCCGTTTGCTTCTCCGGGTAATTCAATGCCCGTTGTGTTCCCAAAACCAAACCGGCGCAATCGACGGTAGAATATCCCCGGTTTCATTTCCATAACCGCTTTTACTGTACCTACATTACAGCTCTTAATTAAAATCTCAGGTATGGGGATTTCGCCGTGGTTTGCGTAACATTTCAACGTATGACGAGCTTTGTGAAAATAAATATACCCCGGACAATTATACGTGTCTTCCGGCTTAAACGCATCGACGGCCAACCCCGACGAAAGCGTCATTACTTTTAGAGTTGAACCCGGTTCAAATGAATTAGAAATAGCCCGGTTTCTCCGTAAGGAAGACTTAGCCTTCGAAAAATAGTTGGGATCATACGTAGGCCAGTTGGCCAGTGCCTTCACCTCTCCGGTGGAAGGTTCCATCACCACCACCATGGCGTTTTTAGGACGCTCCGATTCCGCCATTTTTGCGAGTTCTTCTTCCACTATATACTGAATGGTCTGATCAAGTGTTAATTTTATGGTGGAATTTTCGGCGACATCCCAGGAATGCTGGCCCGGAGGCCCCTTTCCCGAAACATCAGCTCGGGAAAGAATATTATCAAAGCGACGTTCAACTCCGGCTAGCCCCTGGTTATCGATCCCTACAAAACCAAGTACCTGTGCTGCTAATCCCCATTTATCAGTGTGATACGTATCTCCGTATGTACTGTCATAAATGGTTTGTGGATAAACACGCTCGTATTCCGGAACAAAACCAATCCCTTCCAGCTCCATCTTTCGGACCCTCTTAACGACTTTTTCGGGAACTTTTCGTGATAACCAAACAAAAAAACGATTCTTAATCAGTTTGTCATAAATGGATCGGGGGGGGGCATTCAGTAAGGGAGCAAGTTCACGAGCAGTTTTCCAGGGGTCCTGAATCTGACGGGGATTGGCATAAAGAGACTGTCGTTGAATACTTGTAGCCAACAAATTACCTGACGAATCGACAATTTTTCCACGAGGGGGGGTGGCCCGGCGGCTGTTTAATCCCTTCGAAGGAGTATCTTCCAAGTTGACGGGATTGATAACCATAAGGTAGGCATAGTTGAGGATTATAATCCCAAAAATCAAACCGAACAGTAGCAAAAGCACTATGGCCCGGTTTGAAATGGTCTCACGTATCGAATTCATCTACGAGGAATTCTGCCAGCCAATAGGTCCTATCCGTGTCGGGGGCCAGTAAATAAATATCGCCTCCCCCAGTAATTTTGATTCCGGAACAAATCCCCATACCCTGGAATCCTCACTCTGATCCCTGTTGTCCCCAAAAACAAAGTAAAGCCTTTCCTTAATTTTTAATTTTTTTCTGGGAACATTATCGAGTTGAAACGTTCCATCTCGGTCGAGTTCAACCCTTTTGTTAGGGAACCTGCTTCATTAAGTTGTAATAGTATTGACGCTCCGGACGTTCAAGTTTGTTCAAATGTATAACGTCTCCAGGTTTGGGGACATGGATTGGACCAAATGAGGTTGAACGTTTCCCATTCCGATAAATGAGTTTAACACTGTGATCGCCGGCTTCCCGATAGATTCTCGACACTCGGGCACGGGCACGAACCGGATTGTGGCTCCCCTCAAACAGAGATTTTTGATTTACCATGAGCCCATCACCGGAAAACCGCATTGTACGAATATTTCGACGAACGTTTTCATCCACGGGTAAGCCCTTAAACCGAACCGACACCTCACTTTCCAGATAACTTCGCTTAATTTCGGTCCCGTTTATTATCAACCGGCCATTTTGAACCGCCACCGTATCACCGGGCAACCCAACCAGTCGTTTAATATAATCCCGGGAGGGATCGTTGGGATAACGAAACACGATAACATCCCAACGTTCAGGGGTTGTCATCCGGTAAATAAACTTGTTCACAAAAATATGATCGTTAATCAGTAAAGTGTTTTCCATGGAACGTGACGGTATATAAAAAGCCTGCACCACAAAGGGTCGAAACCAAACACAATGATTCCTGCAATCAACCCCACCCGCAATAACTCGCGCCAGCTCTCCCAGACCACCAACACAAGCAATAAAGCTGAGGCTATCAGCCACCGTAACGGAACGTCTTCCTGAAAAAAAAGTATAGTGAAGAGGACCCCGTAAAACACCAGAACCTCGGTGACCTGACGTGAGGTTGATTTCTTCTCAGGGTCCTTCCACAACCAATCCATACAACGCCTGATGAAATTCATATTATCTCCCATCAACAATCCAATATAATCTACTGGTACAGGTAATTATGATTCGGATTGCACTTACGTGTCACAAACGACATAGCAATTGCATAAACCAAATACCTTATCGGAATTTCCGTAAGAATCCATCCTCAATTAACCCATTCCCATACATTATCGGGGAAGTGGATTCCCTTGATAATTCCGACCGGAGCGGATATAAATTAAAATCACCGTTCAACGGTCTCCATTGTGTCACCCTTTATACCAAACGTATCCCCTATATTCATCCAGAATGGAATTTCCAGTTCCGTTTCGGGGGATGCCAACCATTCCTTTAACGGTTCAGGGGGGCGTGCACGATTGAGTCGTTCAAAGTTTTTATTGAGGATTGATAGCTGAACGGCATTTTCATCAGCCCAAATTTTCCCCTCCACGTATTTTACCCCGGCTGCATTATCCTTCCCTTTAAGTTCAAGAGCAAGACCCCATTGGTTATATAATGCCTCACTGCGATAACCCGATTTACTCAACTCTTTTAGCATCTTAATGCCACGATCATATCGCCCCATACCAATATTAGACGAAGCCATATTGAACTTGAGATTGGTACGGTTTTCCGGTAAATGTCGATCGAGAATTTTATATTGCTTAAGGGCCTCCTTGTAATGACCGGACTCAAAATTGGCACGAGCTAAATCTTCAATAAATTTCAATCGATCTAAT
>JBDGPJ010000181.1:4508-13305 GCA_042219695.1 bacterium
ACCCATAATCTCGGGCCCGTTTTAAATGCGGGAGAGCTTGACCGGGCCTTGAGAACTCATCAAGAAACGTGGTCCCTTTAAGCCGATGCACCTCCGGGTCGCGGGGTTTTATAGCCTCCGCCCGTTCCAAATAAGGGATCGCATGTCCGATACGCCCCTGCTCGAGTTCCATTTCTCCACGGGTCCACCAGCCAAATGAATCCAGTGGATACAATTTCTGATACGCGTTTTCAGAATCATCCTCCAAAAAATTGCTTACCTTATGCCAGCGCTTCTGGAGAACGTACTGTTTAATTAATTCCTTCTGCGCCTGGCGATGAGCAGGATCAAGTCTCAGAGCTGTGTTTAACTTTTCAGCAGCCGCGGGATGACGTCTTAGTTCCTTTAATATTTCCGCGTAACGTACGTAGTCTCGGACTCTCAGGAAGTGTGCCGGGTTTTCACTAACCAGGCTTTCCAGGTTTTTGGCACTGTTGAGAGCCATGGTCCATTTTTCACGCTTCATAAAAGAATCTCGCTCAACTCGTAATATTTCAGGATGATCCGGGATAATTCCTCGAGCTTTGGCCAGGTCACTTTTAACGTAACTAAAATCACCCTGTATCAACTTCGCACGGGCATGCATGACCAGAGCCAAACCACGAGTGCGCGGGAATTCCTGTAAATACCCGGCAAGCGAAACGGCCTCTTCCAATTTTGTACGTTGTATAAGGTACTCCAGATATACGAGATCGGAGTACGGGGAGGGATCCATTGCCAGCTTTTTGTATTCTTTTTTAACCGCATTGTACTTTTTTTGATTCAACAGTTGTTTAAGGTAGTCGGCCAAAAAGGCATCCGGGTTATTAAGTAAGTTATTATTTAGAATCATTCCCCTTCTCACGTACCCGGCCGCGGATCGAAATTCTTTATTTTCTATTGCCTCCGTAATCTGATTCTGATGAAAACTCTCCCACATCGGCAATACCAGGAAAATCCAACTGGCGTAACCCAGTACCAGACCGGCTACTATCCAACTTGATTTCTTGATCCACCCCGGTATTTCCTGTTCTTCTTCCTCCGGGATTTCCTCAAAATCCAGGTATCCCTCGGGCAATTCCTCTTCCTCTTCTTCCTCCTCTTCTTCCTCCTCTTCCTCCTCGCCCCGGGCTTTTTCCGCTTCTTCCTCCAGGATGTCCTTGATACCAGAACCACCGGTATCCGTTACTTCTTCCGGCGCTACCTCCTCTTCTTCTGGAGGCTCCCCTTCAACTCCTCCCCGTTCAGAAGTCTCATCCGACGGTTGTTCCGCTTCTTCTTCCCCCGGAATGTCGTCCTCCTCTTCTGATGTCGTTTCCTCCTCAACCAATTCTGTGTCCCGTTGCTCTTCTTCCCCCTCCGAAATTTCCTTTCCTTCTTTGGCTTCTTCCCCCTCCATTTGCCCTTCACCAATCTCATCAACCGACTCTTCGTCCGGCTCTTCTTCGCTCGGTTCTTCCTGGGTTATGTCATCCTCAATAGGTTCCTCTTCCGATACGTCCCCGGGCTCTTCTTCTGACTCACCGGCCTCACTTTCTGGTCCCGATTCGGTTCCCGCTTTCTCTTGCTCGGTCTGCTCTTTTTGCTCAGACTCCGAGACTCCTTCCCCGGAAACCGCATCCTCACCTTCCGGTACTTCCTGTCCCTCGGTTTTTCCGGGCTCCTCTTGTTCAGCGGTGTCATCACCTGTAGGACTCCCTTCCTCCGTTTCCGACTCAGTTTCTTCAACCTTTCCTTGAATGTCCTCTTCGGAATCAATCTCTTTTTTCTCTTCAACGTCCTCCCCTTCTTTTGAATCCCGAGTTTCTTCCCCGGTTAATTCTTCTTCACTTTCTTGGACTTCATCAGACTCCGATTCCGGTTCGGGCTCGGACTGCCGATCCTCTTCATCGGTCACCTCCCCTTCGGAAAGATCCCGATCCGATTCTTTTTCTGGTTTTTCTCCCGACACGTCATCAACTTCTGATTCCAACTCAGAATCTTCTTTTCCCTCCGAGGTTTCCTGCTCTTCCTGACTTGTTTCTTCAATACTTTCGGACTCTTCCCGAATAGCCTCCTCTTCCTTCGATTCTCCCTCGGAAGGTTCTTCGAGTCCCTCCTCCCCCACGGTCATTTCCATCATGTCTTCAGGAGAGGTTTCCTCAGATTCAGGGAAGGCTTCTTCTTCGGAAGGTTCGGTAGGTTCTTCGGAGGGTGATTGCTCGGAATCAGAAATTGATTCATCCAATTCTTCTTCGGTAGGCTGGTCCTCGATGTCCCCCGATTCGGTGGAACCCTCTTCTACTTGACCGGGTTCCTCGGTGGATTCACGTTCTTCGGAAGACTCCGGGGATTCTTCGTCCCCGGTTTCTTCACCGGGATTTCCGGCTGTCTCAGCATCCTCTTCACCGGGATTTCCCCCGGGTTGGTCATCAGAGTCTTCATCGGGCATATCCGGTCCCTACCATTCCAATACCGACAACCCGCGGGAGAAAGGGTTAATCAATAACTTCGGTGTTTAACTCCTTCTGAGCGGTAAGCTGAACGCCCCCGTCCGGTGCCGGTTCAATCACAAAGTCATCCACGAAACTCAACGCTTTAACAAGATTAAACGTATACTCTTCACGTACGTTCCGTTCAAGGATTTCTCTCACGTCCGTTTGAGTCATTTCTCGATTTTGTACTGTGATTTCGATGTACTTCGAATCATCTTCTTCCTCCACGGAAACTTCCGCGCTTCCCAGGGAACGGCGATACGCCAGTTCATGTATGATGCGGTCCAACGCCATGAGAACGTACACCCTCATGAATCGCTGATTTTCATGTGTACGAACTAAAATTTCACATTCCTTCCGAACTTCGTTTAACTCCTCACGCATTTCTTCCCGTCGTTTTTCTTCCTCACGTTGACGACGATACATCTCTAAACCAATAGCCATTATCATTCGCTCCTTTTATGAATTTTCGAAGGTTTGGTTGGAAAACATTAGTATAAGGAAATTTCGCGCGGAAGGTAAGACTTTTCTTCCCCGGACCGTTCGTTGCAAAATCCCAAGATCCGGGGCAAAGTATTTCCAAGTTTTACTCCGACTGTTCCCCCCGTTCTCCAGGGCTCTACTTCGTCATTTGGGTAGTGGTATCAAAAATTTCCTGAGTCTTCTCAGCCCGCAAATCCGGCATTATTTTGTTCCCCACGAATCCCGCGATGAATATTAGTACGAGTAAAGTAGGAATACCGGCGATTCAATGCCATGAATAACCACTTGCGACTGCCAAAACAAGCGAAAATGAAAACCACAATCCCTATTATTCGATCACCGCCCGACTTATTGTGAACGGTTACCTCAATGTTTCCTTCTTCCTTGGCCTCTATTTCAAAAAATAACGGGTCCGGGATTAAGCAAAAAAATCGGATTTGATTTCATCACTGTCGGAAGTTTGATTAAAAAAGATAATACCACAAGTGTCCCTACTACCTGGTCAGCTCCTCGATTCGCTCCCACGTCAAATAAATGATATTATGGACTTTATCCTCGGATCTCACTTGGATATTTAGTGATTGTTCCTTAAATACGGGTACCGAAAAATCCGGTCCTTGAAAAAAGCCTCGCTTTAAAACGTCTTTTTCTGTTTGAAGTCTTCAAAAGCATTACAGGCAGCATCCCGGGCCGCTTTAGCCTGGTCTTCCGACCCGGAAAGATATAACCGTCCAAATCTTCCCCGGTAACGAAAATGAACGAGTTTGATATTAGTCGCCTTCTCGGCTTCGTTAGCAGCAATCACGATATTGACGGCGGGTTGAACTTCAAAAATAAACAGAGTCTCCCCTTCAACCAGCATGGATCCATCAAATCCCTTATTTACGACCTGGGCATGGTAGGGAGTTACGTGATGAATAATCTGCGTGGATAAATCCTCCGGGGGAATACGGTCGCTAAATTCAAGATCAAACTCATCCAGAATTGCCTGACCGGCATAACGAACCTCCTCCTGTTCTTCGTGGTGGAGCTCAAGGATACCATACTCCCGTTCCTCGATCTGTCGGGCCGGGCGAACTCCAGTCTGTTTCATGGCTACGTCGGCAACCCGATTAATTTCAATACCGGGCTGAATTTCGACGAACAACGAAGCCATACCTGCGGTCGGAATATCCGATTTGCAGGATTTCGCCATGAAACTGGCGAATTGAGACTGCAGCTTATCAAGGTAAACAAAACTCCGTAATTCAACGTCGGTCACGATGTTTTAACCTCATCAAAAAGAATTTCAGGACAACGTATTTGATTTCAAACCAAGGTGACACACCCAAGAGAAATAAGTGTAACGAAATGGACTCAAGTTCATAGAGACTTTTTTCACCATTATCATGTTACCAGGTCGAATCATACCCGGTTTGTTCCAACGCTTCGCCCAGTGTCTCCTCCAGACTCGAAATTTGCTCGCGCGTGGCTCGATTCCGCCATTTTTTGTTGGTGTCTTCACGAATCTCCGGCATCGGCCAGGGATAATTGATAGTAGATAATCCTGAAAAAGACAACAGTTCCTCAAATAATTCACGAGGAGATGATTGGAATTCCTCCAAGCCAAGCTGGTAAAACCGTTCACGTTCTACCTGATCACGAACTTCAGTATCCATCCACTCGACAACGTCCTTCCAGTGCCCGGCCGATTCCTTGAGGGCTTCGGTACCGGAGTATTCCCTTTCGAATTTGTGTAAATTAGAAAGGGCCACGGCACGACCGTCTCGAATTAGATGAATAAACTGTGCATCGGGGATATTTCGAGCCAGCAACAACGTATACTCAGTTAACCGGGGTAACTTCACGAGTAGGTGGTCCCGATTCCAGCTTCGGAGTTCAAGGCGGATCACTTCGTATATCCGCTCACGAAGGTCTGGCCGGTCCTCGTACCCATGGAACCGGTTGGTCCGAGTTATGTCGGTTTGCTCCTCCGGGGGCAGTAGATGATTCCAAATCTCGTTGGCTTCCATGGGCCGAGGTATAACGTACTCGGTAAACCCACGCTGTTTTTTCCAGGGGACACCAAAGATCGATCGAGCCAACCGGTTGTACAGTCCCCAGAACGGGAAACGGGTTCGTCCCGGAATTGTACCTCCACGTTGAGAAAACTGGGAAAACCAGGCAGCGTCCGGATGTCGTCCCATCAATCGGTGAAGAATGGTGGTTCCCGAATGGGCCACTCCCATGATGAACGTGACTTTCAAGATTATTTAGCCTCGGAGGTTGAATGTTTGAATTATTGAAATTCACACCATTTATTATAAGCGTGGTTAACGGCGCCCGGAGTGCGGTTGAACCAACGAGCAATCTCACTAACTCCCCATCCTTCTTCGTACATACGCGACATTGCTTCACGGCGAAATTTTACAGTTTTTTTCTTCTGGGAACGGCTTTGTAAATCATCGATTGAAATACAAGTGTTTGTAACGACTTTCTCCGCTATCTTCATCTTGGATTTTCGCCCCCTTTTCTCCCGGTAAGCCGTGGCATCGCGTCCGGGCCTACGGCGTTCGAGATCACTCCATTCTTCCTGAGTTCCCCAGTAATGCTGTTTCCCATCCAACTGTACCTCCTCTTCGATTACTTCATTAAAAAGCTGTTTACGATCAACACTCTGAAAACCCGGAGGTAATCTAACGCTTTCAAGACCCGGCCCTGATAGTCCGCTAATCCATTTCCACGAACTCCATTTGTAGTCAGTCACCTGATCAACGATACCCGCTTCCGTTGGATTTTGATGAATATAACCCACAAGCTGTCGACAATAAGAATTATCAAGTACAATTTTCATACCGGGGCGACCTTGAAACACGTGGCCCACGGTATCGCGCTTATTATTAAAATACTTCGCGTACTTCATGTGAACGGTACGAAAAATTTCACCGAGTGAGGTCTGGGCCATTTGAAGGAGAAGATGAAGATGATTCACCATTAAACAATAGGAGCCGATAAAACCACCGCGGCGGGATAATTCACGATCAAGAAAGGATAAGTACGCTAAACGGTCCACGGGAGAAAACGCTGTCCCCGGGTGTACACGTGATACCAGAAGTCTTCTTGAAACAATCTTGGTGGATAACCCATAGTAGATTCAGTATGATAAGGAACTTTCAAACTTTCAACCTCCGAGGCTGATTGATGAAGATATTTATCCTAACCGGAATCTTCCCCCCGGACGTGGGCGGACCCGCTACGTATGTGCCCCGCTTGGCTCGTGCCTGTCAGGATCGAGGACACGATATTGAAGTTCTAACTCTGGAAGCGTCACGATCAACGTCCGATTCACCGGATTTCGACTACCCCGTACATCGATGGTCTCGCGGGAAACTATCCCGACTCTGGCAAGGCACGCTAAATTTACCCGGACGAGTGCGTGAAAGCGATTGTGTGTACGTTAACGGATTGGAATGGGAACACACGGTTTCTCGTTGGAACAACAACACCCCTTCCGTCCAAAAAATCGTGGGGGACAGAAGCTGGGAACGGTACCGCAACAATCATAGAGGGGACCTTACCATCGATGAGTTTCAATCGGCATCGGTCCCTTTCGGAACTGCGATTCGTCGTCGTATACAGCACTGGATGACTCAACTGAACGACCGGGTTATCGTACCCAGCCACTACTTAAAATCAATTGTCAGCAAATGGGGAATGGATCCCGATCAAATTGACGTGGTTTACAATAATGCTCACGAACCACCCGAATTTGACAATACGCCCATAGAATGGCCCGGGAGTGGACTTCAAATTTTAAACGTCGGTCGTCTTGTACCCTGGAAACGAGTCCCCGACCTCATTCAAACAGTCAGTGAACTCAACAATGGAGGGATGATCGTACTCGGTGATGGACCGGAACGACAACGCTGTGAGGAAGCGAAATCCAACAATAACGTCGAAGATCGGGTCCACCTAAAGGGAAACGTGGACCGCCCAACCGTATTTCGTCACCTTTCCCAGTGTGACGTACTTGTACTTCACTCCACCTACGAAGGATTCCCCCATATCTTACTCGAAGCGCTCGCGACCGGAACTCCCGTATTGGCATCCGCTTCCGGGGGGACTCGGGAACTCGCTGAATTTTTCCCGGAGCACATTACGACTTATCCCATGGACAATACCAATCAACCCTTCGAGAGTTTACAAAATGAGTCATTCCCGGATCGCTATTCCCCTCCGGACTTCCCTGACCCTCTCCAGTGGGACACCATCGTCGATCAGACCATAGACTGCTTCAGGTCGCTGGTATCATGAACACCTCTACGGATTCCAACCGTTCCATATTGATGCTCAGCATCGGTGAGCACATGCTGGAAAACCCACAAAACGATACCATCCAGCGTCATAAACGATACGCCGAGGAATGGAACGGGACCATTCACATGCTGATTCATTCGAAACAAGACATAACCCGGGAGGTTAACGATCGACTAACACTCTACGGTACCGGCTGTTCCCGGTTTGGATATCCCCTGAACGCATACCGTAAGGGATGTCGAATCGTGGAAGAAAACAACATCCCTCTGATCTATTCCCAGGATCCGTTTGGCACTGCACTGGTGGGACGCTGGATACGTTCCCGATACAATACTGCCCTGATCGTCGGCAATCACTCCGAGTTCCTCGATAATCCGTACTGGATACGTCAGCGCCCCTTTTTTTTCAGTGCTCTCAATCAACTCGCCCGCTGGAATCTCCCCGAAGCCGATCATTGCCGGGTCCTTAACAAGCTCGAAAAGAAAAAATACCTGGAGGATTTCACTCTCGCCGAGGAACGCATTCACGTCCGCCCAACCCCACCCGACGTTGATCAATTCAGGGACCGTCACGATCGGACACAATTAGAACCCCTCCGTAAAGACCTGGATATTCCCCCGGACGACGTACTGTACATCTGGGTGGGTCGCCCTACCCCTGTAAAAGGGTTACCGCTTCTCTTCAAGGCATTTCGAGACGTTAGAACCCGACATCCCGATAGTCATCTGCTTTTAATCGGACAGGAAAAGCACGCAAAGGAGGACCTGCATCGAAGTATCCATCAAAAAAATCTCAGCCAGGACGTAACATGGATCACGGACGGCGTCCCACACGAAGAATTGTCATGTTATTACCAGGCCGCCGATGTTTACGTTCACCCTTCCTATTACGAAGGATTCGGGAAAACCATGGTTGAGGCCCAGGTGTCGCAATGCCCCGTTATCACCTCAAACACCGGTGGAGGTACCACGATCGTCAAAGATGGGGAGACTGGCCTTATTGTCCAAAGGGACAATGCCGACGAATTGAGTAAAGCGATGAATCACTTACACCGGCAACCAAAACGGCGGAAAGAAGAAATGGGCAAACGGGGACGTAAACGATGCCTGGAACAATTTGATACCGAAACGATGACCAAACAACTCGTGGAAATTTGGTCGCGGACAATTAACGAAATGAGGACAAGTTCATGTGCGGAATAGCGGGCATCCTCTCCGATCGGTCTCGTGAGGAAACCGTACGATCCATGTGTGACAGCATGGTAACTCGCGGTCCCGACGAGGAGGGGTTCCACAGTCAAAACGGTATCAGCCTGGGAATACGTCGTTTGAGCATCATCGACCCGGAAGGTGGCCACCAGCCCGTCTATAACGATAGCCGTACGATTGGAGCCGTTTGCAACGGAGAAATTTACAACCATCGTGAACTCCGGGAAGAACTCGGCCAAAACGGTTACGACGTTACGTCGGGAAGTGACGTTGCGGTGCTTCCCTACCTTTATCAAATCCATGGAACGGACTTTGTAA
>JBDGPJ010000182.1:0-10266 GCA_042219695.1 bacterium
TCGATACAGCGCGTCGTATTAAACGGGGTGATGGAATAGGTGAAGGGGCGCATACCGGACATCGCCATGCCCCCGGCCATGCTGGTCATGTTGGCCTCGGCCACGCCACAGTTCATGAACTGATCGGGTTGCAGTTTTTTGTAGGGGTTGAATAGCTTGTTGCCCACGTCGCCACTGAGGATCATGATATCGTCGTCGTAGAAGGCGTATTTCGTGATATCCCCGGCGAAGGCGTTCCTCATACCAGGATCTCCTTTTTAATAACCACAGATTTTACGGATTACTCGGATTAAAGAACTCAATCATCAATGAAGCGTTTCCATTGTAGACTTTCTTGAGCGAAATTGATCAGTAATCCGACGTCAATATTTGTGACTTTCAAGTAATGAATCATTTGAGCGTCTTCAATTTCTGATAAATTGCTAATCGCTTTCAATTCCAATAGAACTTTGTTCTCAACGATGATGTCAGCACGGTATTTTTTATTTAATGATTCGCCTTTGTACAAAATTTCAAGTTCGGTTTGGCAATCGTGATGAATATTTTCGTTCGTAAGCTCCCGGCTAAGTGCTTCTTCATACACAGGTTCCAGAAACCCGGTGGCCAGTTCATTATGGACTTCCATCGCACAGCCAATGATATTATGAGTTAGTGCCTTGTATTTGTAATTTTCATTTGTACTCAATACTTCTTAACAACTCAATCTGTGTCATCAGTGAAATCAGTGGTTCCAGCTTTAGACTTCACAGTAATCCCAGTTCCTCGTGGGCCTGTTTCACTTCCTCGGCCGAGGGTTTTCGGTAGTGCCAGTTGTTGTCGTCCTCCATGAAGGAGACTCCTTTTCCTTTAACGGTGTTCGAAACAATGGCGGACGGGCGATCGCCCACGTTTTGCGCCCTTTCAATCGCTTCCAATACTTGCTCCATGTCATGACCGTCAACTTCGAATGTTTGCCAACCAAACGATTCCCATTTGTCGGGCAGGGGATCCAGCTGCATGATCTCCTGGCTGCGTCCGGTCGCCTGCCATTTGTTGAAATCGACGATAACCGTGACGTTGTTCAGATCCTTAGAGGGGGCCAGCATGGCGGCCTCCCATACGGATCCCTCGTTACATTCACCGTCGCTTAAAACCGTGTAGACATCGTAGTTGCGGTCCTGGTGACGTCCCGCGTAGGCCATGCCCAATCCAAGGGACAGACCGTGTCCCAGGGAGCCGGTGGCCACTTCCACACCGGGGATATGCTGGGGACTCGGGTGTTCGGCAAGGTACTGTCCGGCCTCGTTATAATGCTCGAGCTGTTCTTCGTCGATATAACCCCGACGGGCGAGACAGGTGTACAGCGTCGGTGCAGCATGTCCCTTGCTCAGTATCACACGGTCGCGATCGGGGTCGTCGGGTTGCTCGGGGTCCCCGTCGACAAACTCCCAGTAAAGGGCCACCATGACGTCCACACAGGACATCGAGGAGGCAAGGTGAGGAGTACCGGAGTCGTGGGATAACTGAACGAGTTGGCCACGTATTTCGGCGGCAATCCGTTCCAACTCCGTGACCGTGTCCGATTCAATGGCCGTGGTCATGCGGTCATCGGCTCCTTCAGGTCCAGTTTTTTCATGGTGTCGATGTTCGAGTAGATATCGTTTTCGAAGGGATCCGGGATTTTCCCGGCTTCAAACGCGTCCACGAGGTCCCGGACGGCGTCCTGGATGGTATGGGAGGGTTCGTAGCCCAGCACGTCCTTGATTTTTTTTGAGGAAATTTCGTAGGAGCGGTTGTCGACGGTGTCGGTGACTTCGATATCGACGTCTTCGCCAACGACTTCCTTCACGATTTCCGCGATACGCATAACGGAGTGGTTCTGGTAGCCGGCGTTGAATATTTCCCCGTCGATTTTGTCGGTCGGCCATTCGAGACTGTTTACGTAAACGTCCGTAATATCCTCGATATGGATGTTGGGGCGAAGTTGATCGCCGCCGAAGACGGTAATTTCCCCTTTGTTGACCGCGTGGTTTGTCAGAATATTTACCGTCAAATCCAGGCGCATGCGCGGGGAATAACCACAAACCGTGGCGGGACGGAACACGACTTTTTCGAAGGCAGGATCACGTTCTTCTAACAGGTACTCCTCGCACTTGGCCTTGTATTTGGAATAATCGGTTAACGGTTCCAACTCAAGGTCCTCCGTCACGTCCGGTTCGTCCTTGACCCCGTACACGCTGGAAGAGGAGACGTATACAAATCGTTGTACGTCATGCTCTTCCGATAATTTAACCAGTGGCTTGAACGCATCGTAATTGATCGTTTTGCCCAGTTCAGGATCCAGTTCGTAACTGGGGTCGTTTGAAATACAGGCGAGGTGAATTACGGCGTCACTGTCTCGAACCAGTTGTTCTACGAGTTGCTCGTCACGTATATCACCCTTGTGTTCTTCCAAGTTTGGGTGGTCAGGGAGTACATCCTCACCGTAGATATACCAGTCCAGCACCTTGACCCGGTATCCGGCGTCCAGCAATTTCGGTACCAGTACAGCCCCGACGTAACCGGCTCCTCCGGTTACGAATATGGTATGGCCCTCACTTGAATTCATTGAAGTAAATCACTCACCCTATGCATTGTTTCGGAGCTTATACGATTTTTTTCACGGAATTGAGGTCCTGCTTTAAATCCGGGTCCTGGTGAGCACGCCATAGATCGTGACGATCCTGCAGAGACAGCCAGAACATGGGAGACGTATGGGTTGCCTTTGCGATACGTACAGCCGTTTCCGGGGTTACCCGCCGTTTGGCGTTCACAATTTCGTTCACACGGCGTCTCGTGACGCCAATGGTTTCGGCAAATTCCTTTTGAGACAGTTCGAGCGGGGACAGGTAATGATTTTGTAAGATCTCGCCGGGCGATTTTGGAGCACGTTCGGCGGGAAGGTCTTTATCCCGCGGGATACCTTCGGGGATATCAATCTCCTCGGACGTTTGAAATCGTTCGTCCTCCGGATCATATGGAATTTCATCGAGTGGTTGCTCCGTCATAGGAGTGCTCCTTCTAACTCAGTGATAATCCGTAATTTCCACGTGATATGCATCGTTTCGATGCCAGTAGAAACAAATTCGATATTGGTCATTGATTCGTATTGAAAACTGCCCTTCTCGTTCTCCGGATAACTTTTTCAATGCAAATCCGGGCGTGTTTTGGATCGAATACATCGTAGGTGCGTTATCCAGAACCTCCAATCGTTCGACGGCTTTATCCTGAAGTTCAACAGGCAACAATGTACGTGCCTTTTTCGATGATCGTCCGTCAAAAATATCTTTGGTGGCTTGATTCGCAAAAGATTGAATCAACCCATGTTCACCGACTTCCCCACCTCATGTAACAGTGTAACTCATAACGTAACAAAAAACAAAAGTTATGAAAACGATTGCTGTTTTTAATGTGCCCTTTCATTCGTTATCGATTTCCTTTCCTTCGTTACGTTGAATCGCTTCGTCCGTGATGAAATGGGTGAGCGCCTGGTGGGCCGTTTCGACGTATCCATATTCATCACTGGGTACGAAATAATTCAGGATCCCCTGCTGTCGTAGCTCATTGGAAGCGCTGAAGCCGGAGAACGTCACCACCGAGCAGTTGTTTTCTTTTGCCGTCTGTATGGCACGAAGAATATTACGTGATTGTCCGGAACTGCTTACAGCAATAAAAAGATCCCCGGGTTCGGCCCATTGTTTGGTAATTTTTTCAAAGGCGACATCGTAGCTAAAATCATTCGCCAGGGCGGTGAGAAGGGGTGACTCGTTAAATACACTCGCTTTCAGGCCTAAACCCATCGTGAGGTCGTTATGCATGTGGCTGACCACGGCGGCACTGCCCCCGTTACCGGCCAGCAGAACCTGATTTTCGTTGTCCCTCACCTCGAACAGTTTTTGTATGACTTTATCGGAGCCTCGATTTAGGTCCAGGGACTGACCGGTTTGATTGGTCACATTTACCTTATGAAGAAGTTCCGTGAAGTGTTTTAGTCGATTCGAAATAGAATCTGTCCAGTCCTGAGTTTGGGACATTGTTTACACGTCCGGGGTTTCGTCGGGTAAACCAAGTGATGTTCGAATGATGGATCTTACCTTTTCACAAGTTCGTAAACTAGTTTGGGCTTCTTTGTGCGTGGATTTCGCTCCAGGGTAACGAGCTTTGACGGCCCATTCCGATAATTCGGTCAGTTCATCGTAATGGTTGGTTAAGTTGACATGGGGTTTCACTTTTTCAGCCAGGTACGTTAAGTCGTGAACTTTTTCCAGTTCAATTTGATGTTCTTGAAATAGGGCCTTTAGGTATTTTTCCACGCATTGTTGTAAATGGTATAGAATTGCATCATAAACGGGATCATCATCCTTAAGTTCTCGTACTGCTACTTTGTAGTCTCCTTCGGCTTTGTCAATCCACTCCTTGGTGATTTCATTCATAATTTGATGCCCTGTTCGGTTATTTTTTGTAAAAACATGTCGTTTTTTTTCAAGCGATCTTCGTATTCCAGCTTTGATCGAACCAGAATATCCATGGGAAACAGGATTCCGAATCGATTGTTTAAAAATTTCTTAATATCCGAAGCCCCTGGCTTTGGGTCACATTCATCGTTCAACACGACGAGCAAATCGATATCACTATGTCGGTCAGGTTCTCCATAAGCATATGATCCAAATAAAAAAATATTATCCACGTCAAAATGTTGTTTTATCGTTTTGGCCATTTCTTCCATTTTTTCACGTCGTTTTGTGGGATCGGAAATCATAATTCACCACCATCTGCTTGGTCCGGGGTCATATTCGAATGGGGCCTGACGCAGGCCACACGGCGTATAATACATTCTACAACATGGATTTTTTCTAAACACTGAAAACTGAATACTGATTACCGAATACCTTGCTCCGTGCTTTTCGAGGTTTCACCCATATTTATTTCATCAGCGCCTCGATCTGTTTAATTAAGGGAACGTACTCGACGGAGTCACGGTTCCCCACGGTTGAAACGGCCTGGGCACCGACGGCATTTCCAACGAATCCGACGATATCGAGGGGGGCTTCCTGGTAGGAAACCATGGATGATATCGAGAGGAACGCATCCCCGGCTCCGATCCGGTCGACCACGTCCCCGGCAAATGCCGGAACCTGTTCGTAGTAATTGGGCTGTTCAAATCCAAGACATCCGTCCTTGCCCTCCGTTACCACGGCTCGTTGGGCCGAGAGTTCATTCGCGGTTTTTTTCAGTAACTTTTGGTTATCTCCATGACGCCGGCGGTTATCCATGTGTAACTCCGAGTGGGCCAGACAGGGGAAGTCTGCCGATTCGTATTTCGTAATCGTGTGGTATCCTCGGTTTCCCGAGTTTGTCTGAGCGTTCAGAGCGAGGTAGGAGGAATCGGAGCTGAGTTTATCCCGTGTTTTTTTCTCAAGCATGTGATGACCGAAATCGACGGTAATCACCATGTCTGGTTCGGTAATTCGATCTTCAAGGAGTTCGCAGAGTTCATCGGTTGCCCCGTCAGGGAGTTGATGATCGTTGATTTCATAGACACCAAATAACTTGTTAAAAAAGTACTCGTCGATGTAACGGCGTTTTACGATGGTGGGCGAATCTGGCCGGTAGAAAAAGGTTGGTTCGACATCATTGGAGAGGTTTTTTCGTATAAATTCCTCCTGAGTATCGTGTTCCCCGACCATAGCCACCATTTCAACGTGTCCGGCAAAATTAGAAACATGGTTGGCCACTGCGAGGATTCCCCCCGTCTGTTTCTCCATCTCCCCTTGTTTGACGGAAAGCATGGGGGCTTTGGATGATTGTCCGAGTGAGGAAACGTAGACGTATTCATCAATGATCGCTTCCCCTACGACAAGAACGTCAAGGTCCCGGCACCCTTCAAGGTATTTGATTATATCGTCGGTAGAGTAGCGTTGACGGAAATCAGCCAGAAACTGCTTGGACTCCTCCGGCAAAATAGACAGGTGACGATTGATTAATCCCGAGGAGCTGTGTTTCGTGTCCTGCGTGATTAATATTTCGCCCCCGACCTCTTCGACGGCCGAAGTTTCTTCCTCTATTTTACCGGTTGGATCATCCTCCGGGTCCTCGTAATCCGGTCCTTTTACATAATAATCGGGTTTCAGTTTTCGGATGGTATCTTCCGCGGAGGGCCATTTGTTAACGGCGACGTAATCGACGCAGTCCAGCGCTGCGAGCGCCTCGGCACGACGTTGTTCGTCAAAAGCTGGTCGATGGGGCCCCTTGTTTACGTATTCGTCGGGGGTGATGGTGACGACAAGAAGATCCGACCGCTGGCTGGCTTCCTCGAGATGATCGATGTGTCCTACGTGTAGGAGATCAAAAACGCCGTGACATTGGGCGACGACACGGCCGTTTCGATGTTCGTCCAACAGTTCCTCTAATCGGTTTAACTCCTTAATTTTTTCGTTCGTCTGATCTCGGATTGCCATTACGAAACCTCGGCCTCCGCTTGATCTCCCAGGTGTTCAAACCAGCTCTCCGTGGCGTCCTCGATGGAGTCCTCATCCCAGACCGGAGCATCTTTATATTCGTCTATCTGGTTGAGGAGTTTTTCAACTCCTTCTTTAAATTCTATTTGAGGTTCCCAACCGAGTTGATCGCGAATCTTGCTTATATCGGCAAAGGTGCAGTCCGGCTCACCGGGGCGTTCAGGAATATGAGTTTTTTCGGCATCGAGGAGTTCCACCAGCCTGTTGATACTGTAGGTTCCGCCGGAGCCGACATTGAATATTTCCCCGGTTACGTCCGACTCCGCGGCCGTTACAAAAGCGTTGGCAACATCGGTGACATAGGTGAAATCCCGGGTTTGTGTACCATCTCCAACCACTGTTAGGGGTTCGTCGGCCAGTTTCTGAGCAAGGAAGACCCCAAACACGGCCCCGTAGGCGCCTTCGGTTTGCTGGCGTGGCCCAAACACGTTGAATAATCTCAAGGAAACGGCCGGTAAGTCGTACACTTTCTCCCAGTGCATAACATTCTCCTCGCCGAGGTATTTGGTTAACGCATAGGGATATTCGGGCCGTATGTCGGCGGTTTCCGGGGTGGGATATTCGTCCGGGATGCCATAACAGGAGGATGAGGCTGCGTAAACGAACCGGTCCACGTCGTGTTTTCTCGACGCCTCCAGGACGTTTACCGTACCCGTTACATTGGCTTCGTGATAATCCTCGGGACGTTCGATAGAGGGAACGATGTCGGCCAGACCGGCCAGGTGAAACACCCAGTCGGCACCTTCAAACAGCGGTTCGATCGATTCCCTGTTTGATACGTCCCGTTCAAACAGATGGAAATCTTCGTCCCCCTGTACAGGTGATAGATTGCTTTGATCTCCCGTGGAAAAATTATCGAGGGCGTGTACGGTGTGACCCTGCTCAAGCAGTTGTTCCACGAGATGGCTTCCAATAAAACCGGCTCCACCGGTGACAATGCAATGTTGGGAGGTCATGGTAAAAATTCTCCAGGCAAAGAATTTGAAAGAAAATTCTTCTCAACGTAAATAAAGGGAAAAGAGAATACCAAATAAGGCGGGGAATCACAAAGATACAGGTCCAATATGGACACACTCCCTCCGTGGAGTCTTATATTTTTTGCATCGGCACCTAATTCAAGTTACTTTAACATTGTTTTATACACATGATAGTTATTGTTAGGTTCAGGGTTTACTCATTCTTCAAAGTATTCCGGGATTTATAGGAGATAACTCGTGAATAGTAAAGTTTTGGTGACGGGGGGATGCGGTTTCATCGGGGTTAATTTATGTAAACTTTTATTGAAGAAATCGTATCCGGTTATTGTCCTGGATAATTTTTCTCAACGTAATCCCGATATGGTGTATAGGATCTGTGATTCTCCGGGAGCTTCCGATTTTGAGGTACAAAAGGGGGATGTGAGAAACCGAGAAGATATCCAACAGGTGATGGGTCAGGTGGAATTCGTTGTGCATCTGGCTGCTTCCACAAACGTTAGGGAATCCATCCGTGAACCTGAAATTGATATGGAACATAACTCAATGGGAACGTTCAAAATATTAGAATGTGCACGCAAATCAAGTTCTGTGCAAAAAGTAATATTTGCTTCTTCCAACGCTGCCGTGGGTAATGTTCAAGGAGCGGTTGATGAAACCTGTGTACCGGAACCGATTTCGCCATACGGTGCCAGTAAATTACACGGGGAGGCTTTGTGTAAGACCTACTATCATACGTACGATCTGGATACGACCGTTTTTCGATTTGCCAATGTGTATGGACCTTATTCAAAGCATAAATCGAGCGTGATTACAAAATTCATCACCCGTGCACAAAATAACTTGGACCTACCGATTTACGGCGATGGAAATCAAACCCGTGATTTTATTCACGTGGATGACATTGCACGGGCTATCGTGAAGACCCTCGAATCGGATCGCCCCTCCGGAGAGATCTACCAGGTGGCGACCGGACGAGAAACCGCGATTAATAAACTTGCTGAAACGATCCTTCAACTGGCATCAAACGATGGTTTTGGCGTGGAGATTGAGTACGAGGATCCCCGTCCGGGTGAAATTCATAAAAACTTCAGCTCGATTGATAAGATTGAGCGTGAGCTTAACTGGAATCCCGAAGTGGACCTTCAGGAGGGGCTCACGGATCTGTGGAACTGGTTTATACAGGAATCGATGAACTAACCCGGAATTCATGTGTCAATGGACATTAACATTCATGACAGTATAATTGCCGGCATGTTCCGATCCGCAGGACAGCCTTCCGAACAAACAATGATAATTGAGCGATAAAAGGAACTTATGGG
The DNA here is from genome assembly GCA_042219695.1 of bacterium. Lineage (GTDB taxonomy): Bacteria > T1Sed10-126 > T1Sed10-126 > T1Sed10-126 > JBDGPJ01 > JBDGPJ01. The sequence continues at coordinate 8,833 of JBDGPJ010000182.1, forward strand.
ATTCCTTTTATCGATTGGTCGCTGGAATAACGGGATGCATTATTTATGACGCTTGAAATTTTCATAAATAATTCAGGCTCTCCATAACACTCACCACGTTTTTCTCGATAAGCTTTCGAAAATATGTTACGTTTCTATTGGTGATTACAATGACAATGGTTGAGCAATCTCTACAGCGGTATAAAAAGAATCGAGAAGCTGAGAATGCGGAAGAAATCGAGGCCCTGGTTCGTCAACTTGAGACACGCTGTGAAAAGCTGGCCCGGCAGGGCCAACTGGATGAGGCTGTTCTTTTTGGGAGTGTGCTCACCCCCGAAAATTTCCATGGAAACTCGGATTTGGATATTGCTTTGGGGGGGGTACCCTCCGAGGAAACCTGGGGGGTTGTCAGTGAGCTTGCAAGAGGAATCGGGCGTGAGTTCGACGTTCAGTTTCTTGAGGATATGCCGGAACGATGGGTTGAAAACATACGGGAGGAAGGGATTCAATTACGTTGACGTTTGAAGGATTTCGGGCCGAACTACAGTCGGAAATAGAAGAACTCGAAAAATTGCACGGTGATTTTGAAGATTATATAGACTCCCATGAACCACCGTATGAGTGGGATGAACTTCGGGTTCTTGCCGGGTTGCTACATGATTTTTACAATGGAGTGGAAAATTTCTTCAAACGGGTTGTGACTCGAATTGATCAGTATCCCGAAGTCCTGGGAGGCGACGAGTCCCACCAGGCTCTTTTGAGGTACATGTCCCAGAAGGTTGAAAACACACGACCCCCGGTAATCAGCGATCAACTAAGGTATGAGCTGGAGAATTATCTACGATTCCGTCATGTTGTTCGACATGCGTACGGACACAGATACAAATGGGACCGCATGAAATCATTGGTCAAGAACTACCCTGAGGTTTATAAATCAGTGAAGGATGAGTTTATATCTTTTCTTGACTCACAGTTACCGATAGAACAGTCGTGAATTTTAAATGGAGGCTTATCTTATGAAAGTTTTGGTACTGGGTGGAGATGGTTATCTTGGCTGGCCGACGGCGATGTATTTTTCGAATCACGGCCACGAAGTGGGAATCGTTGATAACTTCGTAAAACGACAGTGGGAGATGGAAGTGGGCGTGGAACCACTGATGCCGCTTCCGTCCCTGAGTGATCGGGTGGATACCTGGAAAGAAAACACCGGCAAGCGAATAGAGACTTACATCGGTGACCTCAAGGATTATCATTTCGTGGAGCAAACCTTTGAGGATTTTGAACCGGACGCGATTGTACATTACGGGGAACAGTGCTCGGCCCCGTACTCGATGATCGACATCAACCATATCGTGGATACGCAGGTCAACAACGTGATGGGTACATTGAACGTGGCCTACGCCATGAAACGAGTATGCCCGGATTCCCAGTTGTTGAAACTGGGGACGATGGGGG
>JBDGPJ010000183.1:0-505 GCA_042219695.1 bacterium
ATTACCCTGTATGATACCAAACTCAAAACTCACTTTGAAAAATGTAGGCTAGTGGTGTTAGTCCAGCCGGAACACTGTGAGAAATCAAGGTTAGCAATTACCCTGTGTAAATTCATTGAATGGCACTACAGCTTGATTTATAACTACATTCAAGTTTGGCGGCTGTCTCGTAGAGATGAATGATTCATAATAATTGAAATCGACATGAATCATTCAGGTTAGGGCTATGAACAGTGCGATTTGCAAACCGCAGAAAAGGTGTTTTCCCTCGGGGAATGATTTGAATGAGTGTGGAATTTGAGGTAATGAAAGACAACCAATTCGGTCGTATAATCAAACAGGCCGATACTCCAATTGTTATATACGAAGGGGAGACGGGGGAAGTCATCTCGGTAAACGATGCCGTACTGGACTTAACGAACTATGAACGGGGCAAACTCCTTGATTGTAATGTTGTCGATTTGCACACGACCATTCCCCAAAATATCACCTGGGATGAACACAT
>JBDGPJ010000183.1:515-3801 GCA_042219695.1 bacterium
GAAACAAAGGTCACCTCACCATACACAGTAAACTGATATTAAACGACGGTTCCCATCTTCCCGTTGAGATGGAACTCAGCCACGTCTCCCGGGAGAGCGGCAATTACGTGGTGATGTTTCTAAGAGGAATCGAGAAAAAAGACCTTGGGTTGGAAGCCGTCCACCGTAGTGATCTACAACATAGTACCCTCCTAAAAAATTCTCCTATCGCCATTCTGGAAGAGGATTTTTCTCAGACCAAAACGTACTTAGAGAAACAATTTAACCAATCGGGAACTTCAAGTTTTGAACAATACCTCCACGACCATCCCGGTATTGTTGAAGAGGCCATCAAACGAGCTGATATAACCTTTGCCAACCAAAAAATGGCTGAACTATTTGAAGTGGAGGATTCCTCCAAATTGGAAGGAGCCGTCTCTTCTGAGTTGATTACGGAGGAAACTCGAAAGTCGTTGATACAAAAAGTAGTTGCGTTTTACGAGGGAAAAAACGTGTATGAAGGGGAACACAGGATTACTACGTTAGAGGGGTCTCGACGGACCGTCGATCAAAAATCGTTTTTAGTACCGGGTTCGGAAGATTCCTGGCAACGCGTGGTTACTTTTATACAGGACGTTACAAAGGAGATCCAGTACCTCCAACAGCTCGAAGAAAGTGAACGTCGATACCGAAAAATCTTTGAAAACCAGGCCGTGGGTATGGTTTCGGTGGATACGGAAGGGAGAATTAAACAAGTTAATTCACAGTTTGCCGGGATGCTCGGGTACGATATTAATGAATTGGAAGGGACGGCGATGAGTGAACTTACATACGAGTCGGACTCGGGACAGTGCGAGTTACGTATGCCCGAGCTTCTGGACGGGAATACCGAATTAGAGGTACGATACCTTACCTCGGAACAAAAACCATTGTGGGTCCATCAGAGCAGTGTTCTTATTCGAGATTCAAAAGGCAATCCCGCTCGCGTGTTATGTGCAACTCAGAACATAGATGAAAAAAAACGGACCCGGCAAAAGCTGGGACAGATAATTGAAAATGCTCCCGTGGCGATAATCGGTATCGATGACGACGGTAATGTGGTTGATTGGAATCCCACCGCCGAGGAGATTTTTGGTTGGAAACGGGAGGAAGTAATCGGGGAACCGTTACCGATTATTCCCGGTGACAATCGGATCACAAACAGTTACGGGAAAAAGCGTTTTCGGGTGAGTTTTTCAAGGCTCACGAAACGACCCGATTGCATAAGGATGGGAGTGAGGTTCCCGTTCTTCTTTCCGTAGCCCCGTATAAAATTGAGGAAGGGGAGGTGGAAGGGGGACTGGGGATGTTTGTAGATATTTCCAAGCAGAAGGAAATGCGTGAACGACTGGAAGGGCGCGAACAACTGTTACGGACCCTTGTGGACAACGTTCCGGGTATAGTCTATCGCTGTCTGATGGATTCCGACTGGACGATGCAGTTCATCAGTGAATCGGTTCAGGAAATCACCGGATACGATCCGGAGGGATTTCTCAACAACAAAGATCGCGCATTTGCGGACATCATACATGAAGAGGATCGGGAGCACGTGGAAGAAACCGTTTACGAAGCGGTGGATAAGGACGATCCGTTTGAAATCGAGTATCGTATTGTTCGCTCCGACGGTGAGGTTCGATGGGTGTTTGAACGTGGCCGGGCCGTAAGGGATGACAAAGGAGATGTAGCCTATTTACACGGTGTCATACTGGACGTGACCGAGCGAATTAAAGCTCAACAGGAGTTGCGTGAAAGCGAACGGCGGTTTCGCCAGCTGGCCGAAAACATCGAACAGATCTTCTGGTTAACAAGTCCGGACAAACAGGAAACCTTGTACGTGAGTCCCGCCTACGAGGATATTTTCGGAGAACCCGTTGAAGAACTGTACAATAATCCATTGTCGTTTCTGGAACAGATTCACCCGGATGACCGCGACCGGGTTGAACAGGCTTTGTCAGAGCAAAAAGAGGGCAATTATGACATTGAGTATCGAATTAAGCGTTCCGACGGATCCCTGCGGTGGATTCATGACCGTGCGTTTCCCGTGGAAAATGACGACGGGGAGATTAATCGAATCGCGGGTTTGGCGGAAGATATCACCGAACGGAAACAACTTCGACATGAACGGGACCAAATATTTGAAACGTCCCTTGATTTTATCTGCATATCAAACCTGGAAGGCGTGTTTGATTACGTAAATGAAACGTTTGTCGACAAACTGGGTTATTCCGAGGAAACGCTACTCAGCACTCCGTTTGTGGAGCTTGTGCACGAGGACGATCGGGAAGAAACCCGGGAACGAATGTCCAAACTGCGACGGGGTGAATCGGTGACGGATTTTCGCAATCGATACATAACGAAAGACGGGGAGGTTCTCTGGCTGTCGTGGCGTGCCACTCCCCACGAGGGACGAGTGTATGCCATTGCCCGAGACGTGACCAAACAAAAAAAACGCCAGGAGCGTCTTCGTAAGACTCTGAGAGAGAAAGAAACTCTGCTGGAAGAAGTTCATCACCGGGTCAAAAACAATTTACAGGTGATCTGTAGCTTGATGGCGATGCAGATCAGGGAATTAGTGAATCCCGACGCCGAGAAAGCGCTTGAGGAAAGTATTAATCGCGTTAAGTCGATGGCTCTCATTCACGAACAGATTTATCAATCCGATCACCTTGCTTCGGTGGATCTCCCGTCTTATTTCAAGAAGTTATCCGATGAAATTATGACCGTTGAGGGACTCAACAAGCGAAACGTGGACGTCCAGCTGGACATTGAAAATTATGACATCAATCTACAGAAAGCCATTGCGAGTGGCTTAATTGTAAATGAGCTGGTAAGTAATTCATTTGAACACGGTTTTGAGGATGATCAGGAAGGAACCATTCGGATAAAATTTCTTGTCAATGAACAGCAGGACGAGGCCACGTTAATTGTGGAGGATAACGGGTCAGGAGTAGGGAAAGATTTTAACCTGGAAGAGGAATCATCCCTGGGATTGCGAATTGTGAAGTCCCTGGTCGAACATGAATTGGAGGGGACGTATCGTGTTGAAGCCGAGGACGGGATGTTAAATAAAGTGAACTTTAGTTTATAATGAAATTGTTAAGATCATCTAAACCGTAAATTACTGTGGTTCGACTTGAGTAGTATTATTTTATTTTCGTGGTGAGTTGGTGATCATTTATGGGTACGTTTAATATTATGTTGGTGGAAGATTCGGGGATTATCGTTAGTGACATAAAGGATGTTCTCGAGGAAGAAGGAGTTAAGATTC
>JBDGPJ010000184.1:0-1362 GCA_042219695.1 bacterium
TCGCGTGAAACGATCGTTATTCCCGAGGCCACGAAGGATGACCGGTTCAAAGATAATCCTCTTGTCACGGGAGAAATGAATATACGTAGTTACGCGGGCGCTCCGCTTATAACGGACGACGAATACGTGCTCGGAACCTTCTGTCTTATCGATCGGGAACCGCGAGACTATAGTTCGACGGAGATCGATCAACTTGAAACACTGGCGGAAGAAACCATGTCCCAACTGGAATTACGACGCAGTCGGAAGTTGTTGGAGGAGCAACACCAGAAAATCAACCTACAGGAACGAGCGATGGAAGCTACACGGGAAGGAATCACCATTACGGATCCCAACCAAGAGGATAATCCCATCATTTACGCAAACAAAGGTTTTGAACGCATTACAGGTCATAACCGGGAACAGGTGATCGGAAAAAACTGTCGAATGTTACAGGGGCCGGACACCGATGAGAACAAAGTGAACGCCCTTCGGGAGGCCATCGAAAACGCCGAATCGATAACTCTTCGTATTAAAAATTATCGCAAGGACGGGGAACCGTTCTGGAACGAATTGTCCGTCAATCCGGTCTTCGACGAAGACGGAAACTTGACTCATTTTGTCGGGATCCAGAAGGACGTAACCGAACTCAAAGAAATGGAAGAACAGCTTCGTTATCAGGCAAAATTCGATGAGCTAACTGGACTACTCAACCGGGGAGAATTCATCGACCAATTCGAACATGAATTTGAACGGGCCCACCGGTACGACCACCAGGGTTGCCTCATTATGATAGACTTGGATCACTTCAAGGAAATCAACGATCAGTACGGTCACGTGGCCGGCGACACTGTACTTAGCACGATCGGAAATATCCTCAACGAAACAAAGCGTTCTAATGATTTAGGCGGTCGTCTGGGAGGCGAGGAATTCTGCCTTTATTTACCGGAAACCAACCTCGATGAGGGAAAAAACGTAGCCGATCGAATCCTGAGTTCCATACGAAGTGAAACGTTTTCCGAGGACGGGTCAGAATTTCAGGTAACCGCCAGTCTCGGTTTGACAGGCCTTAATAAAAATGATTCCACCGTGTCGGACGTTCTCAAACGGGCCGACGATGCTATGTATGAATCCAAACAAAAAGGACGCGATCAATTGACGATTGATTCCGAATAAGCTTCAATTCATGGATTTCACTACATTAACCAGCTCTTCCACTATTCCGGTAATTCGGCCCACGTGTTCAGGATATTCAAATTTTCGCTGTTCCGTGTATCGAATTCCTTCTCCATCCACAATAACAGGATATTCTTTCCCCTTCTCGGCCAAGAAATCAATCAAATTATGCAATAACCCAATCTCATCATAATTCCTCGACTCCAA
>JBDGPJ010000184.1:1372-4149 GCA_042219695.1 bacterium
CTGTTTCATTTCTTCTACCCACCACGTAAAGTGCTTCCCTAAGTACTTTATCCGTCGATCGTCTTTTATCCCAAAAATCCCGGGATCACATTTTACAAATCCTTCCTTGTCAACTTCCTGTTCCGGCCAAAAAACGTGATTTACTCGCAGAGGTATGGAACGCGAAAAATGGCCTCGAAAATGTGCATAATGCGTTTTCGAATTACTACGTCCCATATGACTTCCTCTTGAATCTTTGCAAATATTGATATGCACACCATCAATTTCTCCATCAAAATACAGTGAGTAATCCACGTCTTCACCGGACGAATCCCGTTGATTTACCGATGGAGCCCAGAAAAACGCTTGCTTGTTCAATCCTTCGGGACAATTGAGTCCCCGGGCAACGGATTTCCAGAAGTTGTACTTCCGTTTCCCCATTTTCTTTACACCAACGTAAATAATCCATATGAAAAACGGTATGATCAGGGCGTATCCTACCACAACTCCCCATACGGGTAACATCCCCTCACTGTTTAAGAAAGCAGGAACAAGTGGAAGCACACACAGCATGATGACGTAACCAAAAACGTAAACCCATTTTAATATTCTCCGGGACACACTGTACGTGGGCGGGCGTCCGTACTCGGTTCCAAGTCGAATACAATAGGCGATTGTACACAGTAGCAGTATCCCCAACCCGATAGATATACCAATTAAAACCGGTGAACTAACCATTTTTTCCCTGCCTTTACATATTTCGAAAGTTTTCTTCTACGTGTTAACGTAAGCCAATACGGTAATAACATCCAATAAACTGGACCGAAGATATCTTCAAACGAATGTATTTTATCTCGGAGAAAATGCGTCCCTTCCTCCAGTGTAAATCTCATCAGTTAAAAGTTTAAAATAAATTATTTTACGTAAACAGGTAACCCAAAGGCCATGCTTCCAGGCACAAATTTTCTCCATTGCGGGAACCACCTCTTCAAGCGGGGCGATATAAAGCACAACAGACGTATGTATCTGGTTTGAATTTCAAATAACTTCCACCAAAGAACCAATTGGCAACGACGAAAAAAGGGTACCTGTCATCTCCTTCTTACGGATCACCAAACGGACCGTCGTCCATTACGAACGGCCTATAAAATGGTAACTTATTAGAGAAGAAACCTTCCGAACTGCCTTATTTGACTTGGGCAAGTTTGAAGTCATTATCTCGTTTGTCGATGAAAACAACTCGGAGGCCAAACAATGAATTCCGGAAACGATGATTCCCCAATGGAAGACCTCCAGGATTTCTTCCAGGAGTTCCAGGACAAATACCAGGACAACGTTCACGTTGAACATGATTTTGTTGGAGAGGAACCCGAAGACATTTACGAGGAACCGGAGGACTGGGACTTCGATTTCAATTATACCCCGGGGGATGTAAAACAACACCTCGATGAATACGTTATCGGCCAAAACCAGGCCAAAAAACATATCTCCAACGCCGTCTGTTACCACTACCGGCAAATCGATCGTTCTGAACCCTTCTACAAAAAGAAAAATATTCTCATGGTGGGAAGTACCGGGGTTGGTAAAACCCATCTTGTTGAAGTTGTCTCCGATCTGATCGGCGTACCGTTCGTGAAAGCCGACGCAACGAAGTTCTCCGGAACCGGTTACGTGGGTAAAAACGTCAACTCCCTGATACGGGAACTACTTGAAAAGGCCGACGGCAACGTCGCCAAAGCCGAACACGGTATCGTGTTCATTGATGAAATCGACAAAATCTGTTCCTCGGACGAGGACTCTCGCGACGTTACGGGTCGAGACGTTCAGACCAATCTCCTCAAGCTCCTCGAAGAAACCGAAATCGATCCCGTGGATTCAACGGATCCGATGTCCATGATTAAGGGGATGCAGGGGATGATGGGAGGAGCCGAGCAGGACCAAAAGATTAATACCGGGAACATTATGTTTATTGCCAGCGGAGCCTTCCCCGGATTAGAAGACCTCATTGAAGAACGCCTGGACCGGGCCGGAATCGGATTCAACGCCGAACTGGCCAACGAACGCAACCTGGAAATCCTACCCCACTGCAGTGTGGACGACCTCATGGATTATGGTCTCGAAGCCGAATTTGTCGGCCGGTTCCCGGTTCGAACGTATTTTCACGACCTGAACGAAGACCACATGTACCAGATTTTAACCGAGTCCAAAAGTTCCATCTTGAACAGCTACCGGGCGGACTTCGAAGCCTACGACATGGAGATTGAATTTACCGACGAAGCGCTAAGAACGATTTCCGAACGGGCCGTGGAACACGATATTGGAGCTCGGGGCTTAACCACCGAACTGGAGGATCTTTTGTTTGAATTCATGCACCATCTCCCCGAACAGGACGTGGACACACTAACCATTGACAAATCAACGGTAGAAGCTCCCACGCACGCGTTGTATTCATCCATTATAGAAAACGAGCTGGACGACCGCCTTCAGGAACTGTCCTCGGACGGTGTCCCCGTTACTGTAAATGAGGAAGGACGTGAAGCGCTTCTGGAACATGCCGTCCAGGAACAACGTTCTCCCATGGAACTGTTTGAGGATCGCTTTGCTCCGCTCGATTACATCCTTCGTATGGTGGAGTTTGACGAAGTCGAAATCGACCGGAGTTTCGTGGAATCACCGGAGGAAAAACTCGAAGAAATCTGTAGTGAACATTACAGTCAACACGAGGAATGATTAGTTAAATTGCTTTACTAGCAATCAACTTCTGTTTACATATCCTCTTCATCCGATTGGTCGGAACG
>JBDGPJ010000185.1:0-2609 GCA_042219695.1 bacterium
CGTCCTGTAATCCGTACCTGGCTCTTGCTGTGTGTTTGCGTGCAGGTCTCGATGGCGTTGAACGTGAGCTGGAATGTCCCGAGCCCGTCCGAGAGAACATTTACGAGTTCGACGAAAAACGCCGGGAGGAGTACGATATTGAGACCTTACCGGGGAATCTCAAGGAGGCCGTCGAGGAGCTGAAAGACGACGATGTCATTCTCGATGCACTTGGACCTCACATTAGTGAAAAATTCATCGAAGCCAAAATGAGTGAATGGTCCGAGTACAAATCGTTCGTTTCCGAGTGGGAACTGGACAAGTACTTTGAGACGTTCTGATGTGTTGATAATAGAGCGATCGGCATTCAGCTCTCAGGTGGTAGCGGATGGTATAATTTAGCTGTTCTACTCAGGGAATAAAAAGCCGTCATAAGCGTTGATTATGTTCAATCCGACAGTGAAGCACACTTGTTTTACCCCCTGAAAGGTACGAGGAACATGTGAACATTCTCACGTTCACTATTTTATTAATCGGGTCGATCCTAAATGTGGAACGGGAAGAAATATTGTTGTATTCCACGGAGGGATCACCCATGGTACAAAGAAGGAACGAGGAGCAAACTATCCGCCGCTCCGGTTACCGGGTTAGTAACATGAATTCCACGGTATCCGGTCGGATCTCCCGGGAGTTATCGGATATCCTATGGCAGGAACGGCACATTGAGCGGGTCACGCGATCCCTCCGCAAACGTAAATCGTGACACCTCCCCAATAACGCTTGTCGTCGGGGTGGGCTATACCGGTCACCCGCTGGCGAAGCGATTGGCGGACACGGATCGTGACGTAATAGGTACAACCCGTGATGCTTCACAGTTCGACGAGCCCGGATATGAACTTCGGGAATTTGACCTTAAGAATTCCTCGGATTTCATGGAGTCATTACCTGAACGTTCCTTTGAAGTGGTGTTCACGGCCGGGCCACCCCGGTTTGACTCCATGTCCGACTCCATCGAGTTGTATCGTCGATTTCTGGAAGCCCTCGATAAGATTGATCTCGTACAGTATTTATTTTTAAGTTCCACGTCCGTGTATGGAGATGCCAACGGTGAATGGGTTACGGAGACCAGTCCACTGTCGCCCTCGAGTCGTTCGGGAGAACTAAAGGCAAAAGCAGAACAGCTTAGCGATGACGTGCTCCCCGATGAGGTACCTGTTGTACACGCTCGAATTGGTGGTATATATGGACCCGGGAGAGGAGGGCCACTGCGTTACCTATCCAAACAATATAAACTGGTTGGTGAAGGGGAGAAAATCACCAACAGAATATACAGGGACGACCTGGTTCGAATTCTATCCTTGCTCACGCGTGTACGCGAATCAAGCGTTTATAACGTTGCCGATCGAAAACCGGTGACTCTCAAGAAGCTTGTGGGATTTCTTTACCGTGAAACGGGTCGTGACCCCGAGGACATTGAGTACATATCATGGGATGAGGCCGAACGAGAGTTTTCGGAAATGAGACTCGGATTACTAAAACCCCAGAAAAAAGTAAGTTCCCGGAAACTTCGGGAGAAACTTCCCTTCGAGTACGAGTATCCGGATGCATTCCAGGGAATGAAAGAGTTGTTAGATCAAAATGCCTGAACTCCCTGGAGAAAAGTCAAATATAGTGGGATGGTAGTCTTTTGAAAATAATTCGAAACTTTGGTTGAATTAATCTTATAGAAGACAAATTTCACGACTGTTCGGTCGTGGATAATTCCACGGGAAACCCGAGCCCATTCTTTATAACGGGCAATAACGATTTTCGTGAATAAAACTGTGAAAAGCAATTATAAGTTTTAAACGCAGTGTCAATGAATGGACCGGGTTGAATCCGATACCATGGGTTTAAGCCCGTGGGGAGCTTCATGACAATGTTTCCGGGTTAGGGGAAAGCCTGTTTTTGTAAGACCTTTACATAAAAGTGGAGATCAAAGGACATCATTTTTATGGTAGGTAACGACGAAAACGGGTCTTGAGCCAGCCAATCCAATAGGAGGAGTGGGCGAGTGGAAATAGGTAAAGCAGTCTCCACCCCCGACCCGTTTGGATACATTCCTCAATTGTTATTAATCCCACCCCCGCCAGGTAAAACAGGGCCAGTGCCCAACCGACCGGATTCCACACAAAACCAAACGTCCACAGCATTAAAGCCACGTCGATACGGTGGTGTCGTTCGACGGGAAAAATTCCTTCCGAAGCAAGCGAACCACGTCCCTGGCCGTAGTTGTGGAACTGAATCATGAAGGATCGCCAGTTTTTACGGGGAGAATAATACAGGTTGGCCCCGGGATTGATTCGAATTCCCCAGTCCAACGTTTGCAATCGGTTGTGCAGTTCATCGTCCTCCGCCCACGGGATATCTTCACGAAACCCCTCCGCTTCTACCAGGGCCGACCGCCGGTACACGGGAGACTGAACCGTTTCGGTTTCATTGGGTTCCTCGCTTTTACGGTAATCCGGCCCCCCCGTTCCAAACGGGTGAATCATCAGTTGCCAGACGTCACGTTGAAATGAAGTGGGATTGGAAGCCAACCGTACGATCCCGCCGGCCGCACCAACCCCGGGTTGATCTTCCAACTCCTC
>JBDGPJ010000185.1:2619-3784 GCA_042219695.1 bacterium
AAATCTCAAGGTAGCGGTCGTTCCAATAGCTGTGCCCATCCATGCGCGCCAGGTATTGGCTCGAAGATTGTTCAATACATAGGTTGAGCCCGGTGGATTGTCGACGTTCATGATTTTCTAAAATGGTAAGTGGAAGTCGATCCTTCCAATTTTCGAGGATTCGGGGGGTACCATCCGTTGATCCCCCTTCGGCTACGTAAACGTGATCCGGCTGGAACGTCTGTTTTTCTATGGAGTCCAGTGCCTTTTCAATGGTTTTCGCTTCATTGAAACAGGGCATAATTACATCCACCGAACAATGAAGTTTTTCGGAGGATGGAATTTGAGTTGAGCTTGAAACAGCCGGGGGTTCGCTCATGGTTTTTAACAGCCTTGGTAGAAGATTATTTGGCGCTTTACCGTTCCTCGTTCTATGGGTAATACGCCGGAAGCTCGAATCACTTTGAAACACTCATTCTAGCGAACATCATGTTCGCTCCGAGGAGTAGAATTCGCTTCACGCGACATCCTGTCGCAGCGAATTCAACAATACCGTTTGTTCAAAGTGATTCAATCTTCCTCATCAAATATGAAGGTTCGGTAAAGAGCCGATTATTTGTATTCCAACGAATCAACGGGTATTGAGTGTAAATTCTATACACAAGCGTGTTTAGCGAGTTTTTACCCCCTCAAGGAGATTACCAAGACTGGTTAAGTCGTGGATGAATCCCATGGTGTTATCCAGTCCATTCTTTATAGCGGTTGATAACGATCCTCTTGAATAAAAACCGTAAAAAGAAATTACAAGTTGGAAGGTAATAAAAATGAATGGGCTGGGCTGAAGCCGATACCAGGGCTAAGCCCGTGGAGTGGCTTCCTATACCTCTCCGGATATTTCAGGATTTTATAACCGTTGATAAATGGTACACTTGCATTTACTAATTTATTGTTATGGATTCAGAGGAGGTTTTTTCGATGGACGAAGAAACGATTTTTCAAAAAATCATTGATGGTGAAATGGATGCCGACGTCGTGTACGAAGACGAGGAAGCACTTGCGTTTCGTGACATCAATCCCCAGGCACCGGTTCATATCCTCATCATCCCCAAGAAGAGGATTCCAACGGTTAATGATATCAAACCGGAAGACGAGGAGCTTGTTGGGCACCTGTACTCCGTGGCCCGGC
>JBDGPJ010000185.1:3794-8493 GCA_042219695.1 bacterium
AGGTGGCCGAGGATGGCTATCGACTGGTGATGAACTGTGGTGACGACGCCGGCCAGGAGGTCTATCACATACACCTACACTTGCTTGCCGGCCGAGGACTCGATTGGCCTCCGGGTTAACAAACCAATGCCTCCTCTCGACACTCCATTGGATTTCCGGAAACCCGTGCTAACCATGGCACGGGAGTTATTGTACAATGACCTTGTAAAAGAGGAAGCCGGTAAAACGATTCGCCTGACCATTGTTGAAACCGAGGCTTACTGTGAAGACGATCCGGCTTCCCACTCCTACAACGGGCAGACCCCCCGCTCCGAAGTCATGTTTGGGCCACCGGCACACTGGTACGTTTACAAATGTTACGGGATACATTGGATGCTGAATGCCGTGTGTGGTGAAAAAGGACGCGGTGAAGCGGTATTAATTCGGGCCGCTGAGCCGGTGAAGGGGGAAGATGTTGTCCGGGACCGCCGGGGTGTTTCCGGTGAGGAAATTACCAACGGACCGGGGAAACTGGCGGAAGCCCTGGGGGTGGACGGAGACGATGACGGGGCCGAAATTTCTCCGTCCTCCGGGCTTTACGTGGTAAAAACCGATCGCGATGGTCCGATTTACGAGAGCCCGAGAGTTGGTATCAACGAAGCGACCGAGCGTTCTTGGCGTTTTTTTACGGAAAGTGACTATGTATCGAAGGTGTCCCAGAATGATATCGCCCGACGCCGAGATTGATCTTCATGAGCGTAAACCCCATGAAATTCGTATGGAGTTGTTATCCTTCCTCGACAAAGGTTACGCGGAAGACTGGGACAAAGTACACGTCATTCACGGTAAAGGGAAGGGGACCATGAGGGAGGTAGTGTGGGAAATTCTTGAGGGACTATCGTACGTGGAAGAATTTGAGCTTGGCTCGTATTATGAAGGGGGCCGGGGGATGACCGTAGTGTATTACCGGAAAAATGAAAATGGGAGAGCGATCCGTCATGAATGAGGTCATGGTGCTTGATATTGGAACCGGTACCATCATTGGATTGATCGGTCGCATGGAGGACGGGGACGTGGAGCTTCTGGCGCGTGCGGAATCCAGGTACCCGGGGCGGGCCGTGGAAGAGGGGAAAATTGTGGACGTTGAACTCGCTGCTCGGACGACGTCCAAGGTCGTCAATCATTTAAGCGAAGAGGCCGGTACGACTCCAAAAACAGCTCATTACTCGTACGTTTCCGGGTCAGTTCGGGGAACACCTCGAAGTACATGGTCAGGACGTTTTGTTGTCAGTAAATGAAATCGAAAATAAAAGATCCGTTATTGAACAAGCCGGGTTAATCCCCGGACAGCTTGCGCTTGAAAACCGGGCAACCTTGATGTCGTCCGTTGCTCCCAGCCAATTCGAACCGGAAATGCTGGTGGTTGATTTTGGCGCCGGGACCGTTGACGCGGCTTACTTCAAAGACGATTCCATTCGTGACGTGGCTACGTTCCTCGGTAGTGGTGATCAATGTTCGAGGGTCCTGGAGGACCAATTCACGGTCGAATTTCCCACTGCGGAACTTATAAAACAACAGGTGGGGGATCGGGATAACGTACAGTTTACGGATATGACGGGGCAAGAACGAAGACTACCTTCCATTGAAATTAAAAAACAGCTGGTTCCAATCTTAAAACGTCAGGTGGAGCAGGTTAGCGACTGGCTCGATGATCGATCGGTTAAACTCGCCTGTCTGGCCGGTGGTGGTTCCCGTTTCCCCTTTCTCTCCGATATCGTATCAAAGATTACCGGGATCCCCGGGAACCGAATTGTAAACAAACCACCGCGTGTACCGGATTACGTGCAGGACGATAACAATTTAATAAGTCACTCCTCCGATTACACGGCACTCGGGATGTTACTTTTATTGCGGAAGGGAGAAACGCGTCATTATCACGAATTTACGGTCAACGGTCATTCAATGCGATTTTTAACCGACCGCTCCACGGTTCGAGCCCGGACAATATGCCAGTATCGTGGTGTTACTTCGGTTGAACCCCCACCTGAGTCGGCCGTTATGGTGGAAATTGATGGTGAATGGCATACGGAACGCTGGGAGGGGCAGGTCGAACCGGAAGTTACCGTGGAAGGGAACCACGTGGAACTGGATTACGAAATACGGAACGGGGATCGTATTGAAATTGACCCGCCGGATGAGCCCGAACCCGTTCACTTGACAGCCGAGGCATTTCTTCCGGAGGACGTTCTCCGGGTGAACTACCGGGGGGATGAATATGTATTTAACGCAAAACTAATTCAGGACGACGGCGAGGAAATGGCCCCCGCCGATAGGTTAACTGACGGATCATCCTATCATCTGCAAACGGAGTTTACCCGGGATGAAATTACACGTGAGATCGCCCGGCGCGGTGCCGACCTTACTGATCCACTGTTATGGAAACATGAAGGCACCTATACCGAGCGTGAACAGTTTCCCATTGGAGAGACTGTTGAAATAATCCGTGGTGACACCCGTGTTTCCGTGGGGTTACGGGAAATCGATCGGGGGAATCCCCCTGAGTCCGAACCCATTGATCATTCACTTGATTAAAACTTGATAAAGCCCTTTTGTGTTTACTTACTCCAACGCTATTATTTCCGGGATTGATGGTTTTAGTTGAAGAATAATTAACGTGGATTGCACGAAAGTTAATTGATTTCCAAACAAACAAAATGAATTAACCCGTTTCCTCCGTCCTAAAAACGATTATCCCGCCTTGTTTGTTGTTTGAGGGATTACTGTTTGTTATACTGGTTGGCTTTCGGCTTTACTGATAAAGAACGTAATCGGTGCCGGTATATTATTCAAGAAATACGGGACGGCTTTTTAATGGACAAGGTAACACAGCGTGAATCGGATCTTTATCAATCATTAGAACCGGTAGTAACTCCACTTGGAGTGGACCTGGTGGATGTTGCGATTAAGACTCACGAAGACGTGCCCGTGGTGGAGGTCGTAATCGATTCCGAGGAGGGGGTCGGTTCCTCCACCTGTGCGAAAGTTAGCCAGCATGTATCCCCGATCCTTGACATGGAAGATTTACAGTTTCGGGAATCGTATGAGCTGGTAGTAACGTCTCCGGGACTGGAACGAACGCTTCGCCGTGAGTCCGAATTGGACCGGTTTTCCGGTCGAGACGTAGAAATAAAGTGCTACGCACCGTACGAAGAGCGTAAGCTCTGGGAGGGAACCCTGAAGGGGTTTGAAGGAGGTGACGTTCTTCTCGAGCGGGAGAAGAAAGAAACTGCCCGGATTCCCTCCGATAAAATTGCCAGCGTAAAGTTGACGTTTGATGCAGAAGAAGCGCTGAAGAAAAGTGAAGAACCCGATAACAATCGTTGAGTAACTACAATTGAATATACTCTGAAAGGAGGTATTACCACTCTCCCGTAAGTACGTGGTTTGAATGGGGAGTAGTGGTATATCAGTTTATGAACGAAGAATTTTTAGAGGCGATTCAGGAGCTACAATCCGAAAAGAACCTTGAACGGGAGGACGTTCTCGAGGCGTTCGAAGAAGGTCTTCTCAAGGCAAGTCGAAAACACTTTGAAGTTCCCGATGATTTTGAGATTGAGGTTCACGTCGATCCTTCCAATAACAATATTGACATTCTCGCTGAAAAAGAGGTCGTCCGACAGGTTTTTGATCCAAAATATCAGGTAACCCTTGAAGAAGCCCAGAAATATGATTCCGACGCCGATTATGCCGAACGCGTAAAGGTCCCCCTCGACCCCCAGGAATTAAGTCGAACGGCTACTCAAATTATGAAACAAATTATCCGCGATCGTATCGACCGTGAGGAACAGCGACAGCAGAAGGAATATTACGACCAGCGGAAATTCGAAATTATTAACGGAGTTATCAATCGCCAAGAGGAAAAATCAGTGTACGTTCGCCTCGACAAGGAAGTCGAAGCTCTTCTTCCGTACCGTGAACAGGTCGATCGAGACGATTACAACGTGGGCAACCGTATGAAGTTCCTTATTGTTAAAGTAGCCCTCAAAGACGACGGGTTGCTCGTTATTGTCTCTCGTACCCATCCAAAGCTTATCGAGCGGTTGTTTGAACTACACATTCCCGAAGTTCACGATGGACTGGTAGAGATTCTTGATGTTGCCCGGGAAGCGGGACGTCGTTCCAAGGTTGCCGTTCAATCCAATGATCCAACCCTGGATCCCATCGGTACTTGTGTAGGTCCACAAGGATCACGTATACATTCTATTGTGGAAGAAATTAATAACGAAAAAATTGACATTATTCCCTACGATAATGACTTTAAGACGTATATCAAAAATTCCCTGAGTCCGGCCGATGTGACGCGTGTTAATTTAATCGAGGACGAGGAAAGTGCTCAGGTTGTTGTGCCCGAGGACCAGTTGTCCCTGGCCATCGGTAAAGGCGGACAAAATGCCCGACTTACGGCGAAACTCGTAGGTTGGGACATAGATATCTACAGTGAGGAGGAGTTTGCCTCCCTGCAGAGTGAGGAGGCGCTTGAACTGGCTGCTTCCATTTTTAAGGATACCTCCGAAGACGAAGGTGAGGAGTTTGACCTAACCGAATTGGATGGAGTGGGACCCGGAACGGCAGAGAATTTACAGGAAGAAGGTCTCAGTAACCCGGCTCAGATTATCGAATCGGGTGTAGAGGCTCTCCAGGACGTAAAAGGAATTGGTGA
>JBDGPJ010000186.1:0-232 GCA_042219695.1 bacterium
TTTTGTCCCTATGCCGTGTCCATGCGCCATAGGATTTATATCACTATCGGGGCTTCATGGACTGCCCCCCCCTTCCCTTGGCAACTGAACCCATTGTTTTTTAGATAGCTCTAACACTGGAACCCTGTCGGAGGGTTTCATTCCCAGCTGTGTAAGCGCCAATTTCTGAATACGATCCAGGCGCTCCAACCGAGAAACCACAACTTCACTGCTTTGAACCTTCATGCGTAGA
>JBDGPJ010000186.1:242-2815 GCA_042219695.1 bacterium
TTATCTCGTACTGGAGACGGTCTACCTGCATGTGTTGCCAGATGACCTGACAGCACAAGGCTCCGCCCAGTGCAATAGCCAGCGCGATGAGGAGAATTGTGCGAGGCGAGGTCGTACGTCGCTTCTTACGAAGAAATCCATGCACACCCGCAACAAACCGGTTGAGCACGGACGTTAAACGTTGAGAGCGACTCCGATAACGCGAAGTGTTTTTGTTATAGTTCATCCGAACAATGTCCCCTGTGACATAAAAGAGTACGGCGATTAGTTCATTTGTGAACTCAACATGAGTTCACGTACTGTGTTTGAAATTCGTCATTTTCTGGCAGTATCTAAAGTGTTGTCCGGTATACAACAATTATATGTATAGCTATATCAATTCAGCAGTGCGGCATTTGTGTTTTATACGCGTTTGACGGCCCGAAGTTTTGCCGGGCGCGATCGTGAATTCGCCTCCATCTCCTCCTTTCCAGGTTGTAACGGTGATTGAGTTAATACTTCACAACGCTGTACGGCGTCACATGCACATACGGGTAGTTCGGGCGGACAAACACAGTCCTTGGCTTGTTCCCGAAAAAAATGTTTGGCAATTCGATCCTCCAGCGAATGAAAACTGATCACCGCAAGACGACCGTCTCGATCGAGTACCTCCATGGCCTGTTCAAGGCCGGAACGTAAATGCTCCAGTTCCTCGTTCACGGCGATACGCAAGGCCTGAAAAACCCTGGTTACCTCACCGTGAAAACGGCGAGGTTTGTGCAGTACATCATCGAGCGCATCAACCAGATCTCCAACCAATTCGACCGGTCGAACACGCTCAATCGCATCAAGTATGACCGACGGCGAACGAACTTCACCCCATTCAACGAGAATGTCACGCAATTCATCTCTGGTGCTATTGTTGATGAGGTCCGCTGCCGAAGATTGGCCGGACTCCGGATTGAACCGCAAATCAAGCGGCTGCTCCGGTTGTTTATAGGTGAATCCCCGGTTGGCGTGATCCAGGTGATAGGAATTCAACCCGAGGTCGAAATATATTGCATCGACCCGGTCGATTGCACGTTCCTGAAGCAATGCAATCAGATTCGCGAAATTCCCTCGTAATAACTCAACTCGACCATCGTTCTTCAGTTCATCCGGTACACGGTCGAGTATCTCCGGATCCCGTTCTATGCCAATCAAGGTTCCGGACGATCCCAGGCGCTGTAACACGGCCCGGGCATGTCCTGCCAGACCCAGCGTTGCATCAATCACCGTATTTGATTGTTCAAGATCCAGTAACTCTAATAACTCGTCTTTAAGGACAGGTTCATGAACCTGTCGGTCACCGTTCATGGTCACGCCTCCAGAGGAAGAATTAAAACGGACCGTTCCCGGCACCTGGTGTTAAAAAACGGTCCCTGTTCCCGGCCAGATTCAAAAAACCCGGTGGAACAGAACCCCACAGTGATATCCACCAGGGGCCAGGGAACGGCCCGATTTCCTCTTATATTATAGCGTGAAAGAACGGTTTTTACGATGCGCCGGGTTCAAACAAAACTTCCGCTGAATCCTCCATATCGGCGGATTCAAGGTATTCCTCGTGTCGTTCCGGCGCCCACAATTCAACGTAGCTCAAATTCCCAACCACAGTGACTTGTTCGTTTATATCAGCTTTTTCCTTGAGCTGTTCGGGAAGCACCAGGCGGCCCTGGTTATCCACACTCACTTCTCTTGCTTCACCGACCAGTTTTCGTCTCAATTGTCGAGCGTTGTCCGACGGTCCGTCTTCGACCGCCTCTCGAACAAACTCCTCAAAAACTTCGTACGGATATAGAGCTAAACAACCGTCGAACCCGGGAGAAATTACGAGCCGTTGATCGGGATCAATTCGATCCCGGATCGCCGAGGGGAGGATGACCCTGTTCTTGTCATCCACCTGATGCTCGTATTTTCCAATAAAACCAAGGGTTTCGTCATCCGACGGCTCCATAACGTTAACTCCATTTCACTCCACTTCCTTCCATTCCATGCATATTTATACCACCTTACTTCACCTTCTGTCAAGTAAAGCCTCCATAAAGATCTGTTAATCGCGCCACGGAATTCTTAACGGGCGTATATGGGCCACACGCGGGAATACTGTGATTTAAGAAGGCGATTAAACGGTGTGGAGTAAAATGGAGTGGGGTAGGAAGAAAAAAGGAGATTGACGGTTGATAAGCCGGGTTCTGTTCGGACAAACGTCCTGCGACCATTTATCTGGGCCGGTACTTACGCACCGGCTCATCGCGGCCTACCCACCCAGCCGGTTACTCATAACCGACTGGGTCTATTTGACCGATTGTCCCGTCGATCAAAGGGATCACGAAACAATCCAGGTGGTTACCATGATGTCCGACCTCCGGCACTCCCTGGAGGTTGGAACGGCTCCCACCTGCTTTGCACGTTAACCCAGCACTCAATCGGGGCGAAAGTAATGGACCCCATCCTGTATAAGTGATGTTATGATGATCCAAATCCGTATGATTTGGAATATTTACCCCGGTTATTTCACCCCGATTGAGTGCTGGGCTATATCGTCTCTGTGGCAC
>JBDGPJ010000186.1:2825-7951 GCA_042219695.1 bacterium
AACTGGTTGAATGACCAGCCGGGTTTCCGGTTTTCCCGGAACGACCCATACCTGGAGCCCGGACTTTCCTCCCAGCCTGTTCACTTCGATACAATGTTCAAAATTCGCGAGAGTGAATTGCGCCATCCAATGAATTTACTCAATATCATTTTACCGAAACGAACAGGCTGGGCGGTCGCTTCAACCGTCAATCTCTACTGTTAGTATATAATACGTATCGTAAATTCGTGAGAAATCGTTCCGTTACACGTTTTTGGAATGTACAGCCGTATCCATAGGAGCCCGTTATGTTGAAGACAATTAAACTCAATCAACTGGATTCACTTGAAGATCCCCTGATTATCGATGTTCGCACTCCCTCTGAATTTCAGGAGGATCACCATCGTAACGCCATTAACTTGCCGGTCTTAAATGATGAACAGCGTGAAGAAGTAGGAACCATACACAACCTGGATACAACCTTTGAAGCTCGCCAGATCGGAGCGCGTTACATCTCCGAAAACCTACCCGGTATATTAGAACGTGTTGAGGAAAAGTATTATTCCGATCGAGCTATTGTCGTTTATTGCTGGCGAGGTGGAATGCGTAGTGAAAGTCTCGGATTGGTTCTCGACCGAATCGGTTATCCAACCTACCGAATCGAGGGGGGGTACCGTTCCCTACGCAAGAACATTAAGAATTACCTCGAAAGTGGCAACTGGCCTCATCCCGTTGTTACTCTTTACGGATACACGGGAACCGGCAAAACGGAGATCCTACACAACCTGGCCAACCGTGGTGAATCCATCATTGACCTGGAAGACTTAGCCAATCACCGGGGGTCGGCCTTCGGGGGAGTGGGCTTGGGAGAACAACCTTCCCAAAAATGGTTTGAACACCGTTTGTACGAACAACTCGATCAGTCTTCCGCTCCTCTTTTTCTGGAGGGGGAAAGCCGGCAAATCGGTCGATGTCACGTCCCCGATCGTTTGTACGAAGACCTTGCGAATTCTCCGCGTATTTGGGTGGAAGCAAACCTTGAATATCGTATCAACAATATCATGGATGAATATGAATGGCCCCGTGAAAAAGATCAATTGATTCAGAACCTAGAACATATTTCCGAACGATTTGGAAGCGATAAAACGTCCCATCTGCAGGATTTACTTCGCAAAGACCGTGTGGAATCCGTTGTCGAAACACTATTAACCGATTACTACGACCCTGCCTACGATCATTCCTGTCCGGACCGATCCGAATTCGACCTAATAATCAATGGTGACAATCCTGAACAATCCATCCGTCAAATTTTACAATGGAAAAACAATCAACTATCGATTACTACGGCTCAGCAATCGAGGGAGACTTAGATATTGGATCCCATCTTCACCGCAATCATCGTATTTTGCTTGTTTTGCCTTGTATTGGTTATCAAATACACCTGGCCGGAACCAATCAACTCATTTCTATCGGGTGAATCCCGTTCCCCGGATCGGGTCCTCCAGCCCCCTCTTGATTCCAACGATATTCTGGAAAACCTCCCAACGGGTGTTTTCGTCCTGGATGATTCGTTTGAAATAAAGTACGTGAACAATGCCTTTGTCGAAGAAGTGGAAGTCCCCCGGGACGAACTTCTGGACAGTGAGCTGGACACGATTTTTGATGTAACCGAGGGGTTAAAACAGTCACTCGAACACCTGGAAGGGGATCAATCCATGGAAGAACAGGAAATGGAGAGATGCCAACTAACCTTCTCCGATGCATCCGGACAAAAACGAAACCTAAATCTTTCCGTGTCCCGCCTGGAACGGAATGAAACCGTTTCCTACCTGTGCCTTGCTCCCACGTACGCAACCAGATCCGTAAAAGCGAACGCATTCGGGCCCTCGGAGAAATGATTTCCGGGCTGGCCCATGAAATTAATAACCCCCTGACCGGTGTTATTGGTTTTGCCAATTTACTTATGGAAGACGGTCGCGCGAAACCGGTTCAAAATGAGCTGGAAATCATCCAGAAAAACGCAAGCCGGTGTAAGGATATTATTGATAACTTACTGGACTTTGTTCGTCCGGGGAAAGCCGAAATCGAGGAGATTGACGTGAATGAATTGGTCCAGACGTCCACCAAACTCATTCGCCGGAACCTTGACATCGAGGGGATTGAAATCCAGACAACCTGCGATCCCGAACTCCCAACCATTCAGGCTAATCGTACCCAGCTTGAGGAAGTTTTAATCAACTTATTGACCAACGCGGAACAGGAATTGAAGGAAATTGAACAATCCTCCCGGCTCATTCGCGTCACAACAAAGCCCAGGGACGACGATGAAATTATTATTCGGATTGAGGACAACGGAGAAGGAATCCCCGAAGAAGAACGCGAACAGATTTTTGAGCCGTTTTTCACCACGAAGGAGGACACATCCGGAACCGGTCTCGGTCTGTCCATTTCGATGGGAATTATTAATGAACTTGGGGGGACCATCGAGGCCGGAGATTCGGAGGAACTCGGTGGCGCACAATTCGACGTAAAATTACCCGTCAGAATGGAGGAAGACAGTCTTGAATCCAAGCCGGGACCCGATCGGCGGGCCGAATCTCTTCCCGAAAACTTGGACAGGATCCTCGTCGTGGACGACGAGGAGAGTATCCGGGAACTTTTTGAACAGTTTCTCGACAAGCATCACCTTAACGGAACATTTTCAAAAAACCCTCTTGAGGCCATCGATCACCTGGAGTTAACAGCCCGTGAAGCCGAACCCGATATTATCGTTCTGGACCTGGTTTACCCGGGCCAATTGGAAGGGCGGGACCTCGTACGATGGATTAAAGAAAACAAACCCCACCTTCTGGACAGGATAATACTAATCACGGGTAATCCCCACGATCACCAACTCGAATACCTGCAGGAACATACCGATGCCCCTCTTCTTACAAAACCACTCGACATGGAGGAATTACTCAACCAGATGGCCCGCGTCAGTCGCAGACACCTCAATCCCACCGCCGAGTAAACATTTTCCACCCCTCCTTAATAACTCGTTTCAAGCGATCTCCGTAAATCAAAACTTTCGATTGAATTCCGGGTTTGTTTTGAACTCCGGGAATTGCTTCCACGGGAGGCATCACAATCCAATACAAAAACGTGATTTTTTTTATCGCGCTATTAAGGTGATCCAGACACCATATGAGGTATTCCCCCTTACGGGTATTACCCTGAATCGCTCGCTTAAAATAGGACCGATAACGAGGACTTGTCCCCGGGTTCGAGCCCGGAATCAGCATACTCCCCCTGGTCCCAAGCGCATAATCGAGAAACTGCCGACCCGTCTGGAATGAGTCCGAAAAATTGAGTTTTTGTGCCCGGGTTTTAACACGGTCGTAATCGATTGTTTCGCTGTTTAGTAAGTAATGTAGATCTAGGATAAATTTCCACTGGTAGTAGTTATGTGAAAGCGCGTGATCCAAAACGTACAGGATACAATCCTCCGTTGATAAAAAGTCACCACACCGATTGCGCCAGACTCGTTCGATGTCAAAATCCCAGTGACCCGCCGCTCGACGGGCTGGAAAATCCACCAGGTGCCAGTGAACATCCAGCAAAATCTTCTGACCCTCCCAGGTACCGGTAAAAAACGTTGACGAAACCGAACAAGAAAAACCGTCCTCCATTAACCACTCCAGGGAACGGTGGTGATTGAAACCAAGTTGTTCGAACAGTTCGTACCATTCCGGAAGCTGTTGGCGCCGAATTAATAAATCAAGATCGGACAAACGCCGCAGCCCCCGAGGCATACTCCCCGTTTTAAGAACACGGGCCCCTTTCAACCAGATAATATCCAGGTCCGCCGGTTTTTCCCGTTCGATCGAATTGATTATTTCCCGGAAGATTTTGTTTCGTATCGCGGTTTTCGATCTCATTTTTTTACTTTCACGATATAGTTCGGCAGGGATGTCTTCTTCTCCGGCAAATACGCACCCTGCCTCCAGAACGTGCTTATACCGTCCGAATTCCACTATATCCGAAACCCCTGTTCTCGAAACTTCGGGAACAGGACCTCTTCCCAAAAGCCGGTTTTTAAGCAAATCAATCCAGAATTGTTGGGGTTTCACAACGTTAAATTGGATCGCAACTCCGGCAAGGCTGAATCGATACAATCGGTTCCCAGTAAATAGCACTTCAGTTCTACCCGCGATACGGAACGCAGTCTCTCAAATCGTTCCTTACCGTCTTTTGGTCTTAACACATGGGGGAATAAACGGGTCATTGCCTGTGCCCGTGATATTGAAGTAAGTGATTGCTTCTCTTGATCGGCGTTCAGTAATACAAGAACGATTTTTTCACTGCAAAATTGTTCCGTTATACACCGGTTGGACTCAATTGTTCCATACCGGTATTTGTTACCATCGGAATCAACGACTTCCATTTCCCGGAAAGGGTATTGCACCTTGGTAGAAGAGTGTAAATTTAGCGGCCGTGAAAAAGGATGTATCCGCCATTTCGCGGGGAACCATCCCACCATCTCGTCGGTGATAAAGTGAGTGGAATCACTCATGAGTTGATTCACGGACCGCGTCTTCCCCGAATTGGGTTGTCCGATAAACAGTACAGTACGATTCGGCAAACGTAATCCGGAGGCATGGAGTATGATAAATCTGTCGGGAAGGTTCACCACAAAATATCGAATCAATTCCTTCTCAAGGATCAGTATACAATCCCCTTCACACTGGCCCCGGTATCGATTCCCTCCGGAGCTTACAACTTGATACCCATTCTCCACCGGTTTGATTTTTAACGAGTGATCTGTTTTCGAAACAGTCTCACGGGAAAAACCGCGCACAAACGTCTCTACATCACCCGAAAATAAATCGGGAATGGATACCTCCACTGTATTTCCGGCAACGGACAGTGCTGTAGTGCGGAAGGAAATATTCTTCTAATCCCCGGAGTTTTCGATCAGGCCCTCCTCGAGTAAGTCCTCGGCAAAATCCAGAACGTCATTTTCTATGACACTTCTCGATTGATCGGGGGCCTCCTCGTGTATAATCTCCACCATCTCATCCAGGGTACGATCCCCATCACACACGCTCCAGATAAACGCCGCCGTACCATTGAGATTGAACACCTTCCCCTCACTGGGGTGATAG
>JBDGPJ010000186.1:7961-8668 GCA_042219695.1 bacterium
AAGGTCCTGGAAATCTTCAAAGCTTACCTTGTTTTCGTCTTCCATTTCTTCTTCCTGGGCTTCACCTATAGAGCGGGGAGCGTCATCAAGTTTCATAGGTCAGATATGTGCGAAAGTATAAAATTAATTCCCGGGAGGATTACAGCCGTCGTCCGGATTACAACCACGGTCCGGGCCGCACGTGTTCGGGTTACAGTCATCGCTGTCCGGTCCACAGGTGTTCGGGTTACAGCTGTCCGGGCCACAGGTGGCTGCTTCCGCTGCCGTTGACGAAGCCATAACAGCCATCATAGCCGGTGGAGTGTAAGCCGCCCACTTTAAAAATTTCCGACGGCTAATATCGACGTCACTGGATTGATCCTGGTTTTGATCGGATTCGTCGACCATAGGGGTCACTCCATTCCTACGTTTGGCTGTTTACTTCTCCTGTTCATTGGACGTTTAAGCGCTTTCCATATCCTCGGTAATTACTTATCCGTTTATGGTTCCCGTACACCTTAGCCTTTCGGTTTTATAGTGCCAATACAATCATAAGCTATATGCGGGGTTTATATCAAACATTTGCAAGGTTACTAAGCTTTTGCGGTTTTAATGTTTTGTTCGTTTTACAGAAATAACAATGGACAACAAGCAATACCATTTTCCCCAATTAGGGGGTTAACCCCGTATTCGGGGAAAACGATGTGAACAGAGGGGGCCGTGTTTCG
>JBDGPJ010000187.1:0-2518 GCA_042219695.1 bacterium
AAATGCTCACCTTCCTGGACATTAAGAGGTAGTTCAAGGTCGAGTATACCGGTACTGCAAATCATAAATGTGCACAAAAACCAATTTTCCAAATGACGGAATGTAAACTCACCGTGGCCGTCAATTGCAAGACTAATTTTACTGTTTCGAATCCTGTCCTTGTACATGCTTTCCCTTATTTTTGGGTACGGATTTTTCTTGTCCAACCGTGGGGGACAATCCCGATTCTGCAAGCCCCCTTCGAAATGTATCTCGGAATCAACCAGCGAACAGACTACTTCCTCGCGGAGACGGGAGGTATTGTTACCGAAAAAAATACGTCGTGACGGTAGGTATCGGCCGAGGATTCATATCCGGCATCACTGGAATCGAGATCGGTGAGATTAAACCGGGAAGCTTTCACAAAAGGACAGGCCAGCATAGTTGAACGGATTTTTTCCGCGTTCTCCGCCGACAGTTCATAACGCTCACGATCGGCGTAGGGTTCGCGCTTATAAACTATGTCAAACAGGTTGAATACTTCATTGGCGGGAACTTCACCAGCACGGTCCGTAGTTACGAGAAGAATCGTGGGAATGGTCGAAACAGACTCGATGAATTCCAGCTCGTCGTACTCATACTGGTAAAAATCGTCGGTTTCCTCACGCACTGAATCAACTACGATGGCATCGTACATTTCACCGATGGATTCCAGGTATTTCTTCAGATAATCGATTGGTTTTTCGGTCACATTGGCCTCGTGGTGCAAACTGGCACGGAAGTACCCTCCGAGTCCCTTGAATCGAAAATAGTAACCGGTTGGGCGGAAAAAACGATACAGATCACGGTAGTAATGATACAAAGAAAAATCCCATGAACTACCAAAATATCGTCGGCGAACAAATAAAATATCCATCTTATATATCGGAAAGCCGATTAATCGATGTAACCCAGGGCTTTTAATTGCTCCCGCTGGGTTTGGCCTATTTCGTAAGGGTTAAACGGAAAGTCCTGATGATCCCGTACAATAGTACCAAGTCTACGAAACGACGTATCGAATGAGTTCG
This sequence comes from bacterium, assembly GCA_042219695.1. Taxonomy (GTDB): domain Bacteria; phylum T1Sed10-126; class T1Sed10-126; order T1Sed10-126; family JBDGPJ01; genus JBDGPJ01. Next base: position 1,047 of record JBDGPJ010000187.1, read on the forward strand.
TGATGGGCTCCCATTCAATGCTATTGCGGCCCCTAAGTCGATAGGCCTCACGTGTGACCGTCCCACTCGTTTCAGTGATAAAAAATTTTCTGCCGTTCTTGACCATGGCAATCTCATAATTTTGGCCACGATTTCCGATCAACTCCATAATCGGAGGAGTCAAATCACGCACGAGTTCCTCGTTTTTAACGAGCCGTTCCCCGCGTAACTGATAAGGTAGTTTGACGGAAACTCCCAACGTCTGGAGGATGGTGGGATAAATATCAACACCATCGACTGGTTCCTCAACGATTTGACCAGCGTGCTCGTTATCGGGAAACTTCACGAAAAGCGGCACACGTGTCACTTCCTGGTAAAGTGTACCACCGTGCAGCCATCCACCATGGTCGTAAAACTTCTCACCATGATCGGAAGTAAACACAATCAAGCTTTCCTTGTACAAGCCTCGTTTTTTTAAGTAACTAAGTATCTTATCCACCTTGTGGGCAACGTCATTGATTTCACCATCGTAACGCCGAACAATGTCCTTTTTTACCTCGGAAGCGGGTTTTCCGTCCGGTTTAGCATACTCGCTTTGGTAAAAATATTTTGTCCGATCCACGTCAAGAGTTCCACTCGGGTACCACTTTTTACCGGGATTATAAGGCGAGTGGGGGTCGAAAAAATATAGATAAAGGAAAAACGGCTCCGCCAGTGATTCAGTATATCCAGGCGAGTTAAATGTTTCCCAGAGACCCGCCGGCGTCTGTTTTGTGGCCTGGAATCGTCCGTAAAATAAGTTTAGCGGAGAAACATACTCAACCATTTGCTCTTCCAGCCAGAACTCATTTAAGATGTCCACGAAGGTTGTTTCCATGAAGACGGTGGAAGTAGACGCAAACCGATCAAATCCCTTACCGAATCCCCAACCCGGACTGACTAAGGGTTGATTAGAAATTGCTCGGGTGTGATATCCCACTCGATGCAGTACCTGAGGAAGGGTGACAATATTCTTATTCATTAAGCTCCCCTTGGATTTTCCATGCTGTAGTGGATAAAGAGAGGTTAAGTGGCTGGCAACGGAAGGGGCCGTCCAGGACGCCGTGGAATAGCTTTGGTTAAACTGTACAAAATCCTCCTTCCAGCGATCAAACTTCCCAAACACGTCGTGCTCGTACCCGTACTGGGACAAATGATCGGAGCGAAGCGTATCGGACGTAATCCATACGATGTTTGGTGTAGAACGGGGTTTACTAACCTGATAAGAGGGGTCCGGGGAGGAGATCACAATTATGACCGCAAAGACCAAACAGAACCCGTAAATTGGAACCGGTGCCCAGTATCTCCATTTTTTCCGAAAGCCAAGGAAGGAAAACAATAGAATTGTACCCAGAGCCAGCAACCCAAACGTCCATACGGCTTCGTCGACGAGCTTGCCCCAATGAATCCGGTAGACCCGGGCACCCAGGACCACGGTCAAAAAGGCACTGTAC
>JBDGPJ010000188.1:0-5954 GCA_042219695.1 bacterium
ACACTCGTTTCAAACGCTGGCGTTCCGACTGCAAGCGAGAAAACACAGGGATGGCAACGTTGATAAAGGTTCGAACGAGTAATTGTCGGGAGATTTTTAATATGCGGTAAGCCACGGCATAATATCCCAGAACGGTAGAATGGAAGAAATAACCAATTAATATGTCATCGGTTCGTTCACCGAAACGTTTGACAATTTTTTTACCGATAACGGGGACACCAAACGAATACATTTTTTGAAATCTTTCGGAGGACCAGTCTATCCCGGGGATCCATGTACTACCCCACCAGAATCCAAAGGTACCAGTCGCCGTTATCGTTAATTGATAAGCAACCAAACTCCAGACTCCCCAACCCCGGTAAGCCATGAAAAGTCCCACACAAGCCCCAAAAAACGTGGCGATTACGGAGACCATACCGAGGAAGAAAAACTTCATCCGGCGATTTAACGTGGCCCTCGCCCCATCGCTTATCCCATGAAGAAATACTCCCATGGAAAGCCAGAATAACACCGGCCCGGCCCGCTTCATCCCAAAACCTATCGACACCAGCGGACTTAACGCCCATAAAACTCCCGTTAGTACGATCCCAATCCCAAGCATTGTCCAGAACGCCGTAGTGCGGTCCCTCGAATCAACGGTTTCAAACTGGATCAATGCTCGCGAAAATCCCAGGTCCTGTATTGCTTTGGCAAACGCCACAAACGATGCTGACAGAGCGTAAACTCCAAACGCTTCCGGTTTTAACCATCGAGCAAAAAACAGGAAGGAAACCAGGGCAATCCCGGATTCGAGAACGCTGCGGACCGTGTTAAATACGGAACCTTTAACGGCTTTTTCCTTTAATCCCATTGTAAAACCACTTCGTCGTTAAATTACAGCTGAATCGATAACGTAATTATTTTTGATGCATACTACGTACTACAGTGTAGGTCGCCTGCAGGATGTGTGAAGACATGCTACTTCCTCTCCTGCGCCCTCCTCGGAACAGAAATGGTTATTCAATACCCTTTTTTCGTTTATTATCGGTTGGAATTGCTTGGAAAATCGACCTGAATAACTACGTTTGGTAAAAAGTCGGATAAGCTCTTGTACCTTTATTGACCTACTATAATCAATTTTTACTTTTAACCTGCATTATGTTGTTTAGCGTTCAGCCATTAGCATTTAGCTTAATACAACCGCAAAAATACAAGGTAAAGCTTAAGTCTTCGTTGTTTTTTTGTTTCACGCTGACCACTGAAAACTGAGTGCTGAAAGCTCTATGTTGTAGCTTAGATACTATTTCTAATGAATATTTCTTCTTTACATCTTATTAGGAAGCATTTTTTTCGAGGAGTCATCGATGAACTCGCAAATGAATTCTTCCCCTTTCCCCACGGTTTCGATTGTCATTCCCTCCCTCTGTGGAGAATCCGAACACCTAAAACGGCTTACAACCTCCGCTCTAAACAGTGGAATTCCCGAGAAACGCCTCGAAATTGTAACGGCGGTGGGGATATCCCCAAACGGTCGTGCCCGGGATGTAGGGGTTACCCGGGCCCACGGGGACTACTTAATTTTCATGGACGACGACGTTTCTTTTCCGGAACCAGAGGACCTTAAAAAACTTGTATCCTACGTCGATTCCCACCCGGAAGTCGGTTTGGTAGGTCCGGCTCAGCAACTTCCCGATAACCTGTCCGAAAAAGACCGACGACGGGCTTTACAGCTTCCACGCAGTCACGTTGAAGTACCGGATGAATTCAGGGAAACGGACATGGTTACGCACGCATGTTTGGTTATTTCACGAGAACTGTTTTTGGACGTCGGTATGGAACATCCCAACCTGATCAGCGGCACCGATCCCGACCTCCGTAATCGTGTACGTGAACGTGGTTTGAAAGTCGGAATCGTACCGAAAACAAGGGTTTATCACCCGCCCATTATGGGATTAAACAACCTGATCGATAAAAACTTCAAAAAGGGGCGCTGGAGTCGCTGGGTACGAGAACATTATCCAAACTACCACCTTAGTACTGAACCGGATGTTACTTCGGTTCCCGAAGCCCGCCAAAATTCACTGGCCGATCGAATCAATCGTAACCTTGAGTGGCTCCGTAAAGAAATTCTCAACGGCCACGGGTGGGCCATAACCGCACGCTTGAGTTATGTTACCGGGTACTGTTTCGAAACTCTCCTTTCCAAGAACTGGGTCAAAACGATCCCCTACCCGGATCCTCCCTCCCCGGAACATCCCGAGTGGTCACAGTTTCTTGATACACTCGAAGAACAAGGAGAAGTGAAGGTACTTCACCGGGGCGATATGATGAAGAGCAATAACAGGGAGTCCGTTTAATGTCGAATTCAATCGATCAACCTTACCAATGCCCTCACTGTGGTGGAAAACTCACTCTTGAATCGGAACAGTTTCACTGTGTGTCCTGTAACGACACGGTCGGGCTGAGACGAGCCGAATTCGACGACTTCATGCTCGAAGTCGAGCTCGACGATGACTACGAGGAGTTCTACGAGGGGGAGGGTACAGCGGGGGACGAACAAGGGGGACCTCGTATCAGTGCCCAACAATTCAAAATGCCTAACATTTTGAAAGTATTGCCGGAAGACTTCTCCCCGGGGCGATGGCTCGATATGGGGTGTGGGGGCGGATGGTTAATGGAATCGCTTATTGAACAATGGCAACCCCGTGAAGCGGTCGGTCTCGATATTTCGGCCAAACGCCTTCAGGAGGCGTTGAATCGTAATCCGGACGCACATTTCGTACGCGCTCCCGTGGAAGGCGTTCCCTACCCGGACGACCGGTTTGATCTGGTTACGGCCCTGGACGTTATCGAACATATTCCCGAACCGGAGGCAATTCTGCGGGAGGCCCACCGGCTGGCCGAACACATGGTTATCAAGTTTCCCATTGAGGACACGCTGTTCGACCGGTTTCAGAAGGAATTCTGGTGGCCCTTTAAGCGGTCGCTCAAGTCATTACTGAGCTCCGGGGATAGCGGTGAATATTTTGAACCGCACCTTCACCGCTTCCACTTTGATGACGCCCGTAACCTCGTTAAAGAACATGGATTTGACATCGTAAGGGATCATGTAAGCGAAGATCCTTTCGAGGACAATCATGCCACGATGTACCCCCCGGCCTACAACATCACGGAGAATACCCCGTTTTTACACAAAGTGGATTTCCATTTTAAGCGAACGATCATCGTCGGTAGTATGCGTATCACCTACGTCATTCTTCCCTTCTGGTACTACAACATTTTTAACAGCGGAATTTATATCTATGCCAGGCGTTGTTAACAAGTTATGAAAATCGCCGTCGTCACGGACTACTATCGTCCCGGGAACAGCCGGGTCCAGGAACAGCACGTACGTCACCTCGCCAAGCTCGGTCACGAAGTCCATCTTTTGGGTGGAACCGAGGAACCCCAAACTGCGCGGGAACGATACGAGTTCGCGGAAAACACCCATTACCATCCTTTTCAATACAGACCGACCCAATCAAAATGGAAGCAATTCAATACCCTGGGACGGGAATTACGATCACGTTGGAATCAGTTGAGTTCCCGCGTTCAACCCGATTTCGTGATTTTTAATCAGCCCCTCTCCGCATTCATCGTTCAACAAAGTTCTACTCGGAACTTACCTTCCCTCTACGTACACCATGCTCCCTGGCACGAGGAATGGCTCGCCCATAACCCCCCTCCTCAACAAGTACTGTTGAATGTGTTAAACCTTCCCGGCCGTTTCCTAAACACCTGGGTAAGGTACCTGGTTGAATGGTGGGTGCTCGGTCACTGCGATCGTGTGGTCGTACTCAGTCAATTTATGCGCCAAAAATTGCGCACGAACCATCCCGGTATATCCAGGAATCATATCCAAGTAATACCGGGAGGAGTGGATGCAAACCGTTTTCATCCCCCCGAACATCGGTCCGATGCCCGCGAACACACTCGTTTTGAAGAAAATGATACCGTGATCCTATCCGTTCGACGGCTCGTACCAAGAATGGGCCTGGACCGATTAATAAAATCTTTTGGCCGTTTGCTGGAAAACACCCGCAATTCAAATCGTTTACAGCTTTGTATCGTGGGAAAGGGCCCTGAAAAACCCCGCCTTCAAACGTTGGCTGAAAACGTGGCTCCCGGACAGGTCTATTTTGAAGGTTACGTATCGGAGGAGCAATTACCGTATTATTACCAGTCCGCTGATTTATTTGTCATGCCCACTCAAGAACTGGAGGGATTTGGGCTGGTTATCCTGGAAGCACTTTCCTCGGGCGTTCCGGTACTTGCCACGGACGTGGGAGGAATTCCCGAAATCTTGAAACCTCTCGACCCGAACCTCTTGTTATCGGCGGACTCGTCCCAGTGGCACGAAACCATTGAAACCACACTTGAAACGAAATGCCGTAACCCGGATGACAGCCACCGATGTCGGCAGTACGCCGTAAATCAGTTTTCCTGGGAAAGCGGTGTCGACAAAATCCTGAACATAGCCCGCGGGATGCTTTAGTGATTAAGAAAAGATTTTTATCTGTCCCGTCTCGTTGAACGGGTTTTATTAAATTAAAGTTGAAGCCACCTGAAAATTAGAACCCCCCGAAATCTTTAATATGGAAAAGTTTGAAGTAACATCGACTGATTTTATTGCGGTAAAATGTTGCTTAGAGCTAAAATGACGTTTGCTTGCATGTGATTTTCAAAATTATCCGAGTTTTCTCTGTAAAAATCTTTGTAAAAGGAGGAGAGAAGCAAAAAAAAGCGACCGGGAAAAGGAGTGGAGAAACCCGGTCGCCGACGAGACTTGGATTGGTTTAGCTTATTTCGATCTGTTCATCACTGGTAGATTGGTCAGGAGACGGCACACGTACCTGGAGTAGACCGTCATCATAATCGGCCTCTACTTCCTCGTGTGATACGGCATCGGGAAGGTTAAAAGCACGTTGAAACGTTCCAACCTGTCTCTCCGTTCGGAAGTAATTTCGGTCCTCGTCTTCTTCCGACGTTTCCCGGGTACGCTTTCCCTCGATTAGCAACCGGTTTTCCTGGAGACTGACGTCCAGGTCTTCTTTATCAAACCCCGGGGTTTCTACATCAAATACCAGTTCATCTCCTTCTTCGTAAATGTCGGAACGAGGACTCCAGTTGGTCAATGACCAGCGCTTCATTCGATCGCCGTCGGATTCACCGTCATTCTCCCGAGGTAAATAATTCGATAGCTGATCACTTAAATTTCTCAAAAAACTCATGGGATTTCTTTCCAAACGAGCCATCCTGGACACCCCCTTGTCGTTGTTCATCATTCGTTTTATAAACAAAATTTCTTTCCTGATTATTCCAACGTTGGAGTTCCAAACAAATCACCCGGTTTCCAGAACCAGTGGCCCTGTCGATAAAAATCGATGACGTCATCCCGGGTGAATCCTTCGTATTCATTTTCGGAACCTGATTGTTCCCGTAATTCAATTTTATTGTCATTCGTTACTTGATTGATCAGGGATTCCAAGATATCTCCCCCATGAATAGCAAGTCTTGAATACAATGAAAAAAACGTGTCCTGTTCACGTACATCCGTAGTTTGCTGTCGGTAAATCGGTCCCTTATCCAATTGTTCAGTAAGTTCGTGCACGGTACATGCCGCCTCTCCCCCCCCCTGCTTCAACTGCCAGAACACGGGTGAAAACCCGCGGAATTCGGGTAGCTTACCGGGATGGACGTTAAAGCAACCTTTTTCAGGAATTTCAAGAATATCCCCCGGAATTATTTGATTGAAGAACACGGACAGTAACAGGTCACAGTCAAATTCCTTAAACCATTCTTGAAATTTTTCACCCCCTACGTCCTCAAATGATTGAATGGATACGTTCTCAAATTTATCCATTTCATTAATTTCCAGGCATCGACGTTGTTCAAATCTCGAACACAGCCCCCCCTCAAGTATACTCCCCGTGCCG
>JBDGPJ010000188.1:6013-10609 GCA_042219695.1 bacterium
AAGCTCCGGAGAAGGATTTGACTGAATACGTATAATCCACCTCTTTTGTCTAACAAACGATTGAGTCGCTGGTAGGAACTTCCTTCCCCGGGTAGTTTCGGCGTTGTTACGAGGGTGTATTGGTGTGACGGACATCGTTCAAACAAGACTCTTAAGGTAAGGGGAGCGTAAAAATGTATTGCCGGTACCATAATCACTACGTTTAAGAGCGAGGACTGTTTACCGGAGTCGCTCATAACAATTCGCCGTCCTTTCAATAACTCGGTCGAGGGAATATTGACTCCGTACGTATTTTTGCCCCCCCTCGGCCAGCTTTTTTGCCTCCTGCTCATTCTTTAAGAGAAACTTCATGGCGGTAACTAACTCCCCCACGTTCCCACGGGAAACCTGGTACGCGGTTTGATCGTGGTGAACAAGTTCTTTCAATCCTCCCTCAGCCGTGGATACACAGGGTAATCCCACCGCCATTGCCTCCATTAAAGCCATCCCCTGACTCTCGTAGTAGGACGGGAAACAAAACAAATCACTGCATCGCAACCATTCGATTACGTTGGATTGAATCCCGGGCAAACTCACCTTCCCCGCTAATTCCAGCTCAACAATCCGATCTTCTATATAACTTCTCTCCGGCCCATCCCCGATAATCAGCAAATGAGTTGAGGGAAACTCCCTGTTTAAGCGGGCAAATGCCTCGAGCAATTCCCGATGACCTTTCTCCCGTACCAGACGGCCTACACTTGTAATAACATTCTTTTCTTCCGGAAGTCCAAGTTCGTTACGCAAACGTTTGCACTCTTCACCATGGTATACGTCCCCCACTTTTTCCATATCGAGTCCGTTTGGAATGACCTCAAACCGGCTTTCGTGTGCCAACCCCAACCTGACCTGGTCCTGTAAATCAAACCGCGATAGAGCAATCGCTCGATCCACAATTCCCAACGTGAATCGCCTGAGCCAGAAATAAATAAAGTAAGAAACCCCCGTGAGTGAAACATTCTCAATTTTTGCATCGGAGTGAAATAAATGACCGTGCGATGAATAAACTACCCCTGGAATACCGGCCAAACGAGCCGCCAGAGCTCCAATCGTTCCTGCTTTAGAGGTGTGAAGATGAACGAGATCAGGCTGAATTGATTGAAACCAGGTCGTCAGTTCAATTAACGACCGGATGTCATGGATTCCCGGCGCCCGTTTCATGTGAGTTAACCGTTTATGATTAAGACCGGATTCCTCAAGTTCCGGCCACCGGGAATCGGAACCCGTGTTATCTTTTCCGGCTCCAAAAAATACTTCGTTCCCCCTGCCTTTCATTCGGCGGGCCGTATCCAGAGCGATTTTGGTTGCTCCCCCCCGAACCAATCTCGTGATCACGTAAGCAATTCTCATTTGTATTCCCTTCACTGTGTCATTGGTACTCGATTAAGCATGCTTCCAAAACAGCAACCTTTTCCCTACAATGATTCGAATTATTAATTTCGCCGAGGAATACGAGTCCATTAACTTATCATGCAATTCCGGTGATTCCGATAAATGCTAATCTCACAACATGATTACTTCCTGGCATTTCTCGCCTGTTTTGTATCCAGTATTGTCTTTACCCGGCTGTTTTTAACAATAGCACGTAGTTTCTCCGTTATGGATCACACCAACGAACGGAAAGTCCACGAGCAACCTACGGCTTATTTAGGTGGACCGGCGGTTCTTATTGGTCTTTTTCTACCACTGTATTTCTTTGCCCCCAATCATTTGAACACCCAGCTTTTCCTTTCCTGTGGTATCGTGGCTGTAATCGGTTTACTGGATGACCTCCTGGACCTCAGTGCCGTGCTTAAATTACTCGCCCTGTTTTGCGCGGTTTTTATTGCCACTCAAGCTGGACTAAGTTCTGATTTTTTCCCTCCAACACTCCTTGGGAATATATTTGAGACGTGCCTTACCCTGATCTGGGTCGTGTTTGTAATTAGTGCTATTAATGCCTCCGACAATATGGATGGACTGGCTCCCGGCTTTGCCCTTATTGCCTGTTTGATGTTTTTTATCATCGGTGCCATTCAGTTTCACTACCCCGCCTGGGCACTGTTATCAATTTCAATGTGTGGTGCACTACTCGGATTTCTGCTTTATAACTTTCATCCTTCAGTGATTTTTCTCGGGGACTCCGGCAGTTTCTTCATCGGCTTTTTCCTCGCCATGCTGTCCGTTATGGGGAAGTGGTCGACCAATCCTTTGAAATCCGTTGTTATACCACTTGTCATTTTAAGTGTTCCCATTCTGGACCTCGTCTTTGTCGTAATTTATCGATACGCCACGGGAGTGACCGATTCGATTGTCGAATCCATTGAATACAGTGCCCAGGATCATCTATCCCACCGAATTCAGCAAGTTCGAAATTTTGGAACTCGTCGTACTGTCTTCATACTTTATTCCCTTGCTTTTATTGTTGGAATAATCGGAGTCATTATGCGTAACACTCATCCTCTTGAAGCCATTTTTGGATTCGTCCTCGTTGGTTTCATGTACGGTTTGGTTATACTGTTGCTTCTTCCTAATTTGAATCAAATTTACTGGCGATGGGAGGCTGAAACTTGAATCTTACCGATGAGTTTTTGTCGAACCAAACCGTTCTCGTAATCACACCGCACTCCGACGACGAAGCATTTGGATGTGCCGGTACCATGGCCCGGATTAAGGATCTTGGAGGAGAAGTTTACGTGATCCTGATGTCAATCGGGGACTTGAAACAATTCAAGGAAGACGATCAACTCGTGGAGGCTTCAACCCGAAAAGGAGCTGGATTTCCTTGGCGTGGACGATTACGACATTATTTATGAGGATTCCGAACTTCACCTTCGCCTGGATCAACTATCCCGACGTGACCTTATCGCCAAGATTGAAACGGAAAGTCCGCTGTCCCTCGAAAACTTAAAACCGGATATGCTGATGTTGCCTTCAATTTCATATAACCAGGACCATGAAGCCGTTTTTCGTGCCGGGTTTACGGCAGCACGTCCCGGACTCGAGGACGTCAAACACATGCCTCCGGTCGTCTTATCCTATGATAACCCAACTCATTTCTGGAATATTGAGCGTGAAAAATTTCATCCCAATTTTTACGTGGACATCAGCGACTACTGGAACATGAAAGTCGAAGCACTGGAAATGCACGATTCCCAGCTTCGTCCTTCCAAACATTTTCTCTCCCTTGATACGATGCTTCACCTGTCCAAGCTTCGTGGACGGGAAATTGGCGTCGAGGCGGCCGAAGCGTACATGTGTTTGCGATTTGTCTTATGAATAACAAACTATGATTCCCCTTTCCCAATTCTTTTTCAAGATAATTATTGAAACTCTTGCATTCGTTCTACTGGAAGAAAAACAGACAAAAGAAAATTTTTTACATTCAGGAATCGTTATTACTCAGGTTTTGGGCACTTAATTTTTTCGGATAAATAGAGAATAAAAATTGCTTTTCGGAAAACGAGCATTGGTTCCGATCAAAGGGGGACTCTCGGTGATTCGATATCCCCGTAATAAACATTGAGTCCAAATTCGTACAAACATTCTGGTCATATTGTGGCATGTTTTCGGGACGTGTTTTCAGTTCTCAACATTAATTTTCAATCAACCTTAATCTTCTAAACAGGGGTTATTTCACGTGATAATCTGCGGTCATCAGCCAAATTTTCTTCCCTACGCCGGCTTCTTTCACAAGATGATGAACTGTGATCGATTTGTTCTTGTCGATAACGTTGAGTTCGTAGGAAAAGGGGAATTTGGATGGATTCACCGAAACAAGATCAGAATTCATAACAAGGACGAACACTGGCTGACCGTTCCGGTACTCCAGAAAGGCCGTTATCACCAGGACATCAACGAAGTGGAAATTAACAATGATGAACCCTGGCGTCGGAAACACTGGAAGGCCATTTATCTAAATTACAAAGACGCCCCCTATTTTGACAATTACGCCGATGAACTGGAGCAAATTTACGAACAGGAATGGGAAAAACTGGTAAACCTCAACATACGTTTGCTGAAGTGGGCGAGGAACTGTTTGAACATTGATGTTCCTATGACCGTAAGTTCCGATGAAGGGATTACGGGAGAATCAACTCAACTGGTCATTAATTTAACAAAAGATTTAGGTGGTGACCGTTATTTATCCGGTATGCACGGTCGGGATTACCTCGACCGGGAACTGATAGAACAATCGGACGTCACCGTGGAATTCCAGGACTACGAACCCGTGGAATACCCCCAACAACAGGATGGATTCGTACCTTATCTTTCAATTGTTGATATCTTGTTCAATTGCGGACCGGATTCACGAGACGTGATTGAGGAAGGGGGTTCAATCACGGACGAATGGGAATAATTTTTATAGCTTGCACGCCGAATCCCTTCTTCACAATCCATTATTCCGGTTAATTCGATACCGTCCAATAAAATTCACACGGCCCGACGGTCATGGTATAGTCTATTGGAAAGTATTTTCATTTTGTTTGTTTACTACTTCTAAGCTCTTGCGGATTTAATTTTTTCGTCCGCTTTGCCACTAAACATTAGACAACCCGTGAAATCATTTTCCCCAATTAG
>JBDGPJ010000189.1:0-1541 GCA_042219695.1 bacterium
CATACTCGAAGCAGTACCGGAGCCCTCAGTCGATTGGTCGACCTTGGGCTCGACCCGTATTTGATCGGGGCTGGATTAAGCGGAATCATGGCTCAGCGACTGGTTAGAACCCTCTGTGATCATTGTAAAAAACGTACCAACGAAACCTGGATAGCTCAGGGCTGTGATCAATGCCACGATACGGGATACAGCGGCCGAACCGCCATTTACGAAATACTGGTGCCCGATGACAGGGTCCTGACCATGCTGGAAGATGGAGCCGGACAACAGGCCATCCAAAATCACCTGCTTGAAAATACTGATTTTGAAACCCTCGAGCAACGTGGTCAGGAACTGGTCGACGACGGACGAACTACACGTGAAGAAATAAAACGAGTTTTGAACATATAATTCCTCCCGTATGATCCACTACGAATTCAGGGCATTAGACCAGAGTGGTGATCTTATAGAAGAACAGCGTATTGCCCAGAACGAATCACGACTCCGAAAACAGCTCGAAGAAAACGGAATGACCCTGGTTTCGGTAATCAGTAAAAAGCGGTTTTCCATTTCTCCGATTCAACACAATCGAATCCTTGCCCGATTTTTTCATAACATGGAACTGTTCCTGGCCAGTGGTATGGAACTGATTTCCTGTCTGGAACAAATTAAATCCCGGTTGGACAATGCACAGTTTCAATCCTGCGTGGAATCATTAATCTCTAATTTGAAGAGCGGGGTCTCCCTTCGACATTCAATGGAACAGTGCCAACCGGTCATCCCCGAATCCGCTGCCCGAATTTGCGGTGTCGCCGAGGAAACCGGATATTTAGAGGAAACGTTTGGAGAGCTGAGCGACTATTACCGATCCCGTTACGACTTTTACAATGAACTTTACTCAACTCTCCTGTATCCCGTCCTCGTCGTGGGAGTAGCCCTGGTTGTCCTCGTCTTCATTATGACCTTTATCTTACCCCAGTTATCCACCCTGTTTGCCCAACAGGACATTGCCCTCCCCGCAATCACTCGTGGTATGCTGCTCGTTAGCAACCTTTTCCAGGGAATGATGTTATGGGTGACCCTCGGAACTGCATTAACCGCTACCGTGGCAATTTATTGGTTCGCTCGATCGACCTACGCCCATGAACTCGTGGAGAAATTCGCGTATCACGTACCCATCTACCGTAAAATTAAAACTCAGGAGTTTTGTCTTTCGATGTCGATGGCCACTGCCGTTAATATGGATATTACGCGGGCTATGTCGATGGCCGCGGATGTCGTAAATCACCCCCGTTTAGCGGAGCAAATTAATGATGCCCGGCATGAGGTGGAAAGCGGCGTCCCCCTTACTGACGCGCTACAGGACACTCAATTGGAAGGGCTCCCTTACGACACACTCTCCATGGGGGAGCAAACCGGTAACCTCAGTGACGTCTTCTCTTTTTCGTCCGATCTCCTAAACGAAGAAATTGAAGAAACCCTGGAACGCCGGGCCCAGTATATAGAACCAGTAGTACTGTTTTTGTTGGCTATTATCGTGGGATTTATCGTGGCTTCCGTCA
>JBDGPJ010000189.1:1551-4354 GCA_042219695.1 bacterium
TCCGGACTATAAAAACTTGAACCGAAGAACTCATACCGGTCCTGATTCTAATAACTTGCAACAGGGAACCTACGAACGGGGTTTCACGTTGATAGAACTGTTGGCCGTCATCGTGATCCTGGGTATTGTAACGGTCACGGTCGGCATTAAGCTGGACTGGATGTCGGTTAGCTCAGGCCGGGAACTTACACGATTGCAAAATACTCTAAGGTTCCAGCAAGCCCGTTCCCTCAAAACGGGAAAAGAAATCATGCTCCGGTTTAGAAAGAAACAGGGGGACTGGATACTAATTCGGAAGAGCGATAGCCGTGGTCTACTTACATTAACTCGCTGGAGGCGTACACCGGACCAGCCGGGAAATATCCTTGTTTCCCCGTCCAGCTTTTATTCTTCAGCTCCGCTTGTTCTACAATCCGGGCCCAAACGTGTCCAAATCTCCTTTCCCGAACACGGCGGGATCCACGTGGAGAAAAATCACGGTGGAAGCTAAACGTTCCCTGGATGGATTCAATGGATTCGTAATGATTGAAGTGCTGGCTTCACTGGCCATTGCGAGTATTTTAATTGTGTCGGTGCTTGGATTTCTTCAATCCATCCAGCAGTCAAGAACTCCTCTCCCCCCCGGCCGGGTTCAGGAACTGTCATTAAACGATCCTTCCGCTTCCGGCCAAACGGAACCCCTACACAAAACAACCCTTGAGAATGGTGGACAATGGACATCTCATAGGTGGCAAAACCCCGATGATAATCAATCCTGGATAATATCCACTTACTCGTCTCCAATCGAGTCAACTCATGATACTGCACCTCGATAAACACACCGAATCCGGATTCACATTGATTGAACTTCTGGTGGGGATTGCGGTCGCTTCCCTGATGTTATCGGGCCTCGTTACGCTCCTGTTTAAAGTGGGGAGTTTACAAAGACGGTACGGGAAAAATCTATCGTCCAAACACCGGATTGTCGTCCTGAAGGAAACACTGTACAGGGATCTAACGTTACTCCCGAAATCCGATCCGGATTTCCGGGGAAAAACCGACGGTTTTTCCCGTACATCAGTTCGAAGGAGAGGTAGCACTGACCTACTAACGGGAATCGAAGCAAACAATCCTACACTTCGTGGGGAAGTGCGCGTCCGGTACCGGATCACATCGAAACAGGGACAGGAACGATTGCAACGCCAGTCTTACTTCCTCGAACTTCAATCGGACTTCTCAGACCCAGTCACACTACTAAAAGCCGAAAACCTTTCGATAAAATACCGGTTGGATTCGGGAACGTGGCGAAACTCAACGAGTAATTACGATCAACCCGTTACGGCAATGAAATTGAACAGCGACGAGATTACCCTTGTCATACCGGTTGCTACGAAATCATGAAGGTGACTCCTCATTTTGAATGGGTCCAGGACGAAAAAGGAGGTACATTAATACTCGTACTGGTGATCAGTGCCGCTCTCTCATTTTTTCTTTTGATGTTAAGCCAGTACTCCCTGTGGGGAGCTGAAATCAAGCCGGTTATTCAGCATCGTGAAACTCTGTACCAGGCACGGCGAGCCGGGATCGATCTCATCCAACACCGCCTGAAAGAAACGCTTTCCGAAACCGAGCCTTTACGGACAAAAACATTTCACTGGAAACTTTCCGACGTCGTAAGTATCAGAGCCAAGGTTAATAGCTTAAATAACCGGTTGAATCCAAACGTATTGAAACATCCCGACCCCGACGGAAACGTACACGAACTCTTTGAAAAATTATTAACCCGGGCAGGATACCCACCACGCACCGTAGATGAGATTGAATACTGGATTACACCGGAAAGTTCACTCGACGTTAACACGAACCGCTACGCGGGTTACCCGTACGAAGCACCCGGTCGTTCGATTCGACACTTCGACGAACTCAAGCTGATCTCGGGGATTCGGCAACTTGGAATCAAACCGGTTCTCCGTAAATTCTTTACTGTTCACGGTACCGGGAACTGGAATATACAGCACCTCACCCGGTCACAATGGCAACTCGTTCAATCAACGCTACTCCAGGACCAAAATAAAAAGATATCGACGTTATCACTGAATGAGTTTCACAAACAGCTTGAGGAAACGAATTTTATCAACTCCATACGTGACAAGTATCCCTTCGTTACAACGTCCGATGATTCATTCAAAGTCCATATGACGGTTTCAGCCGGAGGGGCTAAACGTCATTTTACGGTGATCCTGATAAAAAGAAGTGACAGCTTAACGGTGGAAAAGATTTTCGGAAATAGTCAGCCAGTGAATAAAACTGATAAACCATTAAGCTCGTAGGTACTCGCCAGAAAAAGCGTTTTCTTCAAATTATTTTAACAACTTGGTGAAATTCAGTTGATAGACAATAAAGATTCCTTTGATACGTCAATCAACGGAATTTTGAATTGTTCCAGGCAAATGCTGGATAAACACCTCGTCCCCTTGATGTATTTATACAGTATTCTTGCAGGGGTCAATTTCCTTGGTGTTATTATCGTTACAATGATAGAGGCGCTTTATTTTGAACCCACGTTACAGGAGTACGTGAAGTTGAGTCAGGGTTTTGAACTTCCTTTGCTCGGACTTATAGTTCTTCACCTCGGGTTTCCATTCGCGGTAGCAATTATAAACGGAACAATTATTACTGCTTCTTTCGTTGGGATTCGAAAAATTTACCAGGACCAAATTCAATCTACATCCCTCTCCGGTATGACGAAACTCATGGGACCGCATATTTTCTACTCATTTCTAATCGTCCTCGTAGTGTATTTGCTCGTGGGGCTGGGACTTGT
>JBDGPJ010000019.1:0-5707 GCA_042219695.1 bacterium
ATCAGATTCAATATACGATATCTCGGTGGGAAATTTCTACCGTCGGAAGGTTTTGGACGACTTTGGTAATGTCTTGTTGATTGTGGGCGGGGTTTCCATAATTTTTGCAAGTTCTTTGTCGTATTTTTGTCCGGTACCGTCGATTGATACACAACAGCCGGAGGCCAAGTATGGATCAGGATTTCATGTCGCGCGCTGTTTGTTTCTTTATTCTTGGTGTCCTGGCGGTCGTGGGCTGTTCCTCCGGGAATCCCGAACCGGGCGAGGTAAAATTGCATCCATACCAGGGACAATATAAAGATACCGACCGGTACAAGAAAATATTCGGATCGTTCCAACAAAAATTTTCCCGCTCCATGGGGAAGTTACGGAAAGAATGGGGGCTCGAGCCGACAGGGAGTGGTGACATCCACGTAAAGATCATCGACCAGGGTACGAAAGATTGGGAAGTTTTTGCGAAGGTTCGAACGAAGGAAAATTTTTCCTCCTCGAAACATTACCTCTGGTTGAACACGGAAATCTTCCTCCGTAAGGAAGTCGATCTCCAGCAGGTTCTCGACCATGAAGTCGTCCACCTCGTGATGAGAAATGTCATGGGCTACGACTCCTACAGTCAATTACCGGAATGGGTCCAGGAGGGCCTCACCGTCTATTTTGCGGACGAAATTACACTCCACATGAACCGTCAGCTATCGATCCGGGAACAGCCCGATCGCCTGATGACAGGCCTCAAGGAGGAGATCGATTCCCGGCTTCCCTACCCGTATTCAGGTCTTGCCATCCAATACCTGGCGACAAGAAATTCATCCGGAAAAGACCATACCGTAAAGTCCTTCGTCCAGTCGATCGTCCGTGGTCGATCCGTGAACCAGGCTCTGAATCAGTCGGCGGGCTTCTCCCTGGAAAAGTTTCGCCAGCGTGTCCGTAAGTACGCACAAAAAAAGATCGATCGGCAGTCCAGGGGACTCGCTCGATTCAAATCGGGGCAAGAAAAGCTGTTCGACGATCGGTACGTGGAAGCCCGCAATGATTTCAATCGTGTGATCGACCGCTACCCCAAGTTACCCTATGCCGCGAAATCGAGTTACTACCGGGCACGCTCGTATTACGATCAGCAAAATTACGCCAAAGCACGCCGTGCCTTCGAGAGCTTCATCGATAAGTACCGGTCCGTGACAGGCCTCTACGACGAGGCCCTGCTGTACCAGGGACTGTGCAGTTATGGGCTGGGAGAATACGATCGGGCCAAACAATACCTTCGCGAACTCACCCGACTCCATCCGGTTGCAAACCAGTGGAACCGGGGCAAGTATTTTCTGGCAAAGTCGCTTCAACAACTCGGAAACGAAAAACAGGCTAAAAAGCACTTCCGACAGCTGGTAAACCAGGCAACCCGGAAGGGAAAATACATCAACAAAAGCTCAGAAACACCTCGGTCGGTAACGAGTTTTTCAGAGTGCTGGGATGTTTAATGATAACGAAGTTTCTGTTAGCCAATTCTTAACAATCAATTACTTGAGAATTGAAGCCTGTTTCAAATTTACTCATTTTGACACTTCTGGATGATTCTCTGTAGCTCTTCGGGCGATTGATTCATTCCCTTTAAGGAGGCCTCCATCCCCACGGCCTGTTCGGAGGAATCCTGGTCTTGTTTGTGCTTTAAAAATTTACCACTCATGGAACTGGCGCGTTCTTCGACCGAGTCCGGATCCGTGACGCTGTAACGAATGACAGGAACCTCGTCCGAATCCAACTCCACAACCACGTCCCCAAGCTCGGACCAGAAGAGGCGACCGGGCTGAAAATCCGTTACCCGATCGATAATCCCTTCCTCATCCACAACGAGGTCCGGTCGTTTTCCGAGTAATCTCTGAATCAACACGTTGAAAGTCCCGAATAGGAAGTAACCCCCTCCCAAGAACAGAAACCATCCAATCAGCGACCACATAAACGGATAATTTCCTGCTTTTGAAGAGTACTTCGAGGTTGCCAGTGGTTCGGCGTACATGATCAGAAGAAAACCTATAATCGCAAACGCCAACAATACAATAAGCTGAATATAGCGTTTCAATTTACTCACGTAGATCTGAGTTTTCATCCAAAAACCGCTCCTTTGGTAATTTTAAAATTATCCTCAGCTTTGTTTCGGTTTCCGGCAAAGCCTATCACCTTTATCTCCCTCAAAAGCAAACTAACAGATTCCATAGTGATTTTGAAAAGTGAATTAATTGGTACTTGATTAGTCCTGTAATTCATAAATTCGTTACTGGATGGCTACAAATTTACAATCTGAGAGGTTACCTAATTTTGGGTTCTGGGGGTGAGTAGTGTCGGACTTTTGGTTTCGTTTCTCTCGTGCGCTCATGTCCTTCGTTGTAATCCTGTGAACCAATCGGTGAGGAATTCTACTAATTTTTGCAATTACTTAAGGATAGAGATCCCAATCGTTCCCTGAAACAACCTTTCTTTATCCATGTCAGTGAACCGGAAATATCTTATAGTATTGGTAGTTAGTAGGCTTCCCTCATTTATCTCTACATTCCTACTGTTTCCACAGCATCTTCGGATCACGTCACACAACACGGAGGAGAACCATCATGGGCAACAACAAAAAACACGATTGGGAGGACCTGCGGATTGGTGAGCGACGAAAAGTTCCCGGAACGGTTGCATTGCAAATGCCAGAAGGAGAAAAGGAATGGAACATTACCGGGCATGACGTAAGTCCAACTGCGCTGGCGATTATCGTGCCTACGGAACATTCGATAATTAAACAAATTCCCACCCTGCTACAAACCGGTCAAAAAATAATCAGCGACCACGATCTGTTCACCAACAAACCCTGTGTCCTGCACCGTATTTTCCGCCACCGATCCAACCAGTTGAAATGGGTGCTTTCCTTTATACGTCCCCTTGAACAGGCAAACGTATAATGAGCCGGGAGTTTAATTTCCGGTAAAGATAACTTTCTAATACAATCCCATTCACACTTGAATTTAAACTTCGACTGGTTTGTTCAAACGTAAAAAAACCCACGGAATGGATAGGGGATTAAAAGGTAGGAAATAAAAAAAGACCGCGGGCAAAAGCCCGTCGGCCGATTTCGATCAATAATAATCTGTTTAAGATATTATCAATTCTCCCCTCCTCGTACAATGGTTAGCCACATTTTGTGCGCACAAATTTAAGATTATACGATATTTTGTGGGTATTGCTCCACAATGCATTCTGCGAACCACGTTTCCACTTCCCCTTTGCATTGAATTACCATAGCTTGTGCTATACTCCTGGCGTACAATCAATCCAACACAAAAGGAATAGACTCATGACTGCCGTGGAATGGATCGCGTCGATCATGGTTGGCGTTGTCGTTATCAAACTTACCTTTTTTACCTTCAACGAAGAACTGTGGTTAGCGTTTGCCGAATCAATTTACGATCATCCGATCATCATGCAGATTGTCTGTTTGGCAGGGGCATTGGTATGCCTGTATGTTCTAATCCCTTCCCTTTCCATCGTGGAGATCTGGGCCGTGCTGGCGTTTCTTTCACTGGTGATGGGGATTGGGCTTGCTCCATACGGCAAAAGCTTCATCGGTATGGCCCGGGAATTATTGGATGAGAAAGGATTCTGGAAAGCAAACGGAGTTTCCGTTCTTGTCTGGATCGGACTAATCGTATGGGGGATTTACGAACTCAGCGTGTAAGAATCAAATTGATCCCAGGTTTGTTCCAAATTTGAAATCTGGATGGTTGCCTGAGTTGGCGACCTGTTAGCCTCGTCCCTCTCATGCGGTCATGTCATTCTTTACAATAAGGTGAAACAATCGGTGGGAAATTCTATCACTTTTACCGATTACTTAAGGATAGAGGCCTGTTCCAGAGTTTCGCCTGAGTAAGTGGGTGCAGTGAGTTGAACCCGTGTTTAACCCACCCCATTTAGTCAACTCTAATTGCATATTTCCCACCACGACATTCTTACGCTATAGCGCATAAATCATTTTCTTACGCTGGAGCGTATATTGACTTTTTATACGCTGTAGCGTATGTTATTGGAAAACATGACAGGGAGTGACTTGCGATGAAAAACGTAATTCGTAGTCCTGAAGAACTCGGACAGGCCATACGACGCCATCGAAAAAACTTATCTCTTTCCCAGAAAGAGTTAGGTGAGGAAGCGGACCTCCGGCCGGCAACCATATCAGAACTCGAAAACGGGAAAACAGGGGTCAAGCTGAGTACTCTTTTCGACGTCCTCGCTGTCCTCAAACTAGAACTCGACCTCTCCTCCCGGGAAGACAGCCAGAGCGATATTGAGGATGTCTTCTGATGCCCCGTCCCCGGAAATACGAACCACTCGACGTCTACGTGAACGGACGTCTCGTCGGGGAATTCTGTAAACAGTCGGACGGCGTGGTGTATTTCGAGTATGCTCCCGACTGGCTCGAATGGGAACATGCGTTTCCCGTTTCCATTTCCCTTCCTCTCCGGGAAGACCGTTACATCGGTGAGCCCGTGATTGCCGTGTTCGACAACTTACTGCCGGACGTCAACACCATCCGAAACAAGGTTGCCCGGCGCTTACAGGCTGACGGCACGGACACGTTCAGTCTACTCAGTGCCATCGGCCAGGACTGCGTGGGTGCTCTTCAATTTTTACCGAAGGGCAAGGAACCCAACAATCCCAATGAAATTGAAGGGAATCCAATTGACGACCGGGAAATCGCGAAAAAACTTCGGAATCTTTCGGAAGCGCCCCTCGGATTAGATGACGAAGACGCTTTCCGTATATCGATTGCCGGTGCCCAGGAAAAATGGACACTGCTCCAACACGAGGACCAATGGAAGGAACCTACCGGAGCGACTCCTACCACGCATATCCTGAAACCAAAAATTGGCGTTCGGCACGGTAATGTAGACCTTACACTGAGCGTGGAAAACGAACGCTTCTGCCTTGAGTTCATCCGTGCCATGGGACTACCCGCAGCCAATACACACATCGAAACCTTTAACGGTGAAAAAACACTCGTGATCGAGCGATTCGACCGCCGGTTTACGGGGGACGGCCGGCTCCTGAGGGTTCCCCAGGAAGACATGGGCCAGGCGCTGTCCGTTCCTCCCACCCGTAAATACGAGCGTGACGGTGGTCCCGGGATGTCCGATATTTTCGAATTCCTGAAAGCCGCCGACGATCCCACCCGTGATCGCTTACTCTTTCTCAAGGCTCAACTCGTCAACTGGCTACTAGGAGCACCTGACGGACACGCAAAAAATTTCAGTATTTTCATAAAACCGGGCAGTCACTTTGAGTTGACTCCACTCTACGATGTGATGTCGGTTCAACCCAACGTGGATAACGGTGAGCTACGTCAGAACAAAATGAAGCTTGCCATGGCCGTGGGTGACAATCGCCACTATAAAGTGAAAGAAGTCGTTCCCCGGCATTTCCGGGAAACGGCGAGCGAAGCTGGTCTTTCGGATTCAAAGATTACGTCTGTTTTCGAGTCCATCAACCAGGGGATCCCCGACGCCCTGGATGAAACACGCAAACACATGCCGGACGATTTCCCCGGGGAATTGATGGAATCCATTGTCGAGGGAATCAAGTCGAGGAAGCGACTGCTGGAACATGACCTCAGTGAGTAATTACGTGAACCTAAATTGAGCGGTTTTTGATTTTGTTTCTGATTTTATCCCCCGTTTACGTA
>JBDGPJ010000190.1:0-2763 GCA_042219695.1 bacterium
GTTTGCCACTCTTCTATTATTTAGTTTTATGAGAACGGACATGATACTTAGTAGAGTAGAATCGGTTGTGATGTTGGTTGTTTATGTATCATTTATAGCATGGGTTGTACTCGAAAATTTCTTATTTATTGACCTAATTCCCGCGTTGCCGAAGTGAGAGTTCCTTGAAATTAAACAGTCTAAATCGTCGCACCTTTATGGTTTTGGTGATTCTTCCAGTTGTCTTCCTGTGTTTTGTACGGCCGGTGTCTGCAAATGATACGTTTACCCGGTGGGTACAGCAGTTTAAGCAAGACGCCGTTAAACAGGGGATATCGGATACAACCGCAAGACGCGCCTTGAAAGACCTGACTCCTGTACAATCCGTGCTCGAGAAGGATGAAAACCAGGCTGAGTTTACGATTAAATTCGATACTTACAGCGGGTGGTTTTTGACTCGTAAGATGGTAAAAAAAGGACGGCGGTTATATCGAGAAAACAGATCATTATTGAACGACGTGTCCGTGGTGTATGGTGTCGCCCCCCGCTATATTCTTGCGATATGGGGAATTGAAAGCCGCTATGGAAAGGGAGGAAAGAATCACTCGGTTATCCGGGCCCTGGCCACGCTGGCCTTTCGGTCTTCCCGGTCCCATTATTTCCGGGATGAACTCATCCAGGTGCTCAGAATACTGGACGAGCACGATAAAACCCCTGATGCTCTGAAAGGTTCCTGGGCCGGGGCAATGGGACAACCCCAGTTTATGCCGTCCAGTTACCGGCACTACGCCGAGGATTTCGACGGTGATGGCTTTGCCAATATCTGGTCCAGCAAGCCTGATATATTCGCATCAATAGCTCATTATTTGTCGAGCAACGGGTGGAAAGCAGATGTGGCGTGGGGGAAACGTTTATCGGAAGAGGAAATGAACAAGGGATCAATTACCGGGGAAATAATCAAACCGGACGGGGAAAACGGACCGGCTTTTCGTGTAAATGACAATTTCCAGGTGTTACTGAATTATAACCCCTCCCATCATTATGCTTTGACCGTGGGATTGCTTGCGGATCGAATAGGGAAGGTTGGAAACAAATCCGGGGAAGAGCAATCAACGGAAACGGCGAATTAGTACCCCTCACGGGGGTACAGTTTTACACCGTTCACCCGGGTCCGGAATTGGAACCACAGGAAACGTTGGCAGCTCCCATCGAACGAATTGTTTTTTTGGAATCACATTCCGGACAGCGGACGGGTTTATTACGTTCGGAAATAGGTCGATTCCGTGTAAATGTTTCGTCACAGTCCTTGCATTGATAACGATAGTTAGGCATTGAGCAGTTATTCCTCAGTAAGTGGTTATCGTTTGTCTCCGGAACCCTGCAGTGTTCCACGTTCTTTGCGGTCACGCAATTTATCCAGGTTTCTCCGGGCAACGTCGGAGAGGTCCACACCCAGTTCATGGGCACAAATGGCTACGTACCACAGGACGTCCCCGAGTTCGTCAATCATTTCATCGCGTGACTCCTTGAGATCACTCTCGTCACGAATCGACTTTTTTACTTTCTCGGCCAGCTCTCCAGCCTCGCCATTTAAACCAAGTACCGGATACATGATGTTGTCCCCGAGTTCGGGATAAATTACTGTCTCGAGGGAACCTTCCTGGTAATCGTCGAGGGATAGAGGTGAAGAATTCTCTGAAGAACTACTGTTCTGGGTCAATTTCAGCATCCTGCATGGCGGCTTGTTCCTCTTCCATCTGGCGCAGTGTTTCAAACAATTCCTCGAGCTGTTCCTGATCGTCTGATTTTTCCGTGAGTTCCGACGGATCCATGTCATCAGGGCCCAGAACCACGAGCTGTTCCATCTGTTCGATCTGGGGCCGATTGTGTTCGTTGATGGATACCGGGTAAATATCACCGACCGGATCACCGTTTTCGTCCTCATCGTAAATACAGTATACCTGCATAATGGACTCTTCTTCTTCTACTTCGTAGCCCAGTTCTTCAATTTCGTCCGCTTCGACCCCCGGGAGAAACAAAAGATATTCATTGGTGTCCTTTCCCAGGGGAAATAGGGGTAATTGCAAGCCATCCATAATAAGATCCCTCCGAGGGGAAGATTGATTGCTTATAGTATTGTTTAAATCGACCTTCACGGTAACAAAAGACCTTACCATCACAAGGGCGTTACATGCTAACCTATGGCTTATGTACATGAATCAATGATTTTACGGGTGATAATCAGTATGGTTTCAAATAAGAGTTTGAATATTGTCGTGATGAGAAAGACGGTTCACCGGATTCCCATCGAAAACTACGTTCGTGAAATTGAGGACCGTTTACCCGGTCATTCAGTGAAGTTGGCCCGAACTCCCGACCAGGAACGGGAACTAATCAAAACGGCCGATGTTGTTACCGGTAAAGGAATCACGGAAGATATCGTTCGTTCCGCCGAACGACTGCAGTTGTTTGCATGCACATTTGCGGGGGTCGATCATTTGCCGCTGGACGTACTGGCCGATGAAGACGTTTCGGTTACGAATGCCTCCGGAGTTCACGGACCCAATATAGCCGAACACGTTATCGGAACAATCTTAATGTTCACACGTCGATTCCAGCAGGGGTTTCGAAAGAATCAACGCCGTGAGTGGTGTCATTACCAGGCCGGGGAATTAAAGGGGAAGACGGTTACGATTGTAGGTCCGGGGGCTATTGGTTCCGCCGTAGCCCGGCGCCTCGGACCATTTGGTGTTGAACGTGTGGGCCTCAGAAGAACCCCTAAGG
>JBDGPJ010000191.1:0-216 GCA_042219695.1 bacterium
AGTTCATCGATTAACGGATTTAATATTCTATAAGCCAGGGATTTCAACAACCCCGGATTGCCGGATTGAATTGGTAAGTCTGTAACATTGCACCGTTGATCTAACATCTTTGATTTGTGAGGTAGTTTTGCTATGGCTTCTTTTGATGAGCATCTTAAGCACCTGCTGGAGGATTCAACCAAGTTCTGGTTGATGGAGCAACTTCGCAATAAATTG
>JBDGPJ010000191.1:241-15023 GCA_042219695.1 bacterium
CCAGGACCTGACTCAAGCCGAGGTGGCGGAAAAACTCGGTAAAGATCAGGTGTTTATTTCCAATTGTGAGTCGGGCCGGAGACGGATCGACCCGATTGAACTTCTTTCATTTGCGACCGCCTATGGCGTTACCGTTCAGGATCTCCTGGACGATCTTGACGTTCAGGAAGCTCGGGACCGGAAATACGGACCCGGCGCCTAACGAACGTATTGTTCGTCGCATTCGGGGGAGAATCAGTCACTTATATGCTTGATTCTCCCCCATTTTTATTTCTCACTTCCTTTAACTAATCCCTGCACTGGCGGGAACTTTCTCATGATTAGTGTGTTTGTAACTCGTACGTTTCACTTGAAGTGACTTTTCTCAACCGTGCTCCCGGGACATAATTTTTCGGGTTTTGTACTATGCCTGAACACAGATCCCCACGACGAAATTTACGGATAATAGATCGATGAATCGATTACTGGCCTCCCTTTTACTGAAAGGATTGCGGTGGGTCCCTCAAGCTGGCTTGCTGACGTCTGCTCTGAAAAAAGTACGTCTATTCTTTCCGGACCGAGATCAGTACCTTGATTTTTTGCAAGATTACGCAACTCGGGATCATTGGTTCAGCCGGTTCTTTGCTGCATTCGAAATACATGTACCGTATACCGTACAACCGGAAGCGGTTCTCAATTTATTGAAAGATCTTTCCTCGGACAAAAACGACATGGTCCTGGAAGCCGCGGCAAAAAGCTGGTCACACGTGATGTCGGAGGATCCTGAAAAAATCATGGAAATTCTGGAAAAACTATCAAACAGCGACTCGTACCGTGTACGACGCACAGCTGCTCTCGCACCGGTATTGTTCTTCGATCGTGGCGATTATGACAATTCACTCAAACGACGAATCATTTCATTCTGGAAATCATTTGAGAACGACCCCAAGCAGGGTCTTCAAAACCTTGTTCGTACACAAATTCTTAAAAAACGTGGCCTCATTGAATCAAACGACTCGTGATTGTATAAATGGTCTGGTCCCCACCCCCGTCCAGGAGTAATATACTTCCTCTATTTAACGACTACGTTAAAATGTTGTGAGTATTCTTATTTTGGAATTAGTACCATACTGTTCGTTTCGAACGAATTGGTGAACGTGACTACGTACAAACTGTAATGTGAGCTTATTTGCTTTTGAATTGTCATTTCCATTGTTGAAAGCACCCGGGAGGTTCTACATCATGAGTCAACGTAACCAGCGCTGGGCCGTTCTTTTTATCCGACTATTCCTCGGTGGAATTTTCCTTATCGCCGCCTACGGAAAAATTGTGATGGGAGGAGTGCCTACATGGGGAACGGATCTGTACGACAAGTTTTCCCAAACATTTCTCCCTCGAACCTTTCTAACTGTATTTATTTATGTACTTCCCTTTGCCGAACTCGCGGCCGGTATCGGACTTCTACTTGGGATTTATCGAAAGGGTAGTTTTATGTTAGCAATTATGTTGTTCATGGTGTTGTCCCAGGGGGAATTCATGGTTCAAGAGTACGCAACCGCCGCTCACAACGGGGTTTATTTCCTGACTTCGATTGCCGGTCTCGTGATGCTTTCCAAACCTTGTTTTGCAATCGATAGTTATTTCACGGGACCCACAACTACATAACATGAAAGGCTGTCATCATGAAAATTGATCGTGAAGTTTTACACGCTCTCCCCAAGACGGACCTGCACTGTCACCTTGATGGCTCCGTTCGTCCGTCCACGGTTCGTACATTTCTGGAAGAGGACAATCGACAGGTCCCTGAAAACCTGGAAGAACAGCTTACTGTCGATCCCGATGCCGATGATTTAACGGATTACCTGGAAGCGTTTGAGTTCCCCATCAATCTACTTCAATCCGGACCGCGCCTTAAACGTGTAGCCTACGAACTGGCCGAGGACGCGTCCAAAGAAAATATCTGGTACCTCGAAGTACGATTCGCTCCCTTTTTGCACACGGATGAGGAATTAACCGCCGACGAAGTCATTAAAAGTGTTCTCCGGGGCATCCGTCAGGCTGAACGAGAACACGATATCCAGTGCGGTGTAATTTTAACCGGGTTGCGCCAGGATAAACCCGAGGTAACAAAACAACTTGCTAAGCTTGTAATAGAATACAAGGACGAGGCCGTTGTCGCGTTGGATCTCGCCGGCGCCGAAAGGGGTTACCCGGCTAAAGACCACCTCGAAGCCTTCTACCGGGCGCGCAATGAAAACGTAAATTTGACTATCCATGCCGGTGAGGATTTCGGACCGGAAAGCATCCATCAAGCCATACACCGCTGTGGTGCCCACCGAATCGGCCATGGAGTACGACTTCACGAGGATTCCGAACTTATGCACTATGCCAACAATCATCGAATTCCTCTCGAAGTTTGCCTGACCAGTAACGTTCAAACCAATGCAGTCCAATCATTTGACAATCATCCAATGCGCGAGTACCTGGACCTCGGACTTCGAGTAACGTTGAATACCGATAACCGCACGGTAAGCGACACAACCATGACCGATGAATTTTACAAGGCGGTTGAACATTACAATCTCAGTCTTTACGAAATTAGAACTCTCGTTATCAACGGGTTCAAATCAGCGTTTCTCACGTATAGCCAGAAGGAAAAAATCTTACAAAACGCGATTGAAGAAACGGAAAAGCAACTCTTCCAGCGTGGTCTAAGCGTCACTCGTTCCCTGTAGTAGTAATCCTCAAGTTTATTAGAAGACTTTGATAACATTTGGACGCTTTTTACAACAAATTTAATACCAATCAAGGAGTGTACTTCAATGCCCGGACGAACCCCTCCAGACACTGACGAAGGATTAATGGTTTCCCATATTCTCTGGTCACTGGACCAGGAAAAACTATACCAGAATAAAGCAGACGTCGAACAACTCGGCCAATCGCTGGCCGGTGATCTCGAGGAATTAAATGGAATCCAACAAATGGAACTGGTGCGACTCACATCCAGTCAATCTGATTTCATGACCATTGCACTCGCCGAAGAACTGGAACTGTTGGAAACTTTTCAGCGTCAATTTGGACATCGTGAAATCGGCCGGTTTTTGAACCGTGAGTACACGTTTTTATCGGTTACCGAATTAAGCTTTTACAGCGATCCCGAGGATCGTATAGAACGAGAACTGCAGGAACAGGGATTATCCGAAGGAACCGATGAATACGAGGAAGCACGTCGTGAAAAGGAAGCTCGTATGGAAAAATACGAAGAAATGAGACTGCACCCGGAACTCCCCGATGACATGGATCGTGTAACGTTTTATCCCATGAAAAAACGGCGGAAACCGGAACAAAACTGGTATCAACTCCCTAAAGAAGAACGGGCCAAACTCATGAAAGCCCATGGGGCGACCGGTCGAAAATACTCCGGTAAGGTCAAACAAATTATTACCAGCAGTGTGGGTCTGGACGACTGGGAATGGGGAGTCACTCTGTACGCCCATGATCCACGTGAATTTAAACGGCTGATTTACGAGATGAGGTTTGATGAAGTATCCGCTGTGTACAGTGACTTCGGGCCGTTTTTCACGGGATTTCGTATCCAGCCGGAGGAACTCCCGGACTACTGTTAAGTTGGGGGGAGCAGTAAGTGATAAGCAGTAGACAATACGGAAAGGGCTTCGCGCTTGCGTCTGGAACCCGGGATAACGCGGGTGACTGGCGCAGGCGGCTAGGTGAAGCGAGGGGAAAGTGACGGTATTCGGGGTTCAGTTTTCAGTATTCAGTGTTCGGTTGATATTGGCAAGAAACCTGAGGCTCGGAGCATAGAAGATGTAGTAAGTCGTAGCAGGCAAAAAAGGACCTCTCCACCGTAAAAAAGTAGCCATCCCAACCAGCCGAGACCGTCAATCACCCTTCGAGATTGTTTTCCGGGAAGAAATAAACGACCACGGAGGAATTCATGAACCCGTTTGGGTCAGGTGTTTCTCCATGAATTTCTTCGTGTCCTTTGCGTTTGCGTGGTACTCGACCATCCGCCTAATCTGCGTAACCCGTTGCCCTACCCCACGTTAGTTTTCTTTGAGCCCCGTCCTCGAAGATTGTCAGGCGGCGGCTTCCTCTTCCTCGGGCGGGACCAACCATATTGCGTCCTTGTCACAAATCTCGGCACAAAAATTACAACTGATACAATCCTCCGGACGTACCAGTTCAGCCACGTCGTAAAAATCGTCAATTTCCTCACGTGGAATTAACTCGAGACATTCCGTTGGACAAATATCGATACAATAGTCGCAAGCTGTACAGAGTGCCGGCTCCACGGTTGGCTTCTCCCACTGCCCGGGTTTTTCATGGACAATGTTTTGATCCTGCTCGTCCCAAATTGCATCCACCGGGCAAACAAGCCCACAAACTCCACAATCGATACAAATTTCCGGGTCGATGACGTGTAATTCATCCCGTTCACCATAAATACAATCCACGGGACATTTTTTAGCACACGCCGTACACCCGATACAGGTATCATCAATAAAATGAGGCATAAATGACGCCCCTCATATGAAATTTAATCCAAGTTTAATGGTAACCGGTGGTCTCGTGAGCTTCAAGACTTGGAACCAAGTTTTTGTAAAGCACCCAGTGATTTTTTACGAATCTCCGGATCCGGATCCTTTTGATATATTTGCTTGAGATATTTCCTGGCTTCCGACATATCCAACTCTTTAACAGCCCGAATTGTTCCAATCAGTAACCGTCTACGCTGGGCGGTGCTCAATTCGTACCGTTTTTTAAGTTTGCGACGGGAGGCCAGTTCCAGGTTATCCAAAATGAGGTCCCGTCCCGATTCATTCCCCAGGCGTGCCAGGGCAATGGCCCCGTTCCAACGCACGTCTTCCGCCGGATCATTCAAGGTCTTCTTTAATTCCTCCGTCACTGATTTGTTGCCGAGAGAACCGAGTACACCGGCAGCGATCAATCGGACACCGGGCTCTTTATCATCCAGAAGACGGGCAATTTTGGAGGCGGATTTTTGGGAATTGAGTTGACCGAGTGCAAGGGCCGCAGCTGACCGGACGCCTTTGTCGGGATCATCAAGTGCCCCCTCGAGGGCTTGAATTGAATCCTTTGATGGAATTTTTGCCAGTACATGGGCTAAAAACCGGCGGGTTTTGGCCTGTTCCGAATTCTTAAAAAGTTTTATGATCCGGCGTACTTCACTCAGCGTCATCTCCTTTTGCCGACCCCGCCTTTTAACGGCTTTGGCGAGTTCGGCAGCAGCCCGCCACCTCTGACGCTCAGTACCTTCCTTCATTTGGGATAGATAGTCGTTGATTGTTCGAGGATCCCTCAACATTACCTGAAAAAATCCGTAAATCACAACCGCCACAATGACAATGACCAGAGGAACAATAAAAAGCCGTGCAAAATTTCCCCAGCTCAGCCATTCGTCGAGCTCCGGCTCCTCGTCCAGCACTTCCTCCGTTTCAGGAACGTCGAGTTCCGGTTCGTTCTGCTCTGGGTCGCCTTGATCCATTTCTTCACTCATTATTCTCATGTCCCGTTTAAGATGTGTAATCAAAAATCACGCTATTGAAACACAAATTTTGCCGAAAAACCACCCGTTTCCATCAGAAGAGAATATTCCCTACCGTAAAATTGTGTCTGAAATTCACATACATCGCTCACGGTGAGTTCTGATAAAAACCTGTCGGCGCGCAGTTGAGGCTGTTCGGGGAAGTAACTCCTTCATATTGGTGATTATATCCTTAAACCACGATACAATACGATTCCAAGCCCCTTATAAATCATGATGGGAGAGTACATTACGTGAAACGAAAAATAATTTCTATCGTGCTTATCGTTGCCATTATTTCCAGTGGTTACGCCGGTTGGATCTGGTACAGAAGCTTACATCCTCCCGTTCCCAAACCGAAATCAATATACCATTTCGCTCCCGAAACACCTACTCTCTGGGTTTCGTCAAATCAATTTTCAAGTTTCACCAGAAACCTGAATCAACTCAGCTTTTTCCAAAACATTCGATCCAGCGCATTCCGAGAATTTTACAAAACACGACTGAAACGCCTGGTCCGGGCCCAGGGCAACACTTCGTTGGGTCGTTTATCCAACTTGCAGTCTCGCATACAAAAGTTAATTGGTGAAAGAGCCTATTTATACCTACCTAATAATAAAAACAACTCATGGGGAAACGCCGTCTTCATTTGTAACCTCGCAAATAAACCTGGCTTTCATGGAGTTAACCACACCGTACAAGAAATAATACAACAACAAATTATGGATCCCCTCACACGAAATCCGCGTATTAACCAATCAAAATCTTACTTCGAAAACGTACCCATACATGGACTGACTCTCAAAGGTAAATCAATCCCGGGAATGGGGAAACCATCAATGAACGTCGCCTACTTTAACCGGCATATCTTAATGTCCCCATCAGTCCTCGCCTTAAAACGGGCCATTCGACGATATAGTACCCACGTTAACCCTATCCTCGATAGTAAGTTTATCACTCAAAGCAAAAAGCCCGGTCTATCCGTCCAATACAACGGAACTTTTTACAACCTGGTTACTTCCAAAAATGACACACCTGGAATTTCCAGTCAAAGTCTTACCTCCATCCGGTTCAACTACACCGGAAGTTTCAAGGTAAAAAACGGGTTTTTTACGGGAGGTCTCACATCCGATACTCAACTTGTACAAGCCCGAATGCTATCGAAAAACCACCAGCAAGATACGGACTTTTCTGCTTTCCTAAAAAATCTCACCACAAATACAATTTGGTTCCAATTCCACCGTTTCCCGTCCTCGGTGATGGATTCTCCAAAAACAGTTAAAAATTGGATCAAAACACTGGCCAAATTCTTGGGTCTTACATCATATTTCAAGGAAATAAAACGGGACAAACCATTTAAGCAAATTATTGGAGAGATCGACTCGGAGGTAGGTTACGCATTAATGATAAACCCCTCCTATTTTACCAATCACCTCCGTCCGAACTCTTCCAAAGACAAAGTATTACCGGTCAATGTGACAATCTATTTAGGCACGGACAACCCGAAAAAACTTGTTTCTTCAGTGGAGGAATTGTGTCTACGGAACAAATTCATCCTCTACGACCAGCAAAACAAGCGGGTCAAGTGGTTGCCGGATGATCGGGTTGAATTCGTTCTTCAAGAAGCACCCGGAGGCATTCTTGCAACAACGTCCAATTCCTATCCTTCCCACGACAAACCACGTCACCCAAGCTCCGGTAAGCTCATCCAAACTCCCCGTTTCCAAGCGCTTCAACGCCACCATCCCGATGACGCAACCCATATTTCGTATTTTTCACTCGGTGCATTTTCCACCACATTATCAGCGAAATGGTTATCACGCCTACCAAAACAATATCGAAAACCGGTAAAGGCCTATTTTGGATTCAATCCAATTCGTGAAACATCTTCAATACTGGAATCTCTTCCCGGCTCACTGTTGACCGTTCATATCACCCGGGCCGGACGCAGAAAACTGACCTTCACGAGTTCCGGGGATATACTTGTACCGACTGTAGGTTCAACCACAATCCCGATCGGATACCTTTATTATAAACGGAAACCTCCCGAGCAATGGGAACAACTCCCCGGTATCAACATTCCCTGATTTTATAGTTTCCCCTCGTAAGAAATATCCTTCTATTAACGACAACCCAGTTAAATGGCTTCTTCTAAGTAAGAAATCGGAACACGACGGACCGAGGAATGCTGTTTGGAGCGGTCATCGTCGGTAAATGAGTTAGCTGCATCAGACACTATAAATTTGATAGAGAAAAACGTAGACGATTATTCCTGTAACCGACACGTAAATCCAGATTGGATACACGCGACGTGCCCAGCGGGCGTGCCGCTTAAACTGATCGGTAAAAGCCAGGTAAATTAACCACAGAACCAGCGGTGGAACCAGCATCGCCAGGAACATGTGACTGATTAATATGGGGTAGTAGAACCAGGCCATAATTCCTTCCCCCGGAAATACGTGCGTCCCTTCCAGAAAGTAACGTGTAAGATACCCGACTAAAAAGAGTGCCGACGCCCCAACGGCTCCAAGCATCGAGTTCCTATGTGATTTTACCCGTCCGTTTCGTACAAAATAAATCCCGGTGACAACAAGAAGGGCTGATGCGCCGTTACATACGGCATTAAGGTGAGGTAACAAAGAAAGGAAAAATTCCATCCGGTTAGGAACCTTTATGGGGAATCAAAATAAAAAAACGACGTAAATAATTCCAAAAATAAACCAGCCGAGTACTAAAGCTCCCAATATCAGACCGAGGGCTTCATTTGACAATCCCGTTCGTGGAGGAGAACCACTGTCTTCCGACGAATTTGAATTCATTACCTTAAATCCCTTTCCAATCGACAACGAACATAACAAACATAACTGTCAGGTATACTATCGAAAACAAAAAGAGTGTCCGTGACCATGCGGTGTTACTTCTCGTGTTGTTATCCAGGCCCGGAACGGCCATTGCAAGAAAAATCACGTTAAAAACCAGAAGAACAATCCCGTAAATTATTCCCACGTAACCCAGGTAAACCGGCAGTAATGAAACGGGAATAAGAAATACAATGTATAGCAAGATCTGCCGGACGGCTGCTGCTTGTGTAACTTCAACGGGAAGCATCGCCAGACCGGCCCGTTCGTAGTCTTCCTGGTAAAAAAGGGCCAACGCCAAAAAATGTGGGGGTTGCCAGAAAAACATGATGAAAAACAACAGGATGGCAGGAAATTCAATGTGACCTCGAACGGCGGTCCATCCAATCACCGGTGGTAAAGCACCGGGTATCGTTCCCACCAGTGTTGAAAGTGACGTGAATGGTTTTAATAAGGTGTAAATCGGTACATAGGAAACGATTGCGGCTATCGCCAAAAGGGCCGACATCCCGTTAACCATTCCCCATAACAAAAGAGGGCCGGATATAATTAACGTACAACCTAACACACTGGCCATTCCCCTGGAGACTCTTCCCGAGGGAAGAGGACGATCACGGGTCCGATCCATTTTTGCGTCCGTCTTAATTTCCAACACATTGTTGAAGACCCCTGACCCGGCCACGGCCATACCCGTTCCAAGTAACGTCCAGAATGCCTGTATCAACGAAAGTGAGCCCGGGGAGGCAAGCCACATCCCCCCAAACGTGGTCAGTAAGACGAGCGAGTTAATCCGGGGCTTGGTTAGTTTGATATAATCCGTAAGTATGGCGGGAATACGACGTGAGACGGAGGAGGTTGTCACGATTGTACACTCCGCCTGTATTCCAGGACCAGCGTCAATGAAGTGGCCCAGAGAAACAAACCTCCGGCCAGATGCAACGTCACCCATAACACGGCAAATGAAGCTCTCACTGACAACACTCCTATAATGATCTGTACCAGTACTCCAAGCGCGATCAACAGACTTAAACGGTTCATTACTCCCGATTGTATCGTGGAACGTCGGATCCCATACACAAGCACGGCCGCCCAGCAACTAACAAGTACAGCCCCCCAACGGTGCAGATCAAAACTTGCCATAAAAGACGTGGTCATTGATTCCATCCACACCGATGTACAGGTAATGATATTGCCACATTCAACCGGTAATGGGGCTCCCTTTGTTCCAATGTGGCGTAACCAGGCTCCCAGTGTCATCTGACTGATTAAAACCACGGGGAATAGATCAATAAACCAACCGTACCCCCCAAAACGAGTGTCTCCCCCAATATTGGAGGAACTCACCCAGGCGGGAAGCCTCCATAACACGGTAAGTCCCCCAAGTAGAGATTGCACGATAATCAATAAAAAGCTGAACACGATCAAAAAGCGCTGTTCGTTCGATGTCCTGGAATCCCAAAAATAAACAATCGTAGTTATTAATACCAGCAAACCGCTCGTTCCCGCCACGATACGATGACCGTGCTCGAGGGCTACTGAACCCTCCATCGCGGGAAAATACTGTCCAAAACAAAGGGGCCAATCCGGACACGCAAGGCTGGATCCCGTGGCATGTACAACTCCCCCTAAAAGTATTGTACCAACTACGAACAACGTACTGAGAATGACACAAATAGAGGTAGTTCTCATGGGTCACAACCGGTAGGTATGGTTAAAGATAAGAGCCGTTTATGGAAAGAAAGTGTCCCCGTTATTGTCTATGCGTTCGTCGTTATCCGCTGGCCGTAGCCACGGGTTGACCGGTCTGGTTGGTTTCCCCTTCGTCAACGGGGCCCCCGAAGTCATAAGGCCACTTTTCCACGGTGGGGACTGTTTTGAAATTACCGTGCGGTGCCGGGGATTCTATGGTCCATTCCAGCGACTGAGCTCCCCAGGGATTGGCCGGGGCATCCTCCCCTTTCCAGAGACTAAAAATTAGATTGCCAAAGAAAATAAGCTGTGCCGCTCCGAGAATGAATGCACTAATGGATACCCAGTAATTCAACGTGGCAAACTGCTCGGGATAACTAAATATTCGACGTCGCATACCGGCTAACCCGGCCATCTGAAGGGGGAGAAACGTTGTGTTAAAGAACACGAACGTCAACCAGAAATGAATGCGTCCCAGTCCTTCGTTGTACATTTTCCCGAACATTTTGGGGAACCAGTAATAGAGTCCGGAAAAAATAGCCATAACTGCGGCTCCCACCATAACAAGGTGGAAATGACCGACGACAAAGTACGTATCGTGAACGTGTAAATCAAAGGGCGTCACGGAAAGCATAAGCCCACTGAGTCCACCAATCATAAACATGGACACAAATCCGAGGGCGTACAACATTGGTGTTTGTAGGGAAATATGCCCCCGCCACAACGTAGCCACCCAGTTAAATACCTTTATTCCCGATGGTACGGCAATCAACATGGTTGAAACCATAAATGCCATTCCGGCGTAGGGACTCATTCCGGACGTAAACATGTGGTGTCCCCAGACCAGAAAGGACAGGGACCCTATAGCGATACTTGATCCAACAATAAACTTGTACCCGAACAGGGGCTTCTTGGAAAACACGGGTATGACTTCGGAAATCAAGCCCATGGCGGGAAGAATTACGATATACACTTCCGGGTGACCAAAGAACCAGAATATATGTTGCCACAGCAATGGATCCCCGGCCGGTTCCATGAAAAAGTTCATATCAAAGACCCGTTGATACAAAAGGAGTAACATACCTCCACTCAGCAGGGGAATGACAAGTAATACAAGAACCGATGTGACAACCATGGTCCATACAAAGATGGGAAGCCGCCCCCACGACATTCCCGGGGCTCTCATGTTTATTACTGTTACTAAAACGTTTATAGCGGCCATCATTGAGGAGTTCCCGAGGAAGATAAGTGACAGAATCCAGGCCGTCTGACCCAGGTTCCCCGTCACCACACTAAGAGGGGGATAAGCGGTCCACCCCGCGTTAGCAGCCCCGTTCAGTAGAAATCCCGACAGGAGAATTAACCCGGAAAACGGAATTAACCAAAAGGCTATCGAATTCAACCGGGGAAACGCCATGTCCTTAGCACCGATCATGATGGGGACGAGGTAATTACCAAATCCCCCGGTAAGCAATGGAATAACCGCAAAGAAAATCATGATGGTCCCGTGCATCGTAAAGAATTCGTTGTAGACGTCCGCCCCAATCATGTCCGGGCGTACTCCAGGCCACATCAGCTCAAAACGAATGGCCATGGCGAGCAATCCGCCAAAGATTAGAAAAAACAAGCTCGAAGTAATATATTGTAGTCCAATTATTTTGTGGTCCAGAGAAAAGACGTATCTCCACAAGAAATCGCCGGGAGGGGGATGTCCTTCTTCGGCCTGTTCAGTCACTGTTGGTCACCTTTTCAAGAATTTCTTTTCGTTTTGTTCGAGATTCGGAGTTGATGTATTCCCAATACTGATCGGGATTTACGACGTACACGTTGCCGGTCATTCGATAATGTCCAAAACCACATAACTCCGCACAGCTAATTCGATACTTGCCTTTCTTCTCAACATTTTTTAATCGTATATGTGTTTCCCGTCCCGGTACCACGTCCTGTTTCAAATGAAACGCCGGGACGTAAAAGCTATGTAACACGTCTTCCGACGTCATGTGAAGACTAACGGCGCGTCCTTTCGGGAGCACGAGTGTATTTTGAATGGAATTTTTCCCGGCTATATAATTCCCGGGATACTCAATTTCCCAGTTAAATTGTTTCCCCGTTACTTTGATTTCCACGCTTTCTTTCGGGGGACTTATCACGCTTTCGTACACCTGAAACGTATAGATCCCCAGACTAACCATGATTATTGTAGGAATAACCGTCCAGGTTAATTCAATTCCAAGGTGACCGTGTCGTTCGGACGTTTCTTCTCCATAATGCTCAGTATCGCGAATAATCGCAAACAATAACCAGGTATGAACGACAAAAAACAAAATCCAGCCTAACGTTGTCCACGGATTGGCATAGTCAAACGAATACGTCAGGTTGGCAAAAAAGAAGTGTAACAACGTCGGTACAATAGCCCAGATGAACTCCACCGTAGCATTGGGCTCCGCCGGCTCGTAATCAACTTCCTCCTTAGCAGGATAACGTACGATAAAATACAACATGATAGCGTGAATATCGATGAACAAAATACCACATAATGCCAGTACCATATTGAAGAGCGCACTAATTTGTGCTCCGCCCGGTGTTATGGATTCCGGCATCCACATCCAGAAACTGGCCGCGTCACCCGTACTCGCCAGCGTGGGAACGAGCATGATAAACACAAGGCTGGCCAGTATTCCGAGGGCCGTCCATTTTGATTGCATCAGTACAACGTCTCCTTCATTTCAGTAAGTATCTATTGTGAGGTCGTTTCCGGCTGTTTGTCTTCGGGCATTTGTGTGTGAAATACACCTTTTATATACAAAAATGTGAACATTCCGCCAACCATGGTAAACGGCAGGGCCAGCATTCCCATGAGCACGTAGGTCACACTGGGATCGTGATCACCAAAACAAATGGCACAACCGAGAACAATCCAGTTCATTCACAGGAACTCCTTAATTTTCCGGTTAAAACGGTGTTATCCCGAGTGCGTCAACCAACAGGGCCAGCAATAACAATAACGTGCCCACAACCGGAGTCATGATAAACAGCTTTAATCGAATTTTTTCAAACCACAAATGCATAAAAAACAGGGCTACGAGGGTGGCTTTTACAACCGCTAAAAAGGTTAATCCCCAGAAGTTTACGAAATAGGAAAGTTCCCACATTTCAACGAGTCCCGGTAGATATACCTCAATAATGGTTAAAACCGCAAGAGCTCCACATATGAGAAAGTACGGTGGATGTTCGTGGGCTTCCTGAGTCATTGCATTATCCCCTCAAACTTAATTCCTTCATACCAGGTAGATAAACGTAAATAATAGAATCCACACCAGGTCCACGAAATGCCAGTACAAACCGGCCGTTTCAATCGATTCCGCTGCTTCATCATCACTCTCGTATTTACCGCGGCAATCATTGATTAATATTACGGAGTTATAAATCACACCACAGGTCACGTGAAATCCATGGAACCCTGTAAGTGCGTAAAAACAACCAAAGAATAGCGGGAAAGCCGCCTTCTGAGCCCCCGACAACGTTCCCAATTCCAAACCATGGTAAATATGTGTTAATTCCTCGTAGTGGAAATCCCAGGGAAGCAAACCATAATTGATAAAATGGGACCATTCGTAATATTGAAACCCAATAAAAGCCGCACCAAACAAAACCGTGAGACCAAGAAACGTCCTCAGAACCCAGGGTGCATTGGAAACGGTGAGACCCGGTAATACGCCTATCGGTTCTCCGTCGGGAGTATCGGCTGATTCGTAGGCTTTCACCATCGTTACACTGCTAATAATTAAATCAAAGGTAAAAACAGCAGTAAGAGGTATGTTCAAATAATGCTGAGCTATGGGCCAGGCTTCCCCGTTGGCCAACCGTACCATGAAGTAGCCACCGAATAATCCGGCAAACATCATGGCGTCGGCACATAAGAAAAACCACATGCCGAGCTTATTGCGGTTTGCCCCAAAATCCTGTGAGCTTCCGGCTTTAGCCGTTGTGGTTTGACTCATTGATCCGCAAGCACTCCGTCATGATCAAAATAATTACAGCCTTCCGTCTTCCCTTCCCAAAATGATGATAACCCTACACGAAATCATGGTGAAAAATCAATGGTGTATTGCTGACACGGGGAACAGGGGACTTAGCGGTGAATAAAAAGGTATTTGAGCGTAGAATCAAACCACCCGGGCACCTCACACCATCAAACAAAAAAGAAACCTTTGAAAATACAAGCTATGCAAATTTGCGTTAATCCGGAAGCCTGAAAACAACAGCGCCGGTC
Organism: bacterium; assembly: GCA_042219695.1. GTDB lineage: Bacteria > T1Sed10-126 > T1Sed10-126 > T1Sed10-126 > JBDGPJ01 > JBDGPJ01. The sequence continues at coordinate 14,607 of JBDGPJ010000191.1, forward strand.
TTCCTCCTTCAATCTTTAGAGTCTGTTGAAATTCTTTTACACGGCTTCATCCTGACAGATTCTTTGATTGTTTGATTTTCTGGCAATACCGGGATTTCGCCTTTCCAATCTGTTTTAACGAGAAAAAAACTGGGGCAAAAAACCGTACGCCGGTTTTTCACATAACTCCTATGGGCGTCCGCGGAGCAACCTTCCTTTCGCAAAAAAAAGGTATGCTGGTCAAGAATGAACAAAACAGAACTCCCGGGGACCCCTGACCGGAGATTTATCAAACCTATTTTGGGCTTTCTTCGCCTTTTTTGGCCATGCTAATCAGCTATTTGACCCAGGAAAGAGCAGAACCTTTAGCACGGCACAGCACACCCCAAATAAACCTTTGCCCATGACAAAAAAGTTATGGGGAATAATCTGCGTGAA
>JBDGPJ010000191.1:15033-18545 GCA_042219695.1 bacterium
GCTAAAAAATTATTCGCGGTACGTTTCCGGTTGCAAATAAGATGGATAATGATCCGGAACCTCAAAAGCAACGTCCGACACTTCCAGTATCGGGTCATCACGATCCGAAAAAACGTCGTTCCACAGTTCGAGAAACATCTCCCGCACCCATTCGATGTCCTCTTCACGATTCACCAGACCGGATCGAATTTCCGTGGTCTGCCAGTCATTGTCGTCACGGTGAGCCTTCAGAGCCTGGATATTCCGGGTTCGTATTTCCCAGTGATCAAATCCGTCATCGCCTTCTCGGGACCAACCCCCGGTAGCTACCCAGCCAATAAACGCTCGTTTCTCCGGGTACAACCCTTTGTCACCGTGAAAAAACTCCCAGTCTTCCTTCCAGTTATCCGGGTGGTTATCCGGTCCGGCCCAGAAGAACACCGATCGAACCGCTTCTTCATAATAACCTCCCATTCTAACGTCTCGCTGGCGTACGGCTTCGATAAGTTCATTCCAGTCGGAACGATCGTATGGTTTTTCAGTCATGCTTCCAGTGACTCCCCGGCTTCGAGATAATCACAGGCTTCGGACACCACGGTCTCGACGTGATCCTCACCGACCTCGTCAAAGTAGTCCTGGAATGATTCCCCGTTGGATCTCCAGTTTATGTAATCATCGATTAGTGATACACAAACGTCAGGGACTCCTTCCATGGGAACTTTCCCGTGGTATTTCTCCCCGAGGTCGTACTCATCCCCTTCTCCGCCTCCCACCGTCATGTTGTAATAGGGGAATTTCGGGGGACCGTCCTCGGACGGGTTTTTCACAACCACACCCGTGAACCCAATATCCGCGATCTGGTGCTGGGCACAGGCGTTGAAACAACCGTCAACTCGAACCCTCACGTCCTCCGACATCGTTTGACTTCCGAATTCATCCAGTAAGCGTTTTTGGGTAATACGAGCAATTTGACGGGCACCAATCAAAGCGAGGTCACAGTTTTCGGCGTAACATGCGGTAACGTCATACGTCCTTTCGTGACCGGCCTCATTGAGATCAATCGATTCCAGGCGTTCATAAACCTCCGGAATATCCTCCCACTTGACCCAGGGAAGAGCAATATGCTGTTGTGCGGTCGTTCGTAATTCCCCGCTTCCGTAGTTTCGGGAGATGTCCGCCAGACGACGCATTTGTGTCGGATCCATGTCACCAAGCGGAAGATAAGCTACAACGGATGCATAACCGTCCTGTTTTTGATCGTGAACCTGACATCGTGTCCATTGCTGGGCCTGGTCATCCTCGGGAAACAGTTTCGCAGGATCCTTGGCCGATTCGTCGACGGGGTCCGCCGTATCCCGTTCGATGGGCTCGTGGTCGGCCATCCGCTCCTCTAACTCGGCCTCGTAATCCCACCCCTCGGACTGTATCTCCATTTCTTCCTCCACAATTTCACGGAAACGTTCCTCCCCCAGACTCTCCACGAGATATTTCATCCGTGCCCTGTTACGGTTCTTCCGTTCTCCCATTCGCTGAAATATACGCACAAGGGCGTCGCACAGCAGGAGGGTTTTTCCTACGGGCATAAATTCAAACAACGTTTTTGGTTTGAAGGGAGAAGCTCCGAGTCCTCCTCCAACGGTTACTTTCCACCCCTTTTTCCCATTCTTTTCCCGGGCAACAAATCCCAGGCAATCAATGTCGGTTTGTCCCTGGTTCCAATCCTCGTTGGCGGTAAAACTGGGCTTAAATTTCCGCCCGAAGTTCAAGTTGTGTGGATGGAAGGCAAAGAAATCACCGGCGGCCAGGGCGTACGGTTGAGGATTAAAAACTTCGTTTGGGTCGACCCCCGCCAGGTAATCACACTTTACGTTACGGACTCCGTCACCACAGGCGCCTTTGTTGATCATCCCACATTCTTCGTACACCGTTCGCAGGCACTGTGGTGCCACTTCGAGAGGTACGTAATGCAACTGAATATCCTGCCGAGTGGTAACGTGGGCTTCACTATTACTGTATTGTTCCGTAATATCCGACAGAACATCCATGTAATGGGCCGTCATTTTACCGGCCGGTATTCTCTGACGAAACATGTGACTGGAATGATCTCGTTGACGGTAAATCCCAAAGCTCAATCGTAGCTCAAGCAGTTCCTCGTTACTGATTCCACCACTTCGGTAAGCCTTAATCTTCTCTTCTAACCAATCCAGTTCCTCCGGATAAAAATCAGCATTAACGTTGTAACGTATCTGTCCCATGACCGGTCACCCGAAATAAATGTCTACAAGATCTATTGATTTTACGGAGTTTGCGCCTAAGGATGGTAATGTCTTTGTATCTTATGGTCAACCGAATACGTAAACACTCCTGCCGACGACGGGCATTGCTTCCCCGATTGAATCGAATACATCGTTTATACAAAGTTAGTGACGATCCCCCTATCCTCCTTCACTTGAAGCTTCACCGGATTGATTCACGAGGTTCTCGCTTCATCCAATCCCGTCCATCCTGTAAATCCTGTCCGTCTATGAATTGGAATCCAAAGATTAGGTCTCGGGTTTTAACCGATCGATTTCTTCCTTGAGTTCATCCACGGTGTAATCCCAACATCCCGAATCATCATTATTCGTTGGGCGTTCACTGAGCGAGCGAAATCGAGTCTCCTCCTGCTGGGCAAGTCGCTCGTCTTCCAATGAGGTTCCTATAAACATCGTTCGCCCCTTCCCGGCTATGAACCGATTCATTAAAAACTGCAGTAATGTACGTCGTTCCCCATGGGGGTAGCGATCGTAATGGTAGGCCAGATCGATGCAGGAATCGAGTTCATGGGTGTTTACGATTGAGCGAACCCATTCCCGGGAACCTGAGCTCATTATTGCCACGCGAACCGGGGTGTGATTACAAGCCCAATCCATCAACTCAACCAGGCTCTTATCTATGTTCAGTTGTTGACTTCCACCAACTTTTGAAAGTTCATCCCTCAATTGATGTTCATCCATGCTGTTTTGTTGGTGCCATTTCTTAAAAACTGTATTAGCGTCAACCTGGACATCACCCTCGAACCGATCTCTCAAGAGTTCATCAAAATTTGTAACAAGCACCTGTTCAACTTTAACCACGAGCAATCGAAGAACAAATCTCATTTCGTCAATTTGTCCCATGATTAAGACACTTCCATCGTTCATTAGTATCGAAAATTAACCTGTGACTCAAATAGCAAAGTATTTTAATTGTCCAAGTTTGTCGAGAAAGGTTAAATTCCTCTGAAGTAATTAACCTGAAAATTCATGAAGGTCATGAATTTATCACCAGAAAGACAGCCCATTTACGAAAACGGCTGGGTTAACCCGGCCGGTTACATTGGGAATATTTCCGTACAATTTGTATTTTTCCGTGAGTATCATAAAAACGTATTTTGATCGCCCTTAATCTTAAAGACGGCTGTCCCACGGATATACTATTCACGACAATCATGCCGCTGGTAGAGTCGACGGGCGGGCGCGGTGCGGTCAGAGCCGTCGTCTCCCGCCGTCGCT
>JBDGPJ010000192.1:0-2543 GCA_042219695.1 bacterium
CGATGTAAATCATTCGTGGATTTGGCTATTTAGATATTCGTACGTTAACAGGTGTCTACAATCCCAGGTGAAATCAATGTTTGAGCGATTTAACGTTCTACAGGTGGCCCTCCTTCTTACATTAGTATTCACCGTATCGTTAATCTGGTCCCATCCGGCCTCATGCAAAGAAATCACTACCGTGCTGACCGTCCAATCCATTAAATCGATACCCGCCCCTGGAGACACCGGCCAGGCTCGCATCGTCTTTAATATTCAATCGGATGAAATTAAGCCCGATACCTATCTTTATACCCAGTTTCTCTGGGGAGTAAAATCGTACGATCCTAAATTTGTAGTCGGCCGTGAATTCATTGGCACGGTTTCCCTGACGGAAAGCGGGAAAATTGGACGCGTAATACTCGGTCAAAATCGCCGGGAACACCTTCTTCTGTTTCTGTTTGTTGCCGTCACCGTATTACTGTTTGTCGTTGGACGCTGGGAAGGTGTACTTGGTTTAATCAGCACCTTATTTACACTCGGGCTGATCTATTACTTTTTCTTCCCCCTTGTTTTTTCAGGTATTAATATATTCGCAATGGGGCTTCTGATCTGTCTCGGAAGCATTGTATTCACAATATCACTGATCATGAAATGGAACACTCCCACTTTCCCGGCTATAGCTTCCCTGTGTGTTGTTACCGGATTGGTTTTTGTTTGTACGATTGCCGGATTTGAATACCTTGGGCTTACCGGAAAAACAGCTCGCCACAGCCGGCTCATTATTACGCAAATAAATCGCGCCGGTCTGGGAATGGGAGCCTTATGGAAGATTCTCACGGTGGGTATCGTCCTCGGCTCGCTGGGAGCCATGATGGACGTGGGCGTCGTGATTAGTTCCACAATCGACGAAATTGTTCGAGACAAACCGGATTATAGTTTCTACGATGCTTACAAAAGTGGTGTTCACGTCGGACGAGAAATTTTATCGACTATGATCAATACACTCATATTTGCTTATATGGGTATTTTTATCCCGCTGTTCCTTGCACTCAAGGCCTTTAATGTCCCGTGGGTTCGCTTTATTAATTATGAGTTTGTAGCCATTGAAATACTTCGGGTTGTGATCGGATTAACGGGTTTATGCCTTATCATCCCGGTAAGTTCCGCGGCGGCATCCTGGTGGTGTCGACGTTGAACACAATAAATCATACAACTTTCACTATTATTGTCTTAATGTTGACTTTATGCATCGGGGGATTATTACTGTCGGCTCCCGCCCACGCTGTAAAACCCAAAAAAGGGAATTATCATCCCTCCGATTTGAATATTAAAATCCATCCTTTTATGGAACACGTACGATTTGGCGGAACTTTCCACACGGGAACCCTGGTAAACAAGACCGACACGGGGTGGCTGGTCCGCATTAACAGAAAATCTTCCCAAACCAAGATTATACCAAACGCTCGAATGAATATACCTGACCCCATCCGCGAAGCCGGTCAGCGCATACTTTTAAAAGCCCCACAACCAAACCGTCCTCAATACTTGTTGGTTATTGACGTCGACCGGCGATACAAATTTCTCTGGCTGGGATTGGCCTGTCTATTGTTGTGTGCCGTTGTGGGAGGTTGGATAACAATGCGTGCTCTTAGCGGAGTGATTATTGGCGTTCTGTACTTCCTGTACTGGAGCATTCCCCAGATGCAAGCGGGTAGCCCCGTTCTACTGGAAATTATGCTCTTTTACGTCCTCGTTACCGTTCTTGTATTACCCGCCAGCCTGGGTTGGAATCGAAAAGCACTCTCAGCAATCGCGGCAGCGATTAGCACTGGTTTAATCTCCCTGGCTATACTTATTCCGCTCGCAAACTGGCTTGAAGTTAGCGGTCTTCGAAACGAAATCATGCAGGTCCTCGAATACGGAACGCGATACTTCCCTGAACTAACGGCGGACTATAACTTTCGTTACATCATTGTAGGAGCAACGTTAATCGGTGCCCTCGGGGTCATCCTCGACGTGGCCGTTGACGTTACTTCGTCCACGGCTGAAATAGCCCGTTCCCGACCGGACCTTCCCTTCGGGGAAATCCTAAACCGAACCATTACCGTGAGCAGTCGCCTGGTCGGAACAATGACCAACACTCTCCTTTTGGCTTATATTGGAGCCGACATGTTTTTGCTGATCACGGTTTATATCCTTCCAACACCATTACGAGTAATGTTAAACCAGGATTTCGTAGCCGTTGAAGTTTTACGGGGCTTAGGGGGAGCGCTCGGTTTCCTCGCCGCAGTTCCACTTTCCGTGTTGTTCTACGTAATCTTTCACCGGTTTACCCCCTTCGAACCGGCCCCGCCTAATCCGCCTGATAACCCATAATACCAGACGGTGTACTTTTTCCCCGGTTTCGGGAATAAGTAACTTCATTATCAACATTTTGACCGGATTCTATTTCTTTAGAGGAAATGATTTGACGAGGTTTAACTAATCTCAGGAAGCATGGAAACCGATAAATAAATTTTTTAATCGAATAAACTGCGTACCTGTAAATAATGAACACCGGC
>JBDGPJ010000193.1:0-899 GCA_042219695.1 bacterium
GGATGCACCGTATTCTTCGGCAATCTTCCGGGTACGATCTTCGGAACCACTATCGACGACAGCAATTTCGTCCACCAGGTCGTGCTTGTTCATGAGTTCGTTCCGAATAAGAATGATTTCCTTGGCGATGGTTTCCTCTTCATTCAGGGTCGGAAGGCTTACATTAATGGTGAGATCCTGTTCCTCTTTCAAATCTACTAACTGTTCAATATCGGAAAACGCGGAGTGATGATACGTGTTATCGTCGAGCCAGGCTTCGACGTCCAAGGGCCGTCCTCCCGTTTAGAGGTTTCTATCCGTCGACAAAACGTGTGACTCCAAACACTATACCCGTAAAACTATTGTATAGAAGAAGTAAAAATAAAAAACGCTATTGGTACATAATCCAATGAAGGGAGGCAATATGGAAGGGGCATCCCCAAATTCAGATCTCTCGGAAACTTGCTGGAGTCGAGTCCGGAATGAGTGTCACAAGTGCCCATTTTCCATGTTACGCACAGGGTTTCTCCGAAGCCACTTCGAGAAATGATATTTCCCAAAATATTGGGTGAAAAGCATCGTGGCAGTGGATTTTGATGAATTTACGATACAGGATGAATGGCTTAAAGATCTAATCAACCCCGGATTGAAGATAATGTCTCCAGGAATGGATGAGACGTTCTTTTTACAAAATGAATGAAACTTGTTCTTGAGAAATCATACAGCGTATCGGAATTAACGCATAAAATTGTTATTCAGGCCATACATTCAATAAGTGATCCTTTTCCTGCTGGATGACCTCTGGAAGTGTCTGGATATGTTGTTCGGCCTCTTCACCTTCTAGGTTGTTCATTTCGTCAAATAGGCTTGCCGTACGTCCAAAATACATGGGTATCAGGGAATCAATGACTGTACGCCGA
>JBDGPJ010000193.1:909-2593 GCA_042219695.1 bacterium
CTGTCATAATCGGAAAAATTGTAGGCCACGGAGTATTCAAACAGCATGTGGTACCAGAGAGTGGCATCGATGTCACCGGTGTATAATTCACCGTCATTGTTCGTCATTTGTTTTTCGAGTTGCCGGTACGTTCCGTCCTGAAGAATTTGTGAATAAAGTTCGCGATTGTCCTCCCAACCTCTCAAGGCACGCTTACGTAGCCCATCTCGGTCAACCGGTACCGGCTCCGGTTCCACGGTCAAGGGTTCACCGTATACGGGTGCTTCATTTATACCCGAACTGCTTTTCCACTGATCCTGGTATTTTTTCATCATCCGAAACAGTGTCCCTACTACTTCTCGAAACATCGGTCCAAGCGATTCGCCGGGATCCTTGGGATCGTGTATCTTTGCCCCGAGGTTGGTCTGTCCAATGTCAAAACCTTCACAGATCGCACAGGTTGTCATCCAAATATCGATACCAAAGCGTGCCACGTGTGTATCCCACTCCTCTTCCCCGGCGTAAAACGTGGCAAGATCACCGGACAGAGCAAAATCCCCCCCGATCGGCTGACGTACTTTCGTACCGTAGAGTGCCGCGGTCATGGGGAAACACACATTGTTCGTAATCGTACCATCGTGCTTGTGCCGGGCATAATTGGGAGTTTGATAATCGTTGCCGTCTTCAATAATTGGTTTGAGGTGTTTATCGACCCAGGATTCCAGTTCCGTGCGAAGATCGGCGTCCACAACCATGCAGTAATCAACGTCGAGACAGGCGGCCGTTTCAAAGATCGTTCGAAAGGCACTCCCCTTCCCCGGTATACCTTCGTAAACCGTTACAATCCGTTCAGTTCCCTCCGGTATTGTCGCGGATCGAGCTCGTTCACGTGTGTCGTCCTCGGAATCCCCGTCGGAAAGCATCACGAGCGTATTCAGTTCGGGGTAATGTTCCCGGGCTCCACGGGAGACTCTTTCTAAAACGGTTTTCACGGTTGCTTCATTGTTGTAGGACGGAACGCCCAACAAAAGATCAATTTCACCCAACTGTTGAATTTGTTTTCGCGCTTGCTTCCGAATTACTGTATCGGATAGATCCATACTCATTTCATGTTCCCTCCAAAAAGTGTATTTCAATTGGATTACGTTAATGATTATCGTGGTTGATATCCGTCAAAAAATCACGTTATTAAGCGGTTTGCCCCATTCGAGCGATCCCAGTGATTAGGGTTTGTTATTGCCCGGGGAAATAGAGTCCAGACTCACCCCCGTCGCCCCAACTCTCATAAATTTTTGTTCAGCATTCGATGAAAATGTCCTGATTTTCCAGCAGTTTATTATCGTTCAATTTACGATCACGCTAAATACAAGCCATGATTTCATTGTCGTGAAAGTAGACAATCAAACTTAATTTTAATTTCTTCGACTGAAACAATGAGTATTACATGGACTTTTTTTCGGAAAGAAAAGTAGCGAAAAGAAATCTGGAATAAGTAGCTATCAATATTCAGCAATCAGCCTTTAGTTAACCCAGAAGAACGTGAAAAACAGTTTTATGTAAACTGAAGGTTAATAGCTAAATACTGGGTGCCGATAAACACAGGTTTTCTGATCCAATCTTTTTATTGCAAAGGAAGATTGGTACGTTAATCAGTGAGAAAAAACGCGTTGCGTACAACGCGATCGGTAGTGTACTTGTGTAAAAT
>JBDGPJ010000193.1:2603-2982 GCA_042219695.1 bacterium
ATTGAATGCCTACACTGAAAGGCATCTTGATCAAGAAGTTGTATTCTTCTTTGAACTCGTGAAAACCAGCCCATTTCCCCTGTATTATTACCCTTGAGAGGATACAAATCCATGTTGAAAAAAATGGCATTATGTATCGCGCTTCTTGTACCGTTGTTTTGCTACATTGGAGTATACGGCTACTGGGAAGCTCACGACATGTACCGTCTGGAAGGGGATGAGCCGGACTACCTGATTATATCCCACAGCATCTTAACGGATGGCGATTTAAGCGTAAGTAATAATTACCGGGAAGCCGGAGCTGATTTTGAAGTACCCGATGAACCCGCCTATAGCATTCACAGTATTGGGCTCCCCATTATCCTGGTCCCGTTTTACG
>JBDGPJ010000193.1:2992-11717 GCA_042219695.1 bacterium
ATTTATCGACAAATTTTATCCTCTTCCGTCGAAGCTTTACTATTGAGCCTTACTATTTCCCTTGGAATGCCATTTCTAACGGCTGCCAACCAGATTTTTCCCGACCTCGTCTCGGGGATTCTGGTGTTTATAATAATTGAACGTGTTTTGAACGCCATACGCTCCCCCGCAACACCCGGATACACCGAAATGATCGCTTACGGATTTTTACTGGCTTTACTCCCCTGGCTTCACCTGAAACAGGTTGCAGTGATGATCGTCCTCGGAGTGGGAGTGTTCTATTTTCTAAACTCTGAGGTCAGTCGTTACAAATTATGTATCCCGCTTATAATTTCCGGGATATCGCTTATCGGTGTTGCCCTGTGGAATCAATACGCGTTTGGGACCCCCCTCGGTCCTCATCACACGGAAGCCCTGTCTAATACTCCCCGGAGAATCTTACAGTTGTTTTTCGGACTGCACCTCGACCAGGCCCAGGGAATGTTTCTCCAACAACCGTTATTCCTCCTTGGACTTTTGGGACTTCCCTTCATGTATCAACGACATCCCCGGTTTTCCCTATTTCTGGTCGCCGTATATGGTTCGCTTATTCTGCCCAATACAATGCACCCAAACTTTTACGGTGGACGGTCGTTTCATGGACGATTTGCCTGGAGCAGTGTTTTGCTCTGGAACCTTCCGCTTGCCTTTAGCTTTAAATACGTCATCCGGCGATTTCGCTGGATAATTTCATTCATCTCAGCGGGTGTCCTGTATCAGATTTATCTTTCAAGAAACTGGATCGTTGATCGCCGTCTTTTGATGGTGGATAGCCTGTTTTACGAAAACGGTCCGGGTTTACTTCTTCCGGATTTTCATCCCACGACACATTCACTGTACCACCTCCCCAACTACGTAGCATTGTTCATCGTTTTTGGAATTTTCGCCTGGGGTGTTTGGCTGTACAAACGATCCCAATCAATTTGATCCTCTTACTGAAGGTGACTACAACTGCTTTTTTAATTCGACAACGAGCCTCACAGACGGATTTATGTCCCGGTAACCGGCTTAATCCCGTCATGTTCTACGGGGGCAACGTATTCATCCCTGAACTGTTTCGAAGATGATATGACTGCTGGTTGAGACATGAACCGAATGAAGCCCGAGAGATTCAGCCACGGTTTCGCAAACCTTAAATTCTACTCGAGAGTCAAATCGTCAACAAGAATGCCACTACCCCGGCCCAGGCTAAAATATTCAATGCCATGTACGGATCTTTATAGAATATGCGCTCGGGTTTTTTGGCCTCTCCCGTGACATATACGTGATAAAGAAACCGAAACAGCCCATAAACCACAAACAATATGGATATTGGCATCCAGGACGGGGAGTGTTGTTGAGCCGTACGGGACGTAACCGTCCATAATGAATACGTCACAAGAGCGGAACCTGCCGAGATGGCAATCAACACATCCATTAACGGTTCCGAATAATACTCCATAACGGGGCGGTGACGTGCGGAACCCTGGTCCCCCAGGATGACCAATTCCGACCGACGTTTGCCGGACACAACGGTCAGGGAAAGAAAAAACACACTGATAACAAACCAGCTGGTCACGGGAACGTTGATGGCCACACCCCCGGCAAGCGCCCTGAGCAAAAATCCCCCGGCAACAATGATCACGTCCAACCCCGGTTGATGTTTCACCCCGGCGTTATAGGCAAGCATAATGGAGGCGTAAATCGCCAACACGAACAATGTGTTAAGTCGTACGGTAGTCGGAAGCAAACTCAGGCAAACCACACAGATAAACAGTAATACAAATCCCAGAAGGATCGCCTGACTTCCGCCGATCTCACCGGATGCCAGCGGTCTATCGGATTTCGCGGGGTGCTGGCGGTCACGCTCTCGATCGATCCAATCGTTAATAACGTACAAACTACTGGCGAGCGCGCAGAAAGCAGTGAAGGTTAACAGGGATGAATAGAGAGCAATGAGATCAAACCAGCGTCCGGCAAATAAAAGCGCGCCAAACACAAGTAGGTTTTTGATCCAATTTGTGGGTCGGATTAAACGAATATATTTAGAAATACTTACACCAGCCGGGCGTAGTAAGTTCGATCAAAGCACGTCGGGGGAATTCTCTTCCTGGGCCGACGCATACTCGAGTAAGATGATGATTCCAAATATGGCCACGGCGTGTACCAGCAAAAGGACGGCGTCCATCCGGTTAACACGGGTTAAAAGGGAGGCGAGTATTCCGACGGTAAACGTGACCAGATAATTCATTAACACGGCACTGCGTTGAGTGAGTCCAAGGGACACGAGTCGATGGGAAAAATGTTTGTTATCGGCGTCCCAGATTGATCGTCCCTCCATAACCCGTATAGCCATGACGGAAAACGTGTCGAATAGCGGAAGCGAAAATATCATAATTGGGGTAATAATCGGGAGGTGTCGCAACCGGCTTTGAACGAGGTAGTTTGCCGACACAGACAAACAGCCCATAAAGAAACCAATGAAACCACTGCCGGCATCTCCCATGAAGATTTCAGCAGGTTCAAAGTTAAAACGTAGAAAAGCAAACAACGAACCAAACATAACCAGTGAAAGAAACAAGGTCTGCATATCCTGTTGCCGGTAGGCAATAAAACTAAACAACAAACAACAAATGGCGGCTACTCCGGCACTTAATCCATCCATGTTATCGAGCAAATTGAAGCTGTTGGTGATTCCCACGATCCAGATAACGGTTACGGAAAACGTAACCAGGTTGGATCCCATAAAAAGGTCGGCCTGTACACCAAACATCGTTACAAGAAGCGCAGCAATAACCTGGACAATAAATTTAACGAACGGCGGGAGATGGTATTGATCGTCGATAAGGCCCATGATCATGACAATAGTACTTCCAAGAAAAATGCCCAGCAATGAATGGGTCCAGTCAATCAATCCCCGATATGCACACAGTAAAAGTCCCAACCAGAAGCCCCCAAAAATAGCTAATCCCCCAAGTAATGGAGTTGCGTCCTCGTGAGATTTATGCCCTCCGGGTCGATCCATCAGGTCGAATTTTTTGGATAAATATTTGCAGGCGGGAACAAGAAGATAACAGGAGAAGAAGGAACTTAATAAGGCTAATAAATAAAACCAGTTTTCCATCGTTGTTTACACGATCTAGATTGTTTCAACGATAGCGTTAGGGAGTGAAAGTGAATCCGGTAGGGCATTACGGGTATCTATAATAACGTTCTCGCCTCCTCCAAAAAGCTCGGACCAATTAAATTCTCCGTGGTCGGTTACGATTACTGAAGCGTCGTAGTCCTCCGAATTCACACTGTCCATTGATACGGAGGGGATGATCTCCCCCTCAATTTTCAATTCGTCGACGTGGGGATCACAGAATTCAACGTCAGCACCGTTGTCAATTAGTTCGAGGATGATTTCCTTGGCGGGTGATTCCCTCGTATCACCAACGTCTGGTTTGTAAGCTACACCGAAGAGACATATTTTGGAACCGTTCACGCTCTGTTGTACTTTGTTTAGACCACGAGTAATTTTACGAAACACGTGGGTCGGCATATTGCGATTCACTTCGTCGGCTAGTTCGATAAACCTCGAATTCGTGTTGAATAACTTAGCTTTCCAGGAAAGAAATAACGGATCGATCGGGATACAATGACCTCCCAAGCCCGGCCCCGGGTAAAAAGGCATAAATCCGTAGGGTTTCGTTTTAGCGGCGTCAATGACTTCCCAGACATCGATATTCATCCGGTCACATAATAAAGCCATTTCGTTGGCGAGACCGATGTTTACACTTCGGAAGGTGTTTTCGAGCAACTTCACCATCTCCGCCGTTCGAGTGCTTGAAACTGTAACAACTTCCTCAATGACAGCACCGTACAACCTGGATACCACGTCCGTTGCCGTGGAATTGTAACCCCCAAGAACTTTTGGGGTATTCCGGATTCCAAAATCCTCGTTACCGGGATCAACCCGTTCCGGGGAAAAAGCGATTAACACATCGTCTTCGAGATTCCATCCCTGATCCTGAAAGGCCTCCGCTAATATTTCTTCGGTCGTTCCCGGATAGGTCGTGCTTTCCAGGGTAATGAGCCCGGGCGGTTCAAAGTAATCGGTAATCGTGTCCGTGGCCTGGGCAACGTACGAGATATCAGGATCCCGCGATTTTCTTAATGGGGTGGGTACACATATACTAATCGCGTCAACCTTCGATAATTCTTCCATATTATCGGTGGCCCGTAAGAAACCGCCTTCAACAAGTTCGGCGGCACCGTCACCGTCGCTCTCCTCAACCGGTAAATCCCCCTCGTTTACCGTATTTACCGTATCTTTATCCACGTCAAACCCCACAACTTCAAAACCCGCTTCGGCAAAGGAAACCGCTAACGGATAACCCACGTATCCCATCCCCATGATTCCAATGCGACAATCACGGGATTACTCAAAATCTTCATTGGAGCGGAAGTATTCAATAATTCGATCCAGTGTATCATCAAGGTCATGTTTTTGGGTGAAATCAATTGCTTGTTTTAACTTAGTAGTATCGGCAACCCGATGACGCATGTCTTCAAATCCTTCTTCGTAAGCCTCATCGTAAGGTACGAACTTGAGGTCCGAATCGCTATTCACCTTATCCACAATAATCTCGGCAAGTTCCTCAATTGTTACTCGTTCTTCACTTCCAATGTTAAAAAACTCACCGTACTGCTCCCCGTCCATCAAGCCAAGGACTGCATCGGTAGTGTCATCAACATCCATGAAAGCACGTGACTGCTGACCATCTCCATAAATAGTAATGGGATGACCCAGGAGAGCCTGGTTCACAAACCGTGGTATGACCATGCCATACCGCCCCGTTTGGCGAGGCCCAACCGTATTAAAAAAACGTCCAATAACTACCGGTAACTGTTTCTGTCTCCAGAAAGCAAGTCCTAAAAATTCGTCAAACGCCTTCGTACAGGAGTAACTCCAGCGCGTAATATCGATCGAACCCAAGACCCTATCCTGGCTTTCTTTAAACGGAATGTCCTCATTTTTTCCATAAATTTCCGACGTAGAAGCCAGGAAAACGGGGGTTTTATCCTGGTTGGCGGCATGGAGAATATTTTCCGTACCCCGGGAATTAATTTCCATGGATTCCAGGGGGTTATCAATGATGTATTGTACCCCCACGGCCGCCGCGAGATGGAAGATAACATCAACCTGGTCTACGAGCTTTTTTACACGCTCCTCGTTCATGATGGTATCAACGATCAAATTAAATTGATCATCATCCTGCAATCGGTATACGTTTTCATGCCGGCCCGTGGATAGATTATCCAGCACCACAACCTCGTCGCCTCGTGCAAGCAATTTTTCACTAATATGGGAACCAATAAATCCGGCTCCACCGGTAATTAATGCTTTCATTACAATTCTCCCTGGTTTATCAAGAATTCGTCTTGAATTGTTAGCTTGAATGATTCACGTCGATTTCAATCGTCACGAATCATTCATCTCTACGAATGGTTCTATTCACTAATAGTTTTACTGTCATGTATACCGAGTTAGGAATTTGCTTCTTTGTCGCTCATAGTTCAATAGCCTATACGCCGGAAGCTTGATTCACTTTGAAGCACTCAACCAGTCGCCCAGCTGTTTTCCATAAAACAGCTCAGGCAGTTGCCCCTCACGTTCGCTACGATTAGCCCAAACATTCATCAGTATAAATTCTCGAAAACGATCAACTATATTACCAAAACGATTCAACCGTAGACTAAAGAGGAGGATATTATTCCAAATTTTGTTGGGTATGAGAAGGAACCGGTATCAAATCTTTTGGAGACAATGATTTAAAAATCGAAGTCTTTTACTGGATAGCGAGCTTTTTTGTACGCACGAATTTTTGATTTGCCCCGTTTTCTCCCAATTTCCAGTAAAAAATTACCTGAATCTCTCCTGAAACATTGATCTTAGACGGTACATTCATATCTACACCGGTCATAATACCGTCCCATCGAGCTAAAGTTTCATTGTAATCAAAATGTATTTCCCCCGAGGTGTCACCACGATCAAAATTGTAAGTAATATAATCAGGGGCGGAACGAACAAGGTAGGTATCATGTTGGCGAGTAACCTGAATTTCGTTTGGATACCGTATGGTAACGGTATCGACAATGACGGATTTTTGGAGGGATTTCTCGAGAAAGAAGTCAGTACTTAACGTAAACTGTCTTTTTTTGATGGGACCCTGAGTCCAGTTGGGTTGTATCGCATAGGAAAACTGTTTTTTTTCGGTTACAAACTTTCGGGTGTAGGCATTTGATGGAGCCGAGGTAACAATCAACACAAAAAGTAACGCTATACTAAAAACAAAAACCTGTTTTCTCACTCGATTCATTACGACCGACACCTCGTGAACAATCTAAATCTTCATTTTAGAATAAAAACAATAGCACCTCTTGCTTTTCCTTAAAAGAAGACTGTCTTAATGGACTCAATAAATTCCAAAAACTTGAATTATTCCCCCATTAAAACATTTAAATAGCGAGAGTGAGTGAGGTGGGTAAAAAAAGAAACCCGCCATTCCCCCGGATCAGGGCCCGGGGGAATGACGTAATTATAAATTATTAACGGGTCACCGGATTACGCAACGGAATACGCTGCTGGGCGGAAACTTCAAAAGACCCGTCGGTCTGACAGTAACCAACTCGGTACTCAACACTTACTTTAAAAAGGTCAGCGGAAGGAGCTGATACCTGGTATGATCTCCTCGAACTGCCATCCATTACGAGATTCTGGGTCTTGAAGTCAGGATCGATCAACTGTCCCCCCCTCTGATGGTCATTTATGCTGGTCACCTGAACCCGTGTATGGGTGTCTTTACTAACGTTGGCGTCAACCTTGTCCAGCAAAACCTCAGCGGGCCCATTTACCGAAGGACTTACGGATGGCTCCTGATTAAGTTCCCCCGGAACACAGGCAACCGGTTTTTGCTCGTCAACAACAAGCGTGACTCCCTCATTCGTTTCAAATTGCTGTGATTGGGAAGTCTGCTGTACATCGCCAATACGCTTCCAGCGCTTGTACTTGCGGGTATAGTCGACGTCCACCATAGCGGAGAGAATGTTCACATCCGAAAGATCAATCGAACGTTTGATCTTTATCGTTCCGTTGAGGGTTTTCGTTTTCCCCGCCTGGAGCGATACTTGCAGCGGATTCCGTAACGAAAATGTTCCCTGACTATCCTGGATGGCCTCGTTTCCTTCAAGGGATACTTCAACGTCTCCCACCTTATTTAAGAACGTCCGATTCGGGCCAAAGGAATTGATTGTTACGTCAATGTTATTTTTGTGTGAAACATCCAAAAGGGTAAGTTCCACTTGATAATCTACAGAAACCATATCGTCGGAAGGCTTCATGTGAACGACTTTTTTGTTGGAACTGATGATGTTTGCCTCAACTGTATTCGTACATTGCTCCTTTATGTAAATTCCATCCGGTTCCACCTGTCTCGTACCGGGGATTTCTTTACAAGCTCCCAGTACACTTCCCGAGACCGCAACCATAAACACCAAACAAAGAGATAAAATCGTAAAACCGCGCTTGAACATAACTGAACCCTCCTAAGAAGGTAAAAATAAAGTGCAATCCCAACCTAAAAATTCAATCAAAACAACACAGTGATTTCAAATTTGAGTATTTAAAAACCAGGATGGAAAAGGAAAATAAAGTAGACTTTTTGACAGATAACAAATAGGGAGTCATACCAAAAAGCCACCTTTCCCATAGGTGAATATCTCTACCACTTTTCGTACAAAATTATCCTTTTGTCGTGTCCAACTGCTTTCCAATTCAACTTGAAAATCGATTATGTATTGTTTGATTTCGGATTTCAAGCATTTTCCAAAGGAGAAATGTAGTGGTATTTTATTTTTCTTTCATCTTTTGCAACATCGATTGTTTAAAATTTGTTGATTTACTAAACAAAACCGGCGGACGTCAAGTTTTGAACGGTTTCTCGGATGAAAATCAAGTAATCCCCGGTAGTTCAAGGTAGGATTTCATGATCGACTCCGCCATGTGCATCCAGTGGAAACGAGGTTCTACCCAGGAACGCGCCCGTTCAACCATGGATTCACGGAGTTGGGAATCGGTCATTACTTCAATCATGGCATTTTCCATTCCAGCTACGTCATGGGGTTTCACGAGCATCCCGGTTTCCCGGTGGTCAATGGCCTCGGGAGCCCCATCAATTGCGTAACTAATAGCCGGTCGGCCGGCTGCTTGAGCCTGGGGAATGACCCGTGCCAGTCCCTCCCGGAAACTAAAATGGACGAGACAATCCATCGCCGTGAGCATATCAGGAATCCTGTGGTACGGGACCAATCCGGTAAAAACCACTTTATCCTCTAAATTGGCCTCCCGAACTCGATCCTCCAGTTCTTCCCGTAGTATTCCGTCCCCCACCAGGAGTAATCTTGCACGGGGATACTCGGAAACTACGCGTTCAAAGGCCGTTAGACAGTCCTGGTGTCCCTTTAAGTGGAATAGACGGGCAATTTTTCCAAAAACAAACGTATCCGGCTCAAAACCGTGTTCCTCTTTTCGTTGTAAAGCTTCCTGCCTACCTGATGCGGGAACATTGAGAAAAGGTTCCAGTTCCATCCCGCTGTACACAGTCCGGAACTGATTGATCGGTTGAACACCGGCCGCACTCGCCTTCTCGGCCATGCGGTCACA
>JBDGPJ010000193.1:11772-15434 GCA_042219695.1 bacterium
GAATTTCGTGGGTGATGGACCCGGTGGCCTGCTCCAATCGACGAAATAACTCGTAACGATACCAGGATTGATAATTGTGGAAGGGTAATCCGTGAATCGTATGGAAAACCCAGGGAACATTATTCATACGTGCCGCCCAACGACCCAGTATTCCCGCCTTGGAACTATGCGTGTGAACAATATCGTAATCCTCTGAGGAAAGATAACCAGACAACTCAAGGAAAGCTTTCGTATCCAGGAATGGATCGATATCCCGCCGCATTGAATCAATAATGACCGGGTCCACGCCAAACTCCCTGGCGTCTTCTATAAGCTCCCCTTCCGGGCCGAGGGCCGGTCCGGTAACCAGGTCAACCTCAAATCGATCGTCATCATGTAATCCCCGGACGGTAAGAACCGTGTTCTCCTGGGCTCCGCCAAGGATAAGTCGGGTAATGATGTGACAGACGGAAATCATAACGTTAAATCAAGATGGAAGAATAAAGTAACGGCAAACGTTTTTAACGTAAAACAGTCTCGCGGACGTCAGGCCGATTGACAATCCATTCCCACTGTCGTTCGAGACCTTCTTTCAAGTCGATCCGGGCATTCCATCCCACTTCTTGTTCAATACGATTGGTATCCGCTGACGTATGAGGCACGTCCCCCTTCTGGGGTGGTTCCTGTTTTCGCGTAACATTTTTCCCGGCCACCTGTTCCATCGTGTCAATCATTTCATTCAACGTTGCGTTTTGGCCGCCACCGACATTAAAGATTCTTCCCCAGGCCGCTTCTTCAACAACAGCTAGATTGGCCCGGCAAGCATCAAGGACAAACGTAAAATCACGGGATTGTGTACCATCGCCGTAAACCGTGATCGGCCGGTCATCGTAAATCCAGCTTAGAAACCGTGTGAAGGCCATATCCGGGCGTTGCCGGGGACCGTAGACCGTAAAATACCGTAGTGACGTAACCGGTATATCAAAATTATTATGGTAAAGCATCCCAAGGTTTTCGGCCGCAAGCTTGGTAACGCCATACGGACTGTGGGGCTCCGTACGCATCGTTTCCACCATGGGCATTTGGTCGGGTACACCATAGACGGAACTACTCGAGGCAAGCACGATGGGAACGTCTGCAGGATTTGTTTTAAGGGCTTCCAACAAAACCTGGGTCGAACGAATATTCTGGTGAATGTATTCATCGAATTCCGTTCCCCAGCTCGCTCGAACGCCCGCCTGGGCCGACTGATGGAACACGACATCGATATCCTCGAGAAGCGATGACCACGACACGTTAACAACGTTTTCTTCCCGGAACGTAAAATCATCGTCATCAATACAGCCACTAAGATTGGAACGCTTTATTTTTGGTTCGTAATAATCGGTTAGACAATCAATACCAATTACGGAAGCATCATGCTGAAGAAGGATTTCACACAAATGACTGCCGATGAATCCGGCCGCACCGGTAACAATACAATTCTTCCCCTCTAATTTCATATCCCTACGTTTCCCATCGATCGGGATGATTACGAAACCAATTTATCGTCTCTTTCAAACCTTCGCGAACTGTGTAATTCGGTGAAAATCCAGTATCGGATTTCAGCTCCGAAACATCGGCCTGAGAATGTCTGACATCACCCGGGCGTGGGTCTTCGTAGTTAACCTCTGAACTTGCCCCGGTATAATCTTTAATCACCTGAGCCAGTTCATTAACTGTCATCCGATCATTGTATCCTACGTTATAGACTTTCCCCGGAATACCGGATTCCATCGCACAAAAATTGGCCTGAACAACATCGGAGACATAAGTGAAATCCCTACTCTGCTCACCGTCACCGTAAATTTCGGGACAATTTTCCCCGAGAAAAGCCCGAATAAAAGCGGGAATAACAGCCGCGTAATCGGATTCGGGATCCTGTCTGGGTCCAAAAACGTTAAAATAACGAAGGCCTATGGTATCAATTGAAAACTTGTCGGCGTAAACTTCCGCAAAAACTTCACAGCTGAGTTTCGCCGCTGCATATGGAGACTCCGGCATGGGATCCATGGATTCCTGTTTGGGTAACTCCGGCTGATCTCCGTAGACGGAACTGCTGGAAGCGTAAACGATTCGTTCGACCCCGACTTCCTGAGCCGTCTGAAACAATTTTAGGGTCCCCATAAACGTGATGTCCGTCGATACAACCGGTTGTTCCATGGAACGGGGGACGGATGGCATCGCGGCCTGGTGAAAAATTTCATCTACATTCGACAAAATATCCCTCATCCGGGACTTATTTCTTATATCGACTTCCTGAATCTCAATATCGCCCTCAAAAGGTTCTAAATTGATCCGGTGACCCGTTGAAAAATCGTCAGCTACAATTACTCGACTGTAATTATCAATGGCCGATTGAACAATATGCGATCCTATAAAACCCGCTCCGCCTGTTATACAAACAGCCTTATCCATTCAAAGACACCTCAAAATCCATTGCAAGGGAAATGTTCAGTCTTGAGAAGTTTAATTTTAAAGAGATTTTCAAGGGACTTTTCAATTTTTATCTTCCCGGGTTATGCCAAGCAAAGTTATTGATTGATCGTTCCTTCCAACCATAAAGATGAAGCGGTAAATAATTTTGTACGCTGAGCGGTCAACTATAAACAATCTAAAAAAAATTTACAGTCAAAAAAAACGGTACCAAAATATGGCTCCCGCAGCTTTGATACCATCCCATGCAGTAATTTTCTTCCCCTCTTCCCTGGAACGGGCAGAATACCGAATGGGAACTTCATAAATACGATAACCATTGCGGACAATTCGGGCTGTCAGTTCATTCTCGATCGTAAATGTATCGGAGTGTAATTCAGCAGGATCGACTACTTCTTTCCGAAAAAACTTATAACAAGTCTCCACGTCCGTTATGTAAATGTTATAAATAATATTCGTCAAAAGCGTTAATATCGAGTTACCCAGGTAATAATAGAAAGAGAAGCTCTTGTGCTCACTTAAGTTTCGACTTCCGTACACCACTTCGGCCCTCTCATCGTAAAGGGGTTCGAGTAAGCGTGGAATGTCCTCAGGGAAGTATTCAAGGTCGGCATCCTGAATTCCAATTATATCCCCGGTGGCCTGTTTGATTCCCTCTCGAACACAATATCCCTTTCCCCGGTTCGAGTCATTCCGAAAATGTTGAACGGTAAGACCATCGGGGTAATCAAACTCCCGTATAATGCGGTAGGAATCATCCTGCGAATGATCATCGACGATCACCAATTCATCGACCGGGTCCACATCACTTACTCGGTTTAGTATCCGTTCCAGGAACTCCGATTCGTTATAGACCGGGATAACCAGACTAAGATTTTTATTATCGTCCAAACTCATATTTCATTCAGCGACATCGTTTCTCTTCGTCTTGAAGCAAGGAGAAGACGACCATTCTCGTCACGTATAACAATCGTGTTGCCGTGACTGGAAATTTCCCTACAACGTACCCTGTTCTTCATAAAATTTTGTATTCTCAAACTTTTCCATCGCCCCACGGAGGGTTCGGACTGGAACAACCGACCGGATTCACCAACCAAGTACAAACGATCTCCCCCTGATACCAGTTGACGGGGTGATTCGGGACAATCCTGTAATACATCAAAATCTTCCCCGTCCCAATGCCCTAATTTTCCTTCGTGAGTTAAATA
>JBDGPJ010000193.1:15444-26501 GCA_042219695.1 bacterium
TCCATCACAAGAAGCCACGTATTCCCATTCGGACGGTAGTGCCCCGGCATGTACCAGTTCTTCATTCCGGTAATGATAATACTGATTGTTGAGTCCGACCGCATGCAATTGATCGGTATCACCGGTAAGTTCGACAATCGGCACAGATTTCCCCGAATGAATGGCCACACATCCTTCTTGTTTGGAGACATGAAACACCTCACCGTCGTTATCAAGAATTACGTATCCATCGTTAATTGATTGTAAAGATCGGACTGGATGATTGACACTATCGGAGATATTTATTCGAAGACTTTCATTGTCGTACCAATTATAAATCTCGAGTTGTTCCGGCCTATAAAGGCAAAATTCTAACGTTTCTCCCCCCGACACACTGAAACGAGCGTTTGAATCCCAGAGGTATCGGTATACTCCCCAAATATATAATAACTTCTTCTGATCGAGGTAAGGCTTATAAACGGTCAATTGATCGCGACCATTTGACTTTGATTCATACAACGCCAGATCAGCGCGTCGTATTGCTTCCTGTAAGTTTTCTCCTTTACCGACTGATTCCACACCTATACTTATCGTTACGGGCTCCGGTTGGGAAGAAAACAAGCCTCCGCAAGCCAGTTCTTCTCGAACAGTTTCCAGTTGTTCGAGACCGTTTTGTTTAGACTGCGATAAAATTCCCAGCACCTCTTCTCCACCGTACCGAACGAGTGTTGCTGATTCCGACAGAGATTCCCGAAATATTTGGCCTACAGCTTCAAGTACTTTATCCCCCATTTCATGTCCGTATTCATCGTTGAAGTGCTTAAAATGATCGATATCCGCCATGAAAATAATTTTTGGGTCATCAATCTCCAGGGAAGACCGAAGATCTCGTTCCCAGTAACTACGGGTGAATATTCCGGTAAGGGAGTCAACGTGTTCGTCATGGAGCTGTTTAGCCTGGGTAATGATCCATTTTATAAGTTCTTTTTTCCGGGGGGGACAATCGGGCGAAAAATTAATTTCTTCCGGTGTCAGAGACTGTAAATCATCAGGGTTGTTGTTTTGTAATACGACGTCCGGATCGGACGTGAGCAGTTCACGAAGTGAATTATTCTTAACAAACGACTTATTATTACTTTCGGAGGACAGGTACTGGCGGAGAGGTTCATTCACGGGACCGCTTCAACAACACCATTCTTTAACAGGGGCCAAAAACTCTTTGCTTCCAGGCGTTGTTCCATTCCAAAATAATCGAGTATCGACTGGCCAATATCGTAAAATCCAATTCGCACCCCCAAATCAACTCCCTGGTTTAAACCGGGTCCATACACGAGTAACGGTACAAGCTCGCGGCTGTGATCGGTGGTTTCCGTGGTGGGATCGGTCCCGTGATCCCCGGTAATCATCAAGATATCACCCTGGTTCAAGGAGGAAAGAATTTCCTCAAGTCCCTGATCCCATTCTTCGAGAGCCTGAGCGTATCCAAGGGGATTGTTTCGATGTCCGTACTTGGAATCAAAATCCACCAGGTTCGTAAAAATCATTCCTTCTTCTTCGCTGGTTCGTATCAGGTCGAGGGTCTTATCAATACCATCCCGGTTATTTTTCGTCTTGAAGGACTCGGTAACTCCCACGCCGTTGAAAATATCGGAAATTTTACCAACGCACTGGACTTCATAACCGGACTCTTTGAGATCCTGCATAACGGTTTGTTCCGGCGGGGACACCGAAAAATCCTTACGCCGGTGAGTACGCTGGAACCCCCCCGGTTTCCCGACGAAAGGGCGGGCTATAACCCTGCTTACTCGATGTTCTCCAGTCAGAATTTCCCGGGCTTGTTCGCACATTCGATATAATTCTGGAACGGGGATAACTTCTTCGTGGGCTGCAATCTGAAAGACACTATCCGCACTGGTATAGACAATGGGAGATCCCGAGGACATGTGCTCTTCCCCGAGTTCTTCAATAATGACTGTTCCCGAGGCAGGTTTGTTACCCAGTACGGGGCGGCCAATGGCCCTTTCAAATGGCTCAATAACTTCATCGGGAAATCCATTCGGGTAGGTTGGAAAGGGCTTCTCAGTGCGGAGACCCATCATTTCCCAGTGGCCTACCGTAGTATCCATTGCGTTTGAAACTTCACTCATCGCACCGTAACAACCTACAGGCTGTGGATGGGGATCGACTCCCAGAATCGGGTGAATATGTCCCAGTCCAAGCCGTTCCATGTTGGGTAAGCTTAAACCGGCAACACGAGTAGAAATATTAACAACGGTATTACTTCCCTCCGTGTCGAATGACCCGGCGTCCGGAGCATCTCCTATACCGAGACTATCAAGGATAATGAGCACTATTCGCCGATTCATGAAGTAATCCTCCACGGACAATTTTTTCTGCAAGAAAACATAAGTGCGTCCCCCGGGAACATCGTTCCGGGGTTACGTAATGTTTGCTCCCTCCATCTGGTTGGCGGAACTGTCCCATTGATCGGAGAAAAAGCTCAGTAAATCAATGTGTTCAACAATTCCCACCACGACTTCGTCCTCAACAACGGGAACCTGATTGTTCCCCCATTTGACAAACTTTTTGGCGGCCTCACCAAGGGGTAATCCGGGTTGAAATGAGTTCACGCTGGAGGTCATGACATCCTGCACTTTTATGTAGAAATCAGCATGTTTGGGTAAAATATTGCGCGTTCGATACCGAATGATGTCGCGTTCACTAATGATTCCAACCAGCTCTCCCTCGTCCCCCACAACCGGCAAGGCCCGGAGATCGTGATCCATTAACAGATCGTAGGCGTCCTTAATGGTTGAATAAGGGGAAACCGTGTACAGCTGAGTAGACATTACGTTCGAAACAGTGGGTTGCCAATCATTCAAGGAATCTCATCCTTTGTTCCTGAATTGTCATTTCATTGTAAACGTTGCCAAGTATATCAAATTACAAGCATATCTTGAATCTTCAGTGATCAAACGTAGACACGCTGTTTGATTCGCTGTAAATATTCATCTCCGTTAGCCAGTTCTTCAAATCGATCGGGATCGATTGCTTTGATGGCGGACGCTGCGTAAAAACGAAGCTGGGAATCCTCCGTATTTTCCAGGGTATGTTCGGCCACGGGCAGGTAATCGGGATGCCGGTCGAGATAAAACCCCCGGAGATAAGCCAGTAGTACTAACGGACGAATCTCATTTTTTACTCCTTCAATGGCCAGTTCCCGAGCCAGTTCAGAATCAATGGAGGTTAACGTTCTAACGGCATAAGTGGCCACTTGTAAGTTATCATCCTCGGATAATCTGCGAAGCTGGTGGAGACATTCGGGACTGCTCTCATTTTTACAAACACCAACAATGTAATAACGTAATTTCGTGTTATCTGCTTTGATAAAGCGAGAAAGGAAACTGCATAACTCCGTGTTCCCCAACCCTTCAAGTACCCGGATAATATTAATCTGTAGTTCGGTTTCTACAGTCGGTAGTTCCTCCAGAAGATATCGCCTGCATTCATCGTACGATTCAGCCATCTTTTTTAACGCTTCTAAAGCGAAATGTTCAATTTCCTTGTCGGCGCTATAAGCTTTGTCCAGTAACTCCGGTAATATATCAACCGTTCCAATTTCTCCCATCACGTACAGGGCTTCCTTGATTGCCTCACGATTCCCGGAATCCAGTGCTTCCCGGTAGGGTTCAAGTACAACGTCACCAAACTCAATAAGTGCACGAGAAGCGTAATCCTTGATCTCAGGATCACTATCCCGGAGCCTGTCCAATAAAACTTCGATGGAACGACGCCGGTTCATCCTGTGAAGAGCTCTCATCGCGTAATATCGGACGTTCCGATCGGAATGATTCTCACTCAGACTTTCTAACTCGTCCCAGCACTCTTCGTTTCCAATTTTTCCAAGAGCTTCGGCGGCGTAATACTGACGAATTGGATCATTGTCATCGAGTACGGGAAGTATAGCTTCATAAGCTCCATTCGTCCCAATTTCACCGAGTGCTTCTATGGCAAAATAACCAAGTTTTTCATGATCCAGAAGTTCGTGGAGAATTTTAGTAGCCGGTGTGAGTTGTCGTTCTTTGATCAGGAGAATGAGATAATAGAGAGTCGTTAAATGAGCTTCTCCTTCGACGATTTCACGTAATTTTTGGGTTAACAGTTCTTCGTCTATTTCCTGCAGAACACTCAAAGCCATTGCCGAGTGAAATTTTACTTCATCCCATTCATGATGTAAGTATCCGACAAGGGATTCGAGAGCATCGGAAGCATTGACCTCCGCCAGAACGTTGATTCCCAAAACTAACAGGGCCGGGTCCTCGGCATTATCTATTTCATCTAAAACCTGTGTAGTTACATTGTCCCGTGCATGTACGCCCAGTCCCACGAGGGCAAATTCTTTGAGCCGGATCCGGTCGCTCTCGGAAAGAACGGTTTCAAAAAAAGACTGGAGATCGTCTTCATTTCGTTCACAAAGTGTGGCGAGAATCTCGGTTTTTCGTTCGTAATCGGCGGATTCGTATTCTTCAATCAAATCCGCCGAGGAGCCCGAAACCGACTCCTCTACCCCAAGGGTAATTTGCTCTCGGTACAGTTGAAGAACGTCGTCGTAGTCAGGTTGTCTTCTGTGTATCTGTTCTTCCGACTGATTTTCAACATTAGAGTTCGCCATGGTGATCAACTTCGATACGGGGAATCATCACTTAAACAAGCGAATAAACTATCGTCTTGTAAACGTTTATACAAGTAAGGTACTCAAATCGGAAGTCAACATACCACTTACGAATCATTTACTATTGCGTCCATTTATTTTGGGATCAATTGATGGGAGACTGCCCGTTAATTACCTTATTGAACGGAAGTACACCTTGCCGGTGAGAATCCCATCATTTATTAAGATCCAACCAATTTTTATCCGAGTTCCACAACGGTGATTGACCGACCACCTTTTACAAATTCATTGCGATCGGCCCGAAAAAAGGGAAGGAATTATTCGTCGGATTCAGAAGTGGAAGAAGCTTCTATATCATCAACACAAACGGAAATACGATCGAGGTTTTTAAGCTTAAAAACATCCTTTAATTTATTTTTGAGTTTCTCTTCAAATCGATCTACGACATCCGGAACGGGGTCGGATTCCCGGACGACCACATTTACGACAAGCTCCATTCCTCCGGCAGGTGAAGTGACTTCGGGCCGTATCGATGTAATGCCCTGAACATTATCTCGCAACGAACGTATGTATTCCGTTAACGCCTGAGTGGAAATTTTCATCTTCCCGTTATCGGTATCCATCGTAATCGTGGATTCAAAATTTTCTTCACGAAAAGCAATCATGACGAGCATCAGCGCGGCCAAAAACAATAAAGCATATCCCAGCGAGATCAGTAAATAATCAAAGTTTTCGAGAACGGGGAACCAGCTTTCCAGGGCAAGCAAAATTGGGGAGCGGTCAAATTGTCCTACCCACCTAAACACACCGACTCCACTTGCTATGAATAAAATGACACTGGCCATCAGAATCTGAATTCGGTCCAGAAAGCTCATGACACAATCACGAACAACTCGACAAAAGAATTAATTCGATCCCAGGTAGGACTTCCAATCATCCCGGTGAGCATCAATGTATCCCGTGTCAAAATCCCCCGCGCGGAAGGTTTCTTCGTCCAGGATCCATTCGAATAGCGGAATTGTTGTCGAAATTCCTTCAATCTCCGTTTCACCAAGTGCTCGTTTCATGCGTTCAATACATTCGCTCCGGGTGGAATCCCAGGTGATTATTTTTCCGATCATGGAATCATAATAGGGGGAAATCCAGGTGCCGGTTTCAATGTATGAATCAACTCTCACACCGGGACCGGATGGAAAATTGAGGTGTTCAATTGTTCCCTGATCGGGCGAAAAGCCCGAGTGTGGATTTTCTGCACACACTCTTACTTCCATCGAATGCCCATCCCGATCGATTTCCGATTGACCGATGGGAAGCTCACCCTCGAGTGCTGTTTCAATCTGAATCCTAATTAAATCCCGGCCAGTAATCATTTCCGAAACCGGGTGTTCAACCTGTATCCGGGTATTAACCTCAATTACGTAGGCCTCTTCAGCGGACTCGTCGTATACCATTTCAAGAGTGCCTACGTTACTGTATTTGAGATCGGAAAGTGCTTCCATAATATCGGCCGTTAAATCATCCCTTAGAGTTTTTGTCATTGCCGGGGAGGGGGCCTCCTCGAGAAGTTTCTGGTGACGGCGTTGAATACTGCACTCACGTTCGTACAGGTGCAAAACATCCCCCTTTCCGTCCCCTACGACCTGAAACTCAATATGGCGCGGATCCTCGATAAATTTCTCAATGTAAATTTTTTCGGATCCAAATGCCGCCTCCGACTCGGACTGTACGCGCTGGAATTGATCCTCGAGTTCGTCTTCGGACATGACCTTGGAAATACCTCGTCCTCCCCCTCCCTGAGAAGCTTTCAGCATTATGGGATAACCTACTTCTTCGGCCACTTCCTCGGCTTCCTCGTAATCGGTCAGATCTCCGTCCGAACCGGGTAACACGGGCATCCCTGCCTCACTCAGGCGAGCTCTTGCTTCTGACTTTTGTCCCATCAAGTGGATTGTGTCCGAAGCGGGCCCGACAAATACGAAAGGTGATTCTTCGACACGCTCGGCAAATCCGGCATTCTCGGAAAGCATCCCGTATCCCGGGTGAATGGCGTCGGCGTCCACCATTTTCGCGGCGGAGAGGATTGATTGTTCGTCCATATAACTGGAATTTAGGTCGGCGGGACCAATACAAACGGAGCGATCCGCAACTCTAACGGGTCGTGTGCCCTCGTCGGCTTCGGAATGTACAATAACGGCTTCGTGACCGAGTTCCTGGCAGGCACGGATAACTCGCAGTGCAATCTCACCACGATTCGCGATAAGAATCCGGCTCATTCGCCGTCACCTTCTTGTTCACTTTTATCTACGTCATTTTCATCCCCGTTATCGTTCTGTTTTGGCTCTATGGAACCAATCCTCTGACCAAATTCCACGTATTCTTCCTCGCACAGCTCCGCAATGATTCCCCCCATGTCCGTCGACACCTCAACGGTTTCATCGTTCTTCTCAATAGTTCCTACCACCTGATTGGCTTCAACCGAATCACCGGTATTCACGTCCCAGGATATCTGTCCTATGGAAGGCGCCCTTATTTCACCTTCCACGTCTGTCGATCGTCCTTCGAGTAAGGGAGGGTAGTTTTCCTGTTCGGACCGCCGGACGTGGATACCCCCTTCTCCGGTTTTGTTTTCCAGTTCAACCTCCGTGAGGTCGTAATGATTCATAATTTGTAATAATCGTTTGACATGCCTGCGCACGTCGGATTCCCGAAAACTAAACTGGTCGTCGGTCATTCGTCTTCCTCCACTTTTCCGGAGTATTCACCCTTCTCTGTGTCAACTTCAATTAAATCACCCTCATTAATGAATAAGGGAACGTCCACGGTTAAACCCGTCGTAAGTGTGGCCGGCTTGGTTCCTCCCTGGGCGGTATCACCTTTTACCCCCGGTTCCGTGTCGGCAACTTCCAGTGTAACCTTATTCGGTAGTACAATTCCAACGGGTTCTCCATCCGTGTATTTTAGTTCGAGTTTTTCACCTTCAGTCAGGTATTTCGTTTTTTCACCCAGGGATTCTTCGGACATTTCCACCTGGTCGTACGTTTCCATGTCCATAAACACGAGGAACGGCTCGTCCCGGTATAAAAATTCGGCTTCCTTTTCGTCAATGTAAGCCTGTTCAAAATTTTCCTCGGGTCGTAAACGCTTGTTCTCAATATTACCCGACTGTACGTCCCTCAGTTTTACTTTGACTGAAGCACCTCCACGCGCCTGCTTGCTATGCTGAAAATTTTCGACGATGTATAAATCATCGTCAATATAAATTCCCATTCCCGTTTCAAATTTATTCGGTTCAACCATGTTATCTCATCCCGTAATAGAAATTATTTGTTCCAACTTATATGTATTCATTCGCTTCATCAAGGATTCGCGCACCATCTTCAGTGACCAGACACATGTGCTCTATTCTTCCACCCCCTACTCCATCAATGTAAATTCCCGGCTCGAGAGTTACAATCATCCCTTCCGAAAGTGTTTCATCACTCTTTTCGGATACTTTTGGGGGTTCATGAACATTGAGACCGACCCCGTGCCCCAACCCATGACGAATATTGTCCTTGAATCCCTCGTCCCTAACAAGGTCGTGGGCCTTTTCGGTTACCGTTTCGGTAGACACACCCGGTTCGATAATATCAAATGCACGCGCTGCCGCACGCTTGGACAAGTCGTATAATTCCTCCTGCCGGGTTCCTTCTTCCGTGAAAAACATCCTCGTCAAATCGGAACAGTACCCGTTTACTTTAACCCCCATATCCAATAACAGGGCGTCATTCTGACCCAGTGAATGATCCGTACTCGGGCAATGTGGGTTTGCCGTACGTTCTCCCATTAGTACGAGCGGATCAAACGCTAATCCCTCCCCTCGTTCTTCGAGCTCCCGGCGGACGAATCGACTCATTTTTCGTTCGGAGATTCCCGGCTCGATCCAGGTCTCTACGATGTCGAACAAATCCAGAGTCCGGCGAATGGCCTCCTCGTGATTTTCAATTTCCGATTCATCCTTTTCCTTACGAAAATTTCCAATCCAATCATCGCCATACGTCCGTTCCTCAAGTTCGGTTTTTTCGACAATTGAACGAAAAACCGAGTAAGACAAACGGTCACGTTCAAAATGAACGCTTTCCACGTTTTCAGAACTAATAACCTCCTGAAGCGATTCAATACGATCGGAGTCAATTTGCTCCACCTTCAAATCATCCGCTTCAAACGTTTCACCGTAGTTACGGTAGCGCCCGTCCAGGAATAGAATGGATTTACTACTATCAAGCAAAACCATTGATCCTGCGGAACCTTTAAATCCGGTAAGGTAACGTAGATTCAGTAGATCGTCCGTGTAATAACCTTCCGGCTGATTACTGCGTAATTCCAGGTGAAGTTTTTTGCGCCGGCGGGTGTAATCAGGTTCCGAGATGTCGAATCAACGCCTCCATCCCGAGCAGGTAACTATTGACACCAAACCCCGATATCTGTCCCTCGGAGACCGGTGCTATCAATGATTTTTGCCGGAACTCCTCCCGGGAATGAATATTGGAAAGGTGGACTTCAACCGTGGGATAATCCACGAGATCAACGGCGTCACGCAGGGCAACACTGGTGTGGGTATAACCGGCAGCATTCAAAATCAATCCGTCCTTATCGGAATTCTGTACCCATTCCACCAACTCTCCTTCCCGATTGGTTTGCCGACTTTCCAGCTCAATTTCGTAGGGCTGGTCCCCGGCGTAGTCGGCGAGTTGTTGGTTGATTTCGTTTAGTGTGACTCGACCGTACTGGGACACGTCCCGTTCTCCCAGTTTATTCAGATTTGGACCGTGATACACATGGATCAGCATGAAAATAACCTCCGTCAAATACCGAATTCCCCGGTAGAGTGTTCAGGTGACAACGACTGCTATGAATCACGTAATTCTACCCCGAAAAATTCACGACAGCAAAACTGTCGGAATAGTTCCGATCAGTCGATCAACCGTCAATCGTAAGGAAACGTACGATTGTCAGCTGGGTTAGCCCAGCCGGCAAGCTGTGGAAAGGTTTAACGACAACTACTCCCTGTAAATACGTTCCAAAGTATTACGACTTAATTAATACGACAATTCAAGCTTAACGGCTGTTCCGCGGCCGCGGAACGCTCAATGCATGAAATTTGAAAATCTCATACATAGCGAGCTAAATTAGATTGTACACAACCAAATCGTCACGGAAAGGATGGAATTTTTCCGAGATACTATTGGTTTCAAAGGAACCGATACAGTTTTAAGACCGTGGCGAATAGTTCAACGATACCGGCCTGTTGAACAGGAAGAAGTATAGAGATAAATGGAGTGGAAAAAAGGTGGTACGTTATCTTATCTATTTAACCAGCTAATCCCAATTTTTGTCGGGCGTCATCCGACATCATGTCCTCGGTCCACTGGGGATCCCAAACTATTTCAACATCGGCTTCCTCGACTCCGGGGATGGATGCAACCTTACGCTGAGCCTCTCCCGAAATGTGCCCCCCCATACCACATCCCTGGGCGGTAAGGGTCATTTTAACGTCAACCTGGTAGAAATCGTCACCGGTTTCATTAACGTTTACGGCATAAACCAAACCAAGATCGACGATATTGACCGGAATCTCCGGATCGTAACACTCCCCTAACTTATCGTAGACGGCTTGTTCCATGTCATCGGGGACACCATCAAACTGTACACCCTGTACTTCCTCAACATCTACGTCGGGTACTTCGCCCGCCGGGGTCTCGAGAACTTCCAGGTCCCGTCCGTCAATCTGAACCTGTTTCAGGGATTCGGGTATTCGGATTGTCAGACTTCCACCACGCGCCTGGACTAAAAAACCCTCCGTGCCCGCTTTGACAACGGTGTCGTGTCCTTCAGGGATTTCAACGGCCTGGCAATTTTCCGTAAACACAACTTGTTCTCTCATATCGGGTTGCATAATAATCCTCTCCTTTTTTCGGTATTTGCCGAATAAATTATACGGCGTACTGGCCAGATATCAAACCCATTTCCAGGGAGAGCCACAATTCGAAAGATTATTGTTTGTCCGGGGTTGACTTACCACGGGGCAAACGGTGGATCGATGTATCGATAACCACGATCCGAGGAATTCAGTTCCTCCAGAATGGATTCGTCGAGATTGACGTCGAGAGCCTCGAAATTGTCCCGAAGGTGGTCTTCGCCGGTCGCCTTAGGAATGGGAATAACGTCCTGTTCGAGAGCCCATGCCAGCAGGAGTTGTGCTACGCTACAGCCTTGATCTGAAGCCAGACGCTGAAACGCTTCCTCCTCGAAAGCTTCACCGTGGGCAAAGGGGGAATAAGCTACGATTCGAGTTCCGTGATTGGAAGCTTCCTTCCTTAATTCTTTTTGGGGCAACCAGGGATGCATTTCAACTTGGTGAGCGTAG
>JBDGPJ010000193.1:26534-28333 GCA_042219695.1 bacterium
ACCGGTATCTCAGAAATTTGTCGCACTTCCTTGATCTGTTCCAACAAGAAATTGCTAACCCCAAACCGCTTAATAAGTCCGTCCTGGTACAATTCCTCAAATGCACGAATCGTCTGTTGTGGATCGTAATTTTCCGCCGGCCAGTGAATGTATAGAAGATCAACGTATTCCAGTTGTAACCGCTCAAGGCTTTCACGGGCCGTTGAAATAACACCTTCGTAATCAAGGTTGCTATTCCAGATTTTTGTAGCTACGAATAACTGATCGCGGTCAACGTTCGTTCGAGCAATCGCGTTCCCCACTCCTTGTTCATTTTCGTAAATTTGAGCCGTGTCCACGTGCCTGTACCCAATGTTTAGGGCTTTCTCAACGGTATCCGCACATTGTTCGATATCGTCTATCATCCAGGTACCGATTCCGATTGAGGGAACTTCCCCGGTTTCAAATGGATCTTCCATCGTACGTACCTCCAGTAACAATTCGTTTTGTAATTAAATTGACCCATACAATACTGCCAGCAGGTATTTTGAATTTACTCGACTACGCACTCAGGGGGGAACAGGATAAAATAATATCGAGAAAAAGAAATCCGTGGAGGGATCATTCATGTCAGCCCCCGATTTCACACTGAAAAAAGCGGGAAATAATCATTATGTTTTGCCGGGACACGATGAAATGAAACAGGATGTACACCTTTACTTAAACGAAACCCTGGTCGATCAGCTCGAATACGATTCCTTACGTCAGTTAAAGAACGCTTCTACCCTGCCCGGGGTTGAATACATTGCCTGTATGCCCGATGTCCACGTAGGATACGGCGTGCCCGTGGGTGGCGTAATGGCGATGAACGCTGAAACGGGACTGGTCTCCGCCGGTGCCGTGGGCATGGACATCAACTGCGGAATGAGACTTCTCATGAGTAACATCTCCGCCCGTGAGTGTAGTGACGACGACATAAAATCGCTGGCCCGGAAAATTACCCGTCGCATCCCACTCGGAATTGGGACGAAAAGCCACCATGCCGACACGTTGGAACCCCATATCAATAAAATCCTTCGAAACGGCGTCCCCGAACTCGTCGAACTCGGCTTTGCGAAGCCCGAGGATTGTGAGCGCATTCAGGACGGGGGTTCTTACCCGGGGGCCGACACATCCGGCATCACGGATGACGCCTGGGGACGGCTCGATCAATTATCTACACTGGGAGGCGGCAATCACTTCATTGAAATTGTTCGGGTGAACGAAATCTTTGATCCGGAACACGCCGAAGCCTTTGGACTGTCCCCCGATCAACTGGGAGTCATGATCCACACGGGAAGCCGTGGACTCGGTCACCAGCTCTGTGTGGATTACTCCGATACCATGCTCGAACTCGCACCCAAACACGACCTGAGCTTCCCCGATGATGCCCTCGCGGCGGCTCCCATTCAATCGGACATCGGCCAGGATTACCTGGGGGCAATGGGATGTGCCGCTAACTTTGCCTACTGTAACCGACAGGTCATGACCCACGATATACGCAAAATTTTTCAGGAACAGTTCCCCAAACGGGGCTCCAAAAACAACGTAAACATTATATACGACATCACTCACAACCTGGCACGGTTTGAAACCGTGAACGAAAAGGACGTTCTTGTCCATCGTAAGGGAGCGGTTCGGACGCTTCCTCCGGGTCATCCCGACAATCCCCCGGCTTACGACGATACCGGACATCCGGTAATTATTCCGGGCCACATGGGAATCGGCTCCTACGTGCTCTCAGCGGGTACCAATATCGAGGAAACGTATTATTCGGTGAA
>JBDGPJ010000194.1:0-672 GCA_042219695.1 bacterium
TAAATGAAATAAGCCAGTGTTGAGATACACATCCACGCCGCCCATATCAGGGGATTGTCCGTAACCTGGAAACAAATGTAGTTTGTGAGAAGAACCAGAACCATGAAACAAAAAACGGCCGGCTCCCCCCACCAGTTTATACTCTTCATTGTTATATCTCCCTTATTATTGTCCAAAATGCAGGAATAGCTTTTATATCATTATGTGACGTTTTTTTATTTACTCACCAACATTACAATCCAACTGTGGTCTCCCCATCGTAACAAAACAATTACTATAAGCAAAAAAAGTAAACTTAACCAAATGAATATTCCACAATCGATGGCGGTCGAATAAAGTGCTGTAAAAGTTTGATGCGGTTAACTTGAAGGTAAGGACCATTCGGACGGTGAAAGCCCGGATATCGATTCAATTCGCTGGTTTCCTTTCTCGTAGACGGTTTCCCGGGCCGAAAACACATCAATCATCGAAGCTCCGGCCGGGGGATCCATAAATCGTTCGGCTTTATCTTCCGTCAGGAAACGTGCTATTTTTTCACGAGTTTTCTCGGGTAACTGCAAAGACGACATTACAAGCTCCTCAAACGGCAAACGGGGAATTACCTGACGGCACAAATTATCGTCCAAATTTTTCCAGAACTTGTTCCAGATGGAGGTGGAAAACCGGGCCTCA
>JBDGPJ010000194.1:725-4478 GCA_042219695.1 bacterium
GCAATTCAGTCCGGTAATCCTCCCATTCTTGCGTTAATGAACTCCATCCAGGCGCATTCAATTCATCCTCCATCAGCCATTCCCCAATTTCATCCACCAGAGCCGAATGAGCGTCTCCCTTCCAGCGAGCCAGGATCTGGCGTCGTTCCGTAGACGGCTGATCCTGGAGCATTTCGCGTCGGCGGGACAATAACTGTTTAAAGTCATCCCGGGGATTCACTGGAAGGTTGTCGAGAATTTGTTCCGACGATAGCTCTCCCGCGGCCACGAGTGCCGTTACGTGGTTAAGCAGTTCCCGGCGAGGGCCTAACTTCTGCATCAATTCCTGGTGCTCGGCGGATGATACCTTCTTCCATAACTCCGTGAAATTCCAGGGGGGCTGAGGAATGGGGGGTGTTGATTCCTCGTCCTCTTCAAACAACTGGTACAACCGCTGAGGAAACACGTAATACCAGGTCCCCGTCATACGATCGGAAAAATTAATTAACCACCAGGTTTCTTTCTGGATTCGTTCTCGACCCTCAAAAGCGGTAAAATCAATCTGGCGGTACTTAACGTTTTTCGCCTTGAGTGGTTGGCCGAGACGGGAGGCCCATTCACTCATAAACGCGGCAAATCCCCGGCCAAAAGAATCGGTTTTTTGTTCACGGGACGAGCCAAATTCCCCGGTGAGTTGTTCCCATTCCCCCTCCTCACAAACCACAAAATGCAACCCCGTGTAGCCTTCCTCCACGACCCAACCCACTTTCCAGGCCAGTGAGCTCCAGTTGGGCGGGGATGTTAAATCCCCCAGGCGCACGGCATCTCCGGGATGTATCTTGATTTTTAATTGTTCGAGGTACTGTTTGAGCTCGGGATTGTTCACGTAGGAGTTTCGTCCCCTTTGAACACGGTTACGTCAGGACGAGTCCGGCTGGGGTTGGAGGGCGTATTGAAGCACGGCCGAAGCGGTGGCCGCATTAAGTGAATCAAACGATCCCTGGCCCGGTATTTTCACGAGGTAGTCACAGGTTTCACGCGTGAGTCGCCGTATCCCCTCTTCCTCGTTACCAATGACAATGGCAAGGTCGCGGTCGCGGGGTACTTCCCCCGGAGTGACATCACCTTCGAGATCGGCTCCCACGATCCATAAACGTTCATCCTTCAAAGTCTCGAGGGCACGACGTAAATTGGTCACCTCGGCAAACGGCACGTGGGCCGCCGCCCCGGCGGAGGTTTTCAAAACGGTTCCCGAAAGCGGGGCCGTTCGATCCGTCGTTTTTACAATTCCGTCCACCCCAAAAAAACAGGCGGAACGCGTAACCTTCCCCAGGTTCACCGGGTCCTGTAATTGATCGATCACGATGATACGACGCGGGGATCCCATTTCCCGGTCGAGGAGTTCGGAAAGTTCGAGGAGGTTAAACCCCCCCACCCTGGCTACAACTCCCTGATGACGGCTCCCCTCGGACATTTCGTTGAGGGACCGCCGAGGAACTTCCTCCACCGGAATACTTTTATCGGTCGCCTCCGTAACCATATCGGCCACCTTCTGGTCGGGATTGGCCACGTATATTTTTTCAATATCACCGGCACGTTCATCCAACCACTCGGCCACGGGATTACGACCATAAACGTAATCGGTCATGACTTTGTAACCACTCTCGTGCCCTGAGGAGTATCCTCTACAACGTAACCTTCCTGTTGTATTTGGTCCCGTAGTTCATCGGCCGTTTGGTAATCTCCACGTTCCCGCGCTTGCTCACGTTTTTCAAGCATCTCCTTGATTCGATCGGGAACCGCATCATCCGCGGCCGATCCGGATTCCAATGTAATTCCCAGGACATCTTCCAGTACGTACCGGAACCACTCCCGTGATTCCTCAATTCGTTCGCGCATGTCCGGAGAAACTTTTCGTGAGGATTCAACTTCATTTAAACAGCGATTCCAATTCCCGGCCCAATCCTGTAGGTATCCGAGGGCTTCGGCCGTGTTAAAATCCCTCGACATGGACTCGTGAAACCGTGTTTGGAGGGGGGCGAGCTCCGGTAGGGTTAGATCGATCTTCCCCTCCTCAAACTCCAGATTGAGAACCTCTCCAAAACGCCTATACAGGGCCTCTAATCTCCCAAGGGCTTCCTCTGCTTCCTCCAGCCGATCAAAGGAAAAGTCGATGGGACTTCGATAATGCCGGGTCAAAATAAAATAACGAAGCGTCATCGGATCGAGGTTATGGTCCTCAA
Organism: bacterium; assembly: GCA_042219695.1. Classification (GTDB taxonomy): domain Bacteria; phylum T1Sed10-126; class T1Sed10-126; order T1Sed10-126; family JBDGPJ01; genus JBDGPJ01. The sequence continues at coordinate 2,948 of JBDGPJ010000194.1, forward strand.
TGAGTTCCTTGATCGTGTAGAAATTCCCTTCCGACTTACTCATCTTCTCGTCGTCAATCGTTACGAACCCGTTGTGAAGCCAGTAGGTTGAAAAGGTCTCCCCCGTTAATGCTTCCGATTGAGCAATTTCATTCTCGTGATGGGGGAAGATCAAATCCTGACCTCCCCCGTGAATATCCAGCGTGTCTCCCAGGTGAGTCTGACTCATGACGGAACACTCGATATGCCAGCCGGGACGGCCCTGTCCCCACGGACTCTCCCATGACGGTACCCCGTTTTTTCGTTCTTCCTCACTGACTGATTTCCACAGGGCAAAATCCATCGGGGACTGCTTGCGTTCGTCCACGTCCACACGAGCCCCGGACTCCATCTCGTCACGATCCTGACCGGAAAGCTTCCCGTAGTCATCGAAGCGCTCAACCGCAAAATAGACGTCACCTTCTACTTCGTATGCATGATCGTTTTCAATTAATCCCTGAATGTGATCGATAATTTCGGGGATGGTATCCGAAACTCTCGGGGATTTTTTACCCTCTCGGGCTTCCTGTGCATGCTTGATGTTTAACTTGTCCATCACCTTTATGTAGGCATCAATATACCGATCGGCTAGTTCCTTCCAACCGATTCCGAGCTCCTGCGCTCGATCGAAAATTTTGTCCTCGACATCGGTAAAATTTTCCACGTAATCGACGGTGAAGCCCCGTTCCTCCAAATATCGGCGAACCACATCAAATACTACGTACGCACGTGCATGCCCAAGATGGCAGTCATCGTAAACTGTAACTCCGCACACGTACATTTTCACGTGATCCGGGTCCGCGGGTTGAAACGTTTCTTGCTCTCGACCCAATGTGTTAAAAATCGTTATTTCATCGTCGCCCATAGTTTGATCTCCTTGATAAAATTGATTGGAAGTACTAACTCGGACATTCACGACAAAAAAACTGTCGGAATGGTTCCGATCGGTCAATTAGCCGCCAATCGTACGGAAACGTACGAATTTCAACTGGATTAACCCAGCCGGCAGGCTGAAAGTATAAGAAGTCCAAAATACACTCCGTAAAATCGGGCTTCGTATTACAGCTTGACTCATGAGTTTATTCAAGCCTGTCGGCTGTCCCGTAGGGACGCATCATTCATGAAAGCAAAGTTTTTATGACTATTCGGGCCAAACATTGTTAGATCGATCAGTGTAAAACAGTTCCTATACAGTCAAAACCAAGGGAAAAATAACTCATTAGCAGCTCCCACATACCCGATGCTTTGCTATGTTGAACAATATCACCTGACGTGAGCTTTGTAGGAGTCTAAGGAATAATTTGTATCTAACAATTCCTTCGTTCATTTCCCCGTACGGTATCAAGGTACTTCTGGGCCGATCGAGCCCAGCTGTATTGCTTGAGGCGCCGTAACCCACGGGTCTGTTTCCTTCTTCGTTCCGACGTATTATACAGTACGGACTGGAAAACTTCGTCCCACTCGTCCATTGAATCCGTCGGAAGGTACCATGCGGCGTCTCCGGCGACTTCAC